>MGWC01000031.1 GCA_001800815.1 Euryarchaeota archaeon RBG_19FT_COMBO_56_21
CAGAGGGAATCACAGGTTCAGGCATCTGTTCAATCATTGGATCATCCTTTCCTCCCTTTTCTCCAAGAATAGGTGGTGCCCTATAAGTTCTTTCTTCAGCCTCCCAAACTGGGGATTTCAATACTATCTGGCCTCGTTCTCCACGGCCTAGACATTTGGTGATTCGATTTCTATCTTCTTGTTCAGCGCTTCACCTTCGCTTGACAATCAGGATTCGGATGATGTTCTCGATGTTCGGGATACAGAAGGACTTGCCAACATGACAAGGCGGCCTGCGACGACTTACGGAGGGCGTGGAAGGAGCCCCATGCTCATAGCGTGACAAAGCTTGTCCTGCCTCCGAATTGAGAAATAGCCAGACACAGAAAAGTGCTCCCGCCGGGATTTGAACCCGGGTATCGAGCTTTCACCGGCCTGCCGCGGACAGCGGCCACGAGAGGCTCGAATGATTGGCCGGACTACACTACGGGAGCCTGGTGGATTCCTCCAAAAGGATGGCCTTACATAAAGTTTTGGGACTGCTTCCCTGGGAACAAAGTACTTGCCAGTTGCACGCCATGGCCTTGTGCCAGAGGGTGATAAGATGAGGAGATTGAGTTCAAAGAAGGTCATATACATGTTCTCGCCCGAAAACAAGCCAGCATACGCGGTCGAGAATGGCGAGCGGGTATTGATCGAGACGAGGGATTGCTTCTCGGGGAAAGCGAGGACTGCCAAGGATCTCTTCGAGGACATAGCCATGGGCAACGTGAACCCCGCGACCGGACCAATCGAGGTCAATGGGCTATCAGCGGGCGAAACGTTATGCGTCTCGATAGAGAAGATCAAGTTCGGCAAGACGGGAGTCATGATGTGCTCTCCGAATTTGGGAATCCTCAGCGAGGACGTGCGCAAATCTCGAACGAAGATCATTCCGATCAAGGGCGGAAAGGCTCTTTTCTCTCCTGATATCGAGGTGGGACTCAACCCTCACATCGGCGTGATGGGCGTATCGCCCCTGAAAGATGAGGTCCCGGTCTTCTACCCAGGCGATTTCGGAGGGAACCTTGACACCGTCGAGGCCAGGGAAGGCTCTAAAGTCTATTTGCCAACATACCACGACGGTGCCATGGTATCTGTCGGCGATGTCCACGCTGCCATGGGAGACGGTGAGGTTTGCGGGACAGGGATCGAGGTAGCCGCTGAGGTAACTGTTAGGTTGTCCAAGAACGACGATGTAGAACTCAAGAGGCCGATGATTGAGACGCCCACCGAGTGGATAGCCTACGCTGCGGCTAAAACTCTTGACAAGGCAGCCAAAATGGCCACCTCAGATCTAGTGCGGTTCATATCCAACAGACAGGGCATCGATTTCGAGGAGGCGTACATGTTGGCCAGCGCTGCTGCCAACCTGAGGGTATCTCAGGTAGTGGACCCCTTGATGGCGGCCAGGATGTCGATATCGAAGAAGTATCTCTGAGTCTCAGATGTCCTCGTCGCCTTCTCGCCAGTCTAAACCAGGTGTCCGAAAACCTATTTTGGCGACTGGCGGGAACTTGCGCTTGTGCGAGGTAAGGCGAACCATTCTTGCTATCCTCGAGACTTCCTTCACGGAAGTCTCCGCGCGTTCCGCGATCTTCTTCTCGCCAAGGCCTAGCTCAATGCCAAGCAAAATCGCATCGAGGCGCTCGTATGTGATGCCCATCTCCCCCTCATCCGTCTGGCCCTTCCAGAGTCCTGCCGATGGTGCCTTCTTGATGACTGGTGCCGGTATGCCCATCTTCTTTGCGAGTTCTCGCACTTCGGTCTTGTAGATATCTCCTATGGGCTCCAGGTCGGCGGCTCCGTCCCCGAACTTGGTGAAGTATCCGAATAGCATCTCGCTCTTGTTGCTCGTCCCGACCACCAACCGCCTCTCGCTGTTCGCGATGTGGTAGAGCACGGCCATCCTGCACCTCGCCTTGATGTTCGCGAGGGACTTCTTGTCGATCTTGCCATTGATCGCCTTCTTGTAGGCATCTATCGGACCGGTGATGTCGACGACCTTGAACTTCACGCCCTCGAGCTTGCAGAGTAGCTTCGAGTCCTTGAGGTCATCTCTCGGCGAGTCCTTCTCAGGCATCAGCAGCGCAAGGACTCTGTCCTTGCCGACGGCCTTCGCACATAGTCTTAGGCACACTGAGGAGTCGAGCCCCCCGCTCACTCCCAGGACGAACCCCTTGGCGCCTATCTTCCTTAGCTTCTCGGCTAGGAACTTCTCGATGACCTGCTCGGTCCCGTCCTTCAGCTTTGGAAGGATCATCGTGCTGGAATGCCCCCATCTGGATATATCGCTTATGGTAATGGTAGTTCATCGTATCGGGGTAACTCTAATCTATCCGCAGGGCCTACCAATCTACGATGAGCAGACTATGGGTCACGCTCGCTCAGGTAACCTGTCAGCTCCACGACAAGCAAGGCAACCTAAAGAGGATGAAGGAGGTAGTTCGCAAGACCAAGGGCAAGATAGTCATCTTCCCAGAGCTGAACCTCACAGGATACCTGCCTCGTGACGATCTGTTCGCCCAGGCGGAGACGATAGTGGGCCCCTCGATCAAGAGCGTCTTGCGTCTGGCTAAGGAGACTAGGAAGGATGTTGTCTTCGGGGCGCCGATGAGGGATGAACGGGTCCCCGGGCTAGTCTACAACTCCTGTCTCTTGGCGACTGGCGAGGGCCGCCTGTACCGGTACGACAAGATGTACCTCCCGACCTTCGGTCCTTTCGAGGAGAGAGTGTTCTTCGCAGAAGGCAGCGGCGCAGTCGTCGGTGACGGAAAACACGCGAAGATAGGGCTCACGGTCTGCTACGACATGTTCTTCCCCGAGCTGGCGAAGCTCGAAACTCTCATGGGTGCACAGTTGCTGGTCAACATCTCCGCAGCTCCTACCACTTCGAGACCGTTCTTCGGAAAGGTCATACCAGGTCGGGCAGTGGAGAACGCAATCTACGTTGCATACTGCAACCTCGTGGGGGTCCATGGGAGCCTTGTGTTCGCCGGAGGGAGCACGCTCCATGACCCTAGGGGCGAGGAACTCGCCCGAGGTAAGGACCTTGAAGAGGACATCGTCGAGGTGGAAATCGACTTGTCAGATATCGAGGTGGCCCGCCGGTTCAGACCGACCGTGCGAGACACGCGGGCAGAGCTACTGGACGAGATTAGTGTTGTGCTCCGAAAGGGTGGAAAGAGCTGAGCATTGTATCTGGCCATGGCACCGTGGATGTAGTTCGTCGTCGGATATTCTTAAATACAGACAGCATTTTGGAGGTAGCTAAGCTGAGGTGGCCCAGCTCGGTAAGGCGCGAGCCTGGAAGCTCCGGATAGAAGCCAGTGAGCTCGTGGCGCTATGCGCCTCGGGAGTTCAAATCTCCCCCTCAGCGCTTCATTTGCCCGAGGGGGTACGTGTATTGGGGGATGACAGCTCTCCGCCAATAGTCCCTAATAGTGTGTATCCTTTCTGACACGACTGTATGGACTCCGCCGGACACGGGCCCACACGGAGGAAAGGCATCCGAAATCTGCTGACTTCGAGGCTCCTAGAGGCAGAGCTGTCCTGGATATCTAGCTTGATTCTGTTCTTCTCTACAGTCTACACTGCCCTCAACATTGACATCCTCTGGGTCGCGTTCGGTGTGACCGCCCTGACGTTGTATGTCTTGCCCGTGGTAGCGAACAGGGACCCTTTCAAGGCCCTCCCGTGGGAGATGACTCTGCTCCTTGCGGCGCCAATGCTGCTGCATATCTCTGCCGGCTCGGAGAGGTTGAATGAAAACCTGACCTGGTGGCGGGATCTTACTTCACTGGCATTCGCCTTTTCGTTGGCCACGATTGGGTTTTTGCTCACGGTAGAGTTGCAGATTTTTACTGCCATCCGGATGAACCGCCCGTTCGCCATCTTCTTCGTGGTAATGTTCACGCTCGCGGTCGCCGGTTTTTGGGGAGTAGGAGAATTCATAGGTGACAAGGTCTGGAACACGGACTACCTGGGCTCCAACTATGATGTGATGATGGACTTCGTTTGGACCCTAGTGGGCGGCGTTGTCATGGGCATTGTTTACTATCTCTATCTGAAGGCCACGCCGAAGGGGCGTCGGGAAAGGCTCGAGTTCATGCACATGTGGGAGGCAACGAATTGGAGGAAAGGCTGAAACTGCTCTCAAGGGCGATGCAGGCAGCCATGCTGGCAATAGCCCTGGCGGGCTTCCTGACCGACAATCTCACGTGGGTTCCCGCAGCGGTCGTCTCGCTGATCATAACCGAGATACCTTCCATCCTGAGAAGGGACCTGAAGCTGGTCCTGCCAGTCGAGCTCAATTTCTGGATCGTCCTCGCGCTGTTCCTGCACGTGTTCGGTGGCGTTTCTGGCTTCTATGACAATGTCCCCGGGTGGGACCACGTAACGCACGCGCTTTCAGCATCACTCATAGCCGCGCTCGGGTTCATAGTGGTTCTTTCTATCGACAAATATGTCAAGTCGATATTTTTGCCCCGGAGATTTCTGGGGGTGTTCATCGCCATATTCACCATGGCGACTGGTGTCTTGTGGGAGCTGATGGAGTTCTCGATGGACATGTGGACTGGAAGCCATATGCAGTACACGCTCGACGACACGATGCTTGATATGCTCTTCGACGGTGTGGCGGGAATTGCCGTGGCGGCTGTGGGCGCGCACTACCTCTCCCACACTACCCGTGACGAGTTCCTTGAGAAGATGGGTGTCGACAAGGCCAAGGATAACATCGTACGAATCGTTGACAAGCGGAGAAGCAAGTGATTGGAGCCTTATTGGAGTCGATGCGACATTTTGTCCTCTGCTAGCGCGAGGTCTTCTGGGGTGTTCAGGTTCCAGAAGCTCTCGAGGTTTGGATCGAGCCCCCGCATGATGTCCTCATCGATCATCGTAAGGTCAAGCATTGCGTATGCATCGGCCAATTTCCTAATGCCCTCCTCGACAGCCTCTTCGAAGACCGACAAACAATGCCCTCTCCTGAGAGCGCAGTGAAGCGGCTCGATGTATCCGCGGATGATGGGGATGGCCCCATCCCGTCCTTTGGCGAAGCGAGCAATCGATTCCATGACCTCGGGCCTAAGGAAAGGTGTGTCGCACGGACAGACCAATACATAGTCGCCCTTTGCTGCCGAGAGTGCAGTAATCAGGCCCTCGATGGGACCCCCATCCCTTCTGCTGTCTTCGTACACCTTGAATTCGTCTCCGAGGACTTTGGAATAGGGCCTACTCATGTCCTGAGCGACGGCAACGACTACTTCATCCGCGACTTTGTTAATCGTCTCTGCAGCATAGCTGATCAGGGGTTTGTTCCGAAGAAGGACCAGTCCTTTCTCCCGCCCCATCCTCGAACTTGTCCCTCCGGCCAGAATCGCTCCTGACAACATCGCGTTCCTGAAAGCCTCTAACTTGTATTGAAGCTAACTAAGTGGAGGGCTCCGCCAATAGCGACCCAGTCAGCCAAAAAGGTTATAATCGAACATCCTGTTCGCAACCCGTCCGAGGCAACCGATGGCGAAGATAACGATGGCTCAGGGAGCTGGCGGGGAACGGATGCAGGAGTTCATCCGCGAGTTCGTCCTCAAGGAGTTTGACCACGACTTCGGGGAGATCCCTCTAGCCGCCTTGGACGACGCTGCCATTGTAGACGGGATCGCTTTCACGACGGACTCGTACACGGTCAAGCCTCTCTTCTTCCCAGGCGGAGACATTGGGGTTCTCTCCGTCGCGGGAACGGTGAACGATTTGGCGGTCATGGGCGCGACCCCGATCGCTCTCTCGTGCGCCATGATGATTCAGGAGGGGTTCTCGGGAGATGACCTCCACAAGATCATGAAGAGCATCAGCGCGACGGCGGAGAAGGCAAAGGTGAAGATAGTCACCGGGGATACGAAGGTCGTCGAGAAGAGCGCGATTGATGGTCTTTTCATCAACACGAGCGGGATCGGGAAGAGGTCGGTGCACCTGGACCACAACATCCGCGAGGTCAGGAGATACAGGAAGTTCAAGTGGGACTGGCCGAACGATTCCTCGGTGGGTGATGGTGATGTACTGATCGCATCAGGGCCGATGGGGAACCACGGCGTAGCGATACTGTCATTCAGGGAAGGATATGGCTTCGAGACGACCGTCAAGAGCGACGCAGCGCCGCTGAATCATCTTATTGCAGCTGGTTTGAAGGTCGGCGGTATCACAGCAATGAAGGACCCGACAAGAGGCGGATTGTCGAACCTGCTGAACGAATGGGCGGACAAGTCTGGGATAGGCATCATCGTCAGGGAGGAGGACATTCCGATTGACGACCCGGTTCTTGCGGCTTGTGAGATGCTAGGCATCGATCCGCTGGAAGTCGGGAATGAGGGCAAGGTAATCATGGCAGTGGCTCCAGAGAGAGCAGATGGAGTTCTCAAGGCCGTCAGAACTAGGCCGGAGGGCGCAAAGGCGCGGATTATTGGCCATGCTACTAAGGCAATTCGAGGCGTCATGATGGAGACACACACTGGCGGCAAGAGGGTTATCGAGCCACCGGTCGGGGATCCAGTGCCGAGAATATGCTAGTTGGTCATTCGGGCTCCGGCCCCAGGAGACCGGATTGGATTTCAATTGCTGGCTGAAGCTGAGGAGACCAACATGAATAACGATAAGTGCGTCTGAGGCGATACTATCGTCCGGTATGCTGTTGGCGGTGGGAGCGTGGAGAAAGGCGCTGAAGCGATAGATGTCCTCGTGAGGAGCGGAATGAAGAACCAGGACTTCTGTCTGCTCCTCACCAGACATGGCATTGTCCTAGTACCGGAAAAAGGCAGAAACGAAATTCATCCCGGAGCCTTTGGATACGCCTCTGTCCACATCAGGGAGCACGATCATCCTTCTGCCGATAACATCGATATGGCAGCACACAGCGAACAGAATCTCGTGATACCCTATGACAGACTCAAGAGAATCCACTTTCATCGGGGTTTCTCCAGTTGCACCATGAGACGAGAGTACATCATACTCTTCAGCTATCTCGATGCCTCACAGAAAGAAAGGAAGCTGTCTGCGGTTCTTACGCCTCCGCCAGACCGAGTATCTGGGAATCGGCTGGACCGAATCGCAGCGAGCAAGTACGCAATGGAGGTCAAGGGGATCCTAACAGAGGCTCTTCCAGAGAGATGTGTTTTCGTCGCGGATGTATGACCTGGGTCCTCTGTTCCGGCCGAGTTCCTGCTATCGCTTGGCTCTCTATCTGGCGCGCGGTCCGGCCACGATCCTCCGCTCGTTCGAATAGACATTCATCCTCGACCCTCTCGCGAAGCCGACAAGGGTTATGCCGAGGTCGCGCGCAAGTCTGACCGACAGATCCGTCGGAGCCGATCTCGAGACGATGAATGGAATCCTCGCTCTGGCGGCCTTGACGAGGAGGTCCGACGACACCCTGCCGCTCGTCATCAAGATGAGGCCGTCGGTCTTGATCCCTTTGAGGACGCACTCACCGAGTATCTTGTCAATCGCGTTGTGCCTCCCGATGTCCTCGTTGAAAGCGACGATCCCGCGGGCGTTTGCGAGTCCAGCGCTGTGAACGCCTCCTGTCTTCCTGTAGATCTTCGATCTCTCCTGGAATTCCTTCATCAGCAGCGCGACTTTGCCAGCATGCATCTTGAAACCACTTTTTGCCTTCAGACCCTTCCTGGGTTTCGGAGAGTCTATGAACGACAATCCTTTGCCGCAGCCTGTCGTGATGAACCTTCTCGCAAGGATGTTGTCGGGAATCTTCTTGCCCTCGACCGTCTCGACCCAGACTACGCCGTCCTTGTTGTCCGCTATTATGCTCTTAACATCTTCCTTGCGCTTGATGAGCCCTTCTGCAAACAGGAATCCGACAGCCAAGTACTCGAGGTCCTTCGGGGAACAAAGCAGGGTCACTAGATCGACGTCGTTAAGGAATATTGTGACAGGAGCTTCTCTGACGACCAGATCGCGTTCCTTCACCGCTCCCGTGCTGCTGATGCGAAGGATGTCCAGGCGGCGCGTTTCGTGCTTCATCTCCTCACAGCCGATCGCGGGTGGCACTCCATGCTCGCTCAAAGGCCCTCTGAGAAGACCGGAGCGTGCAGGCCTGCTCTCAGGATCGAATGCCGGACCGACAGGTCTCCGGACAGCTCTAGAATGGAAGACAAAGCGAGGAGGACCGAAGCGACGGTTTCCGTGGCCGCGACCCCTTGATACAAGGTCAGGCTCAGGGGCACGAGGAGGCCCGCGATGATGGCGACTCCGATGAACGCGACAGCCACCTTCGTTGTGGTCAACTTCCTGAGCGACTCTCTGGCAGTAGCCGTTGATGTCTTCATGTTCATCACGTAGATCACCAGGAGAGCGAACATGGAGACCAGTAGCACAGAGTCGATCGTCGTCAGTGTGTCCTCATTGGGAATGTCCGATCCCATGGCGATCAGCGTCAGATAGGTCATCGCGGTCCCGCCAGCGACGGCGTACGTGAAGAACAGTGGAGGCATGAGCGCCGTGTTCCACGCAGTGATAGACTTGCACGATGCAAGCACGAACCCGTCATAGACCATTACCAGGGACGCGCTCAGGATCGCACCGATCAGCAGCGCGTCGGAGAAGGTCGATCCGGTCTCCCATGGGACCCAGTCGAAACCGATGTCGGGTGCCAGGTAAGCCGCTCCGAACGCGACGAACACTACCATGAATATGAGGCCCCTGCTTATCCACGAGGTCTTCGGTTTCAAGAAGAGCCTGTAGAATCTCTTGGGCTGACCGAGATACATCAGGTGGGCCACAGTCTTGCCGACACCGACCACCAGGAGGCCCACGAGCGCGCTCGTGACGGAATCGATCAGCCAGGTCGAGACCACGAACTGTCCCGCGCCGACGCCTCCAAGGAAGAGGGCCATCAGAAGGGCGCCGTCCCGCCATCTCCTCCTGCCGCCGAACCCCCACTCCATCTGCGTTCGCGCGCCCGGCTTGAAATCCTCCTGCTGCAACACGCAGGCATCACCTTGACTTGAGGATGTAGATTGCGACATTTAATTCTCACCTCGCTGGTAGATAGTACACGGACGCGTCCGTGCCGTATTCCGGATGCAGCTGCATGCCCCTCCTCTTCTTGATCAGCTGCGAGACCTCCGATTCCGGATCGTCCAGATCGCCGAAAGTCCTCGCCTCGCAGGGACATGCGTTCACGCACGCCGGCTGCTTCCCTTGCTCGACCCTCTCCTCGCAGAAGTCGCACTTGCTCACGACCCCTTTGTCGCTCTCCTCGAGCCACTTCTTCTTGGAGTACTCGGCATACGGCGAGGACGGTTTCTTGTCGCCTGTGAAGTAGTCCTTCCAGTCAGGCGCGAAACATCTCGCGCCGTAGGGGCATGCCACAGCGCAGTACCTGCATCCAACGCACTCATCCGAGTCCACGGTGACTCTTCCGTCAGGCTGCTTCTTTGTGGCCCCGGTCGGACAGACCTTCTCGCACTCGGGCTCTCTGCAGTGCATGCACAGGAGAGGCACTGCCTGCCGTATCACCGTGGGGTACTTGCCGGATTCGATCCTCACGACCTTCGCCCAGAACACTCCGGGAGGTGTGTGATGTTCCACCTTGCACGCGACCGAGCAGGAATGGCATCCAGTGCATCTCTTGAGGTCGATCACCATCCCCCATCTAACCACTGCGGTCTCCCCCGTCCTTGTAGAGTTTCACTTTCACGCAGATGTCCTGACCCAGAGAGACAGGGCACGTGTGTTCCTTATCTATCTCGATCAGCTCGTTGAAGAAGACCCCCTTGTCCTTCGCGATCGGCATTCCCTTGCTCCAGTGGCCTGCATTCGCGGCTATGGCCACATGATCGGGCCTTATCCCGTCGGTGATGTGGACTCTGCCTTTTGCCTTCGAGCCCTTGGAGTTCTCCAACCAGACGAGGTCTCCTTCTTTCACTCCTTTCCTGTTCGCGGTCTCCGTGTTCAGCTGTATAGTGTACGTGTACGGATCATTCTGGGACACTTCGTTCAGCCACGGGTTCTGCATCGTCATCGAATATGTGTGCAATGCCGACCGCCAATAGAACGCTTCGAGGTCGTACTCAGGATTCTTCTCCGTGTGAGTCGGACAGGGCCTCCACTCGGGCAGGGCGTTGTGAGCGCTCCAGTCCACTAGGTCCGGGACGCCATACTTTTCTGCAATGGCCCTGCTCTTCCTCCCCGCCCTGATGATCCATTCGAGGTAGACCGGGACTCTCACATCGTTGAAAGCTCTCCAGTAGACCTCCTCGACGCGCTTGTCCCACTTCAGATACCCGTGCTCTTTGAAGTAGTCCAAGCCTTTGTCAGGACCGAACCTGTCCTTCATGATTATGTCCAGCATCCTCTCGAAGTTCAGTTTCTCCTTTGGATCCAGCACCTTCTTGAAGTCGAGGTCGCCGCCGTAGGCCCTGTTGACCCATTCCCGGGCGGCTTCGATGTATCTGTCGCGCAGCCCGAGCCTCTCCGACAGCTCCAGGATCACATCGATCATGGGCCTCCGCTCATACATCGGTTTGATCACTGGCTGTCTGATGGCCCATATCCATTCGCCGAGCCCGGTACCGTGACAGGAGACGCCTACGGTCGGGAAGGTGGTCGCGGACGAATATCTCTCGAGGTAGCACGCATCGGGCAGCACGAGGTCCGCGGCCGATTCCTCGAACTCGGTCGAGTAGATGTTGAATGATGCTATGAACCCGAACTTCTGCAGGAAGTTCTTCATCAGCGTCTTCGGGTTCCCAACGGACATGATCTGGTTAGTCGCGAAGCTGATCATCACGTCCGGCCTGTATGGAATCTTGAACTTCTGCCAGAGCTCCTCGTTATTGTCCCAAGCCATGATGGTCGTGTAGGTCGGAATGTAGAACATGTCCTGGAGGTCCAGCCTCTCGGGAGGGTCCTTTGGCTCTGGTGGAGGATATGGCAGATGAGCGTACGGCCAGTTCTTGGCGACGAGTAGACCGTCCTTGTCCGGCTCCACGGAGTACTTCAGCCGTCCAGTGCCGGGATAGCCCAAGTGCACAGGCGGGCCGAATGCGAGCGCCCCGCCAGGCACATCCGCGGATCCGACCAGGTGGTTCAGAAGGACGAGGGACATGCAGTCCCATGCCTGGTTGTAGTGCCCCTGGGAGCCACGGAAGTATATCGATGCGACGGGCCTGTAGGGAAGCGTCTTGCCGTCGATGGATATGGTGCTGCCGATCCTGGCCTCCTCCCCGAAGTCTTTGGCAATCCTCCTCAGAGTGCTCGCCGAGACTCCACAGATCTCCGAGGCGTGCTCGGGAGTGTATTTCTTGAGGTGATTCCTCAGCAGCTGGAAGGATGGGGTGCATTTCGTGCCGTCGACGTCGAACTCGCCCTCGAGAGCGCAATCCTTGACATTCTCTGAGTTGAAAGGCTCGACCTTCTTGTCGATAATGTTCCACACGAGTGGGACTCCTGACTTCTTGTCTCTACGGTACAGTCCGTCCGGTGCGACGAGATATGGCCCGTTAGTCTTCCACTTGATGTATTCTTTGTCGTACGCACTGTACTCGCTGAGAAGGAGGTTGGCCATCGCCAATGCAGCAGCAGCGTCTGTGCCCGCCTTGATCGGGACCCACTCCTCAGCGGTCGACGCCTGAGTGCTGAGGAACGGATCGAATACGATGAGCCGCATCCCCCTTGCCTTGGCATCTGCCGCCTGCTTCGCGGCGACGTTCGCGGCGTGCCCCGCGCCGTGCCCCTTGGAACAGCCCCAGTAGATGGCCATGTTGCAGTACTTGAAGTCAGGGATGACGGACCATGATGCGTGATAGATCCCACCGATCATGTGCGCCCCGTTGCCGCAGTGCAGCCCTCCTCCACCTGTGTAGTAGTTGGGAGTGCCGAAGGCTTTTCTGAAGCACAGGACGTTGAAGGCTCGCTCCGCGGGGAACGTGGGGCTGCCGACCGTGTAGAGACCTCTCGGATCTTTTTTCAGGCATTCGCCGAGCTTGGAGGTGAGTAGGTCCATCGCCTCATTCCATGAAATCCGCTTCCAGCCCGGATCCACGCCGATACCCTTCTCCGGGTTCGTCCTCAGCAATGGGTAGTTGAGCCTGCTAGGATCGTACAGCATCATCAGGGACGATAGCCCCTTGGCGCAGATGTTCCCATATCCCTGGGGGGAATCGGGGACTCCCTCGATTCCAACAACGACTCCATCCTCGACGCGCACGTTCACTGTGCATGTGCCGTAGCACATGCCGCAACTTGTAGTAACCATCGTTCACCAGCTGGGCCAGGAGGAGAAAGACACCAATCTACTTAATCGTGGCGTCTTTCCATATAGGGCAAACACAGCTCAGATGACCATTTACTATCTCGACTTCAGTCTCTCCGCGACAAACTCAACAATCCGGGGTACCGCTTTCGCCACTTTCGGGGTCATCTTGTCGCTGACGTTCTCGATATCTTCCACTTCGACTGCGACAAAAATCAGTTCGCTCGGCATCTTCTCGGGCACGATTCGCCTGCCCATGGCCAACGCGGTCGGTATGTTGATTCCGTGCGGAGAAGCCCCATGGACAGACCTGATGAAGTCGTCCTCTGTGAGCGTGTAGAAATCGCCCGGCGCGCCCCCCTTGGTCCTGATGGCATCAACTATGATCACCTTGTCATATCCAACCACCATGTCGAGCAGCTCGAGCCCGCTTGCGGGGAGCTCCTCGATCTCCACTCCTGGAAGGTTGAGTTTCTTGAGCTCCCTCGCGACGAATATGCCTACTCCGTCGTCCGTGAGAATCGGATTTCCTACGCCGAGGACGAGTTTCTTCACACGCGTACTAACAACGTCGACCATAATAATTCTGTCTTATCAGCCCTGTCTCCAAAAGAAGATGAGGATGAGGGGAAACCCCCTCACGAAATGCTCAGAAGTTTTTCAGGGACTTCAGGACAGAGCCGTCTTTCCGTCTGATGTTGACCTCTAGCGCCGGTCCGCCGTTCAGCGAGTGTGTCCCGCACGAGTGGCACGGGTCGTAGCACCTGAAGGCCATCTCGACCTTGTTCAGGAGCCCTGGGGAGACCATCCAGTCCTTGATCAATGCCTTTGCCGCCTGGCGCACGCTCGCGTTGCTCGCCGCGTAGTTGTTCGTCGAGGCGACTATCATGTTGATCTTGGTGCACAGGCCGTCCTTGTCAGAGGCGTAGTGGTGTATCAGCGTGCCTCTCGGGGCCTCGCATATGCCCACGCCCTCCTTCGGCTGCCCGAACGGGCCTCTGATGTCGTCGCTCGTGATCTTCTTGTCGCTCGCGAGCTCGAGCATCCTCTCGGCGGCGTACTGCAGCTCCATCACGCGCGCCCAGTGGAACGCGAGCGTGAAGTGCAACGGTCCTGTCACTCCGAGGTCCTTTATGGTCTTCTTGAAGAACTCGTACTCCTTCTGCGCGAGCGGCGTCGTGAACCCGTTGCTGACGTTGACTCTCGCGAGCGGGCCGACCCTGTATATGCCGTTGCCCTTGCCTGGCATCAGGCCTTTCCAACCGACCTTCTTCAGAAAAGGCATCTTCATGTAGGTCCAGGGCTCGACGTGCTCCGCGATGACGTCCAGGTACTCGTCTGGGCGGAACT
The DNA here is from genome assembly GCA_001800815.1 of Euryarchaeota archaeon RBG_19FT_COMBO_56_21. Classification (GTDB taxonomy): domain Archaea; phylum Thermoplasmatota; class Thermoplasmata; order UBA10834; family UBA10834; genus COMBO-56-21. The sequence goes on from MGWC01000031.1 coordinate 13,634, forward strand.
TCTCGACTTCCTTTCCGTCCTGGTCGACAACTCTGATGTCACCGTCGTAGAAATTGCTCTTTCCAGCCTTGTCGACCATGCCCATGTAGTAGGTCTCGAGGTAGTACGCGTCCTTGTTGAGCACGAGGCCCATGTAGTCCTTGTTGCCCAGAACTAGGTCGTGGAAGAGCTTGATCGTGAACTCGCCGAACTTGACGCACGACATTGCCATCTCTTCCATCTTCGCGCGCTCCTCCTCGGAGATCTGCTTCGACACTCCGCCGGGCAGGCCGAACACCGGGTGCGTGGCCCTCCCGCCAGTTATCTCCTGGACCTTCTGTCCGTATGACCTGTGCTTGATGACCTCTGCCCCTATGGGTACGCCGACCGCGTCGACCACTCCCAGCACGTTCCTCTTGTTTGCCGGAGCTGACGGTCCCAACACGAAGTCGGGGGCAGCTAGCGCGTAGAAGTGTGCTATGTGACTGTGCATGTATTGGCCCATGTAGAACAATTCTCTGATCTTCGTGGCGGTCTCAGTCGGCGTGGCGCTGAAGACTGCGTCCAGAGTCTTGGTAGAGGCTATGTGGTGCGCCGCGGGACACACCCCGCAGAGCCTGTTCGTGAGCACGGGCAGCTCCATGACGTGCCTGCCGATACAGAACCTCTCGAAACCTCTGAGCTCGGGAACCTGCAGGTAGGCGTTCTCGACGTTGCCCTGGTCGTTCAGGAATATCTCGATCTTCCCGTGGCCCTCGAGCCTGGTGATCGGGTCTATCGTGATCTGCCTCTCTTTCGTCTTCGTAGGTGTGTCGTTGATTATGGGTCCGGCCATCTAGCTCACCGCCTTCCGTCTTCCGCGCTCGGTCACAGCCCTCTTGAGCGCCGACTTCGGGAGCGTGAACGCATAGAATGTTCCCAGCGGGTCCTTGACCTGCATCATCAGTTCCATGATCTGTTCCTCGCTCATCTTAGACTCCGCATCTGTTATGTTCAGCAGCGATGATAGCGCGCTCAGCATGCTCGCGCCCTGCTCCATGACGCCCTTGGTCGGGCCCATGCAGCCCCTGCACGGCATCTGGGCGTTCGGGCACATCGCGCCGCAGCCGGCCCTTGTCGCCGGTCCGATGCATATGATGCCCTGGTCCAGGAGGCACTTCTTCGGGTCTGGCTTGATCTCGTATGCCTGGTAGATCCTCTCGATCCGCCTGCCCTTCTCGACCCTCTCCCTCTTGCACTCGTCGCACAGGGTCTTGTCCGAAGCGATCACCGCTCCCTTCGGCGGGAGCGGGGTTCCCTTGGTGACGTACTGAGCAACAGCACTCACCGCCATCGCAATCAGGTTGGTCGTCGGCGGGCACCCGGGCATGAAGTAGTCTACATCCACGACCTCGTCAAGCGTCTTGACGGTGTCGTAGAACTCCGGGAGTTCCAGCTCCCCCTCCTTCACCTTGATGTGCGTTTGGGGCACCACGAAGCTCGGGTTGTCGGTGGACTGCGTGTTCTTGTACACCGTTTCGAATATTTCCTTCCTGTTCGTTACATTTGCAAGGCCCGGCGTGCCCCCGTAACATGCGCACGAGCCGAACGATATCATAAGCACCGATTTCTGGCGCAGCAGTTTGGCGATGTGCTCGTTTTCCGAATTCCTGATGGCGCCGTTGTAGAAGCTGACGGTTATGGACTTGTCGGGCATCGCCTCGATGTCTTTGATCTTGCCGTCGAACCCGATAGGCCAGAAGACAACGTCCGCTATCGCGTGTACGTCCAGTATCATAGCGTCTATGTCAAGGAGCGCGACGTCGCATCCTCCGCAGCCCGCTCCCCAGTACTGTGCTATCTTGATCTTTTCACCCATGTTAGTTCACCTCTTACTTCCTCGGTACGGCCACATACTGCGGCGACTGGCCCTTCATGCCCACTTGCTCGACCAGCCTCCATTTCTTCAGGGCTATGATGTGCTTCACCAGCTCGGTCTTCGGAATGTTCGTGGTCTCGTGCAGTTCGTGGATGGTCCTCGGGCCCGCCTCCATCTCCTGGAGGATCAGGTTCCTCTCGAGTTCCACGGACGCCGCCTTCTGAACCACGACGTCGTATCTCTGCTCGGAGACGATCTCCCCGAACACGTTCCCGGTGGTGGTCAGGGAGCCCTTCTTCCCGAGGAGCCACCTCACCCTCTCACCGTCGACCGTTCTAAGTGCCGCGCGTATCTTGGCCTCCCGGTGCGCCATCCTCAAACACCACCTCGGTATGGGGACGGCCCCAGTTCCTTGACTGTGTTAGTGAAGTCGACAATGGTCTTCTGGAACTTCTCGCCTTCACCAGCAGAAACCCACTCGAGCTTCAGCCGGTCGGGGTCGAATCCGAACTGCTGTATGAGCATCTTCAGGAGGGCTATTCGCCTGCGGGTCCTGTAGTTCCCTCCGATGTAGTGGCAGTCCGCCGGGTGACAGCCTGCTACAAGGACGCCGTCCGCGCCCCTCTCGAAGGCCCTCAGGACGAACTCGGGATCCACTCTGGCGGAGCACATGACCCTTATCACTCTGAAGTTAGGGGGCATCTGCAGCCTGCTAACTCCCGCCAGGTCCGCGCCTGCGTACGAGCACCAGTTGCAGCAGAATACCAGGAGCTTGGGGTCGAATGCCTTCTCGATCTCGCCCGCGGTGGAACTGCTGTTGTGCGTTGCATCAGTGCTCATTCTGCTTCACCTCCTGTTTCGGTTTCTCATATTCAAACATCGCATCGATCATGGCGTAGATTTGAGAATCTCTGTAGCCCATCTGCGTCAGCGCCCCTGCCGGGCACGAACCCACGCACGCGCCGCAACCCTTGCATAGACCGACATTGACCTCGACGATCTTCTTATTCGGGTCCTTCTTGTCGGCCACCACTTCCAGAGCCTTGTATTCGCAGGTTGGGACACAGATGCCACAGCCGTCGCACAGGGTCTCGTCTATTCTGGCGACGATGCCCTCGGCCTCCAGCGTCGTCTTGGACAGGATCGTCGTCGCCCTCGAGACAGCCGCCAGCGACTGGGCGATGCTCTCGTCCACGAACTTGGGGCTATGGGCAAGACCTGCCACGTATATGCCCTCAGTGGCGAAGTCCACAGGCCTGAGCTTCATGTGCGCCTCGAGGAAGAACCCTTCCTTCGTCTGAGGCACCTTGCACATCGGGGCCAGAGACCCGGCATCCGGCTGTGCCCTCGTGCCGCTCGCCAGGACCAGATAGTCCGGCTTCATGACGATCTCCTTGCCCGTGTCCTCGTCCTTCACCTTGACCTCGAGCTTGCCGCCCTTCTCATCGACCTTTGGCTTCTCTTTGTCCTCGAACCTGATGAAGGTCACGCCTAGTCGACCGGCCTCCTTGTAGTATTTCTCCCTGAAGCCGTAGGTCCTGATGTCCCTGTACAGCACGAAGACCTTCGCGTTAGGATCCCTCTTCTTGATCTCTATTGCGGCAGTCATCGTGCCCGTGCAGCAGACCCGGGAGCAGTTGGGGTGGCCCTCCTCTCTGGAGCCCACGCACTGGATGAACACGTACTCGCCGCCCTTCGCCTCGCCCTTGTGTAGCTTCTCCTTGAGTTCGAGCAGAGTCAGCACGTTCTTGTTCTTGCCGTACAGGTACTCTCCCGTCGGCTTGTACTCTTGGCCTCCGATGGCGAGTATGACTGCTCCGTGCTCCATCGTCTCGCCCGACTCGAGCGTGGTCTTGAAGTTGCCCACATACCCGTCGATCATCTTGATCTTCGCATTCGTGTAGACGGTTATGTTCGGGTTGATGGAGACCTCCTTGTCGAGCTCCTTCACGAACGCCATCGGGTCGTCGCCTGTTGGCAGGTAGTATAGCTTCTTGGTGTTCCCGCCAAGCTCCTTCTCCTTCTCGACCAGGTGGACCGTGAAGCCCTGCTTTGCCAGCTCGAGCGCTGCGGTCATGCCCGCCACGCCCCCGCCGACCACTAGCGCCGCCTGGTTGACCTTGAACTCGAGGTTCTCGAGCGGCTCCAGAAGTCTGGACTTGGCAACCGCCATGCGCACGAGGTCCTTCGACTTCTTCGTGGCGGCCTTGGGCTCGTGCATGTGTATCCACGAGCACTGGTCCCTGATGTTGGCCATCTCGAACAGGTAGGGGTTGAGGCCCGCCTCGCGGATCGTGTTCTGGAACAGCGGCTCGTGGGTCCTGGGCGTGCAGCTCGCTACCACGACCCTGTTGAGCTTCAGCTCCTTTACCTTCTCCTTGATCTTCTCTTGAGTGTCCTGGGAACACGTGTACAGGTTCTGCTCCGCATAGACAACGTTCGGGAGCGTCTTGGCGTACTCCGTGACCTCCGGGACCTTGACGACGCCTCCGATGTTGACTCCGCAGTGGCAGACGAAGACGCCTATCCTCGGCTCCTGGCCCTCCACGCTGATCTCCTTCGGGTACTCCTTCTTCGTGACCAGTGTGCCTCTGGCGGTCGCGATGACGCCTCCCGCCTTGGCGGCCGCTCCAGACGCCTCGGCGACGGTCATCGGGATGTCCTTGGGGGATGAGAACGCGCCCCCGACGAATATGCCGGGCCTGGATGTCTCGACCGGGTTGAAGACCGTCGTTTGGGCGAACCCGTCGTCGTTGAGCCTGAACTTCATGATCCTGCTCAGGTTCTCGGCGTCCGCTGGGGGTCTGAGCCCGACGGCCAGAACGACCATCTGGAACTCCTCCTCCTTCGGCTCGCCGTTCTCGACATACTTTATCTTGAGGTTCTTTGTCTTGGGGTCCTCGGTGACTGCCGCCACCCTTGACCTGACGAACTCGATGCCCCACTGGTTCTGGGCCCTGTTGTAGTACTCGTCGAACTCCTTCCCGAACGCTCTCATGTCCATGAAGAATATGCTCGGCTTCACCTGGGACGTGTGCTCCTTGGCTATGACCGCCTCCTTGATGGAGTACATGCAGCAAACGCTGGAGCAGTACTCGTTCCCGCAGTGCTCGTCCCTTGAGCCGACGCACTGGATGAACGCTATCTTCTCAGGGATGTCGCCGTCCGAAGGCCTCAGGATGGTCCCGAAGTGCGGACCCGTTGCAGACATGATCCTCTCGAACTCGATGCTCGAGACGACGTTCTGGTAGACACCGTAACCGTATTCGGATTTGAGGCGCGCGTTGAACTCGTCGAAGCCTGGGGACAGGATGATGGAACCGACCCTGATCTCCAGGACCTTCTCCTTCTGGTCGTACTCGACCGCCTTGGCCTTGCACTCCTCTGCGCATATTCCGCACCCGATGCACTTGTCCGGGTCGATCGAGTAGATCAGAGGAACCGCCTGCGGATAGCGCACATAGATGGCCTTCCTGATCTTCGTGTTCTCATCATACTCGTTAGTCGTCTCAATCGGGCATTTCTGGGCGCAGCTGCCGCAGCCTGTGCACTTCTTCGAGTCGACGCGGAATGCGTGCTGCTTCACAGTAACGTTGAAGTTGCCCGCCTCACCATCGACGGTGGCTATCTCCGCGTTCGTTATGAGACCGATGTTGTGGTGCCTGCCGGTCGCGACGAGCTTCGGCGCCATGATGCACATTGCGCAGTCGTTCGTCGGGAAGGTCTTGTCGAGTTGGGCCATCGTGCCGCCAATGCTCGCCTGCTTCTCGACCAGGTACACCTTGTATCCAGAGTCGGCCATGTCAAGGGCGGACTGCATCCCTGCGATGCCTCCTCCGACCACCATGACTGCACCGATCTTGTCGCTTGCTGCCATTACTGCTCACCTCCTACCTCGATCGTCTTGTAGGTGGGTGTGAAGCCCTCTGGATGGTCCATCGAAAGGAGATTCTTCTGCCTCAGCACGACTATGTGCCCCAACACTCGATCCGCCGGGACATTCATCCTCTTCGAGAGGTCCTTCACGGACACGTTGTTGTTCTTCGCTAGCAGAAGGATCATTGATCTCTCGAATTCCTCCTTCGTAGCGTGGTACACAATGTCCAGGAGCTTCTCCTTGGCCAGCTTGTCACCGTACACATTTCCTTCTTCGACGATCTTCAGCTCATTGCTCACCAGAGCCCTCAGTCTGAAATCACTCAGTGCTTTGCGTATTGCCGTCAAGCCGTCCATCTTATCTTTTGCGTTGCTTGGGCCAAGCTTCTGAAGCACTCCTGTGAAGTCCCGGACGAGGTCAGCGAATCGTTGTCCCTCGGAGGCGCTCACCCATTCGAGTCGCACACGTTGTGGATCGATGCCTGCAAGCCCAAGGATCTTCTCCGTAAGACCGATCTTATAGCTGGCTTGGAGGTTGCCGTTCACATAATGGCAGTCCCCCGGATGGCATCCCCCGATGAGCACGCCATCTGCACCCTGTATCAAAGCTTCAATGATGAGGACAGGGTCGATCCTGCCTGAACACATCACGCGAATTACTCTGATGTTCGACGGGTACTGAAACCTTGAGACCCCTGCCAGGTCCGCGCCGGCATAGCTGCACCAGTTACAGAGGAAGCCGACTAGGCGAGGTTCGAAGGCCATCTAGGTCCCCCCTTTCACACCGTTGACTTCTTTCACGGCGTTCGCAACCTGAGCAATGAGCTGCTCATCAGTGAAACCGGGCAACCGAATAGCTCTCTCCGGACATGATGCAACACAGGTGCCACAGCCCTTGCACAGGACGATATTCGTCTTCGCTACACCTTCGGCAGTCTTCTCCATTGCACCGTATGGGCAGACCGTCAGGCAAGTACCGCAGCCTGTGCATTTCTCCTCGTTCACCTGGGAGACTATTCCTTCTGTCTCGTAGCTGTCTTTCGAAAGAATGGTCGATGCACGTGAGACAGCCGCCGATGCCTGCGCAATGCATTCTTCCAAGAATTTTGGCGAATGAGCGAGTCCACAGAGATAGATGCCATCCGTCGCGAAGTCTACGGGACGCAGTTTCATATGCGCCTCAAGGAAGAATCTATCCTTGCTCAGCGGCACCTTGAGGATCTTCGCAAGAGCCTCATTGTCGGGATTCGGCAGGGTTGCTGCGGCAAGCACTAGCATATCTGGCCTCAGAAGGATATGCTCACCTAGGAAGTGTTCAAACGCTTGGACCTGCAGTTTCCCCTTCTCAATTGTTGCAGCAGGCAGAGAATCATCGTCGTATCTGATGAACATCACACCCTTCTCCGCAGCTTCCGAGAAGAAGTCCTCACGGAACCCATATGTGCGGATGTCCTTGTGGAGGACGTACACATTCGCGGCAGGATTCGCCTCCTTCAGCTTGAGTGCATTCTTGATTGTCTCGGTGCAGCACACACGCGAACAGTAGACTCGTTCCTTTGTTCTGCAACCGACGCACTGTATCATGACGACGCTCTTGGCCCTCTGTGCCACCCGTGGGTCCTTGGCAATGAGTTCCTCGAATTCCAGCTGGGTCATGACGCCGCTGTGCTTGCCGTAGAGGTATTCCATTGGCTTGTATTCTACCCCGCCGGTCGCAACGATGATCACGCCAGTATCTATCTTCTCTTCTTTCCCATCAGCGGAGACGGTCGCGACATAGCTGCCAACATAGCCGCTCAACCCCTTGAGCAGCGCATTGGTGTGAACATGGATCATCTCGTTTCCTTCTACCCTCTTGATCATTTCCTTCAGTTCCCTCTGCGTGTCTTCGCCATTCAAGGTGTAGTGTATGCGTTTGAGAATTCCTCCAAGCTCCTTCTCCTTCTCGACGATATGTGTCTCATATCCTTCGTCCGCGAGTTGAATCGCGCAGGTCATTCCAGACATCCCACCGCCGAGTATGAGCGCGCACTTCTTCACTGGGACGGTGATGCGGGGAAGCTGTTCGAGCAGTCTCGCCTTTGCCACTGCCATCCGGACAAGATCCTTCGCCTTCTGCGTTGCCTTGTCCGGTTCGTGGGTGTGGACCCACGAGCACTGGTCTCGGATGTTCGCCATTTCGAAAAGATGCACATTCAGTCCTGCCTGACGAATGGTATTCTGAAACAGTGGAGCATGTGTCCTCGGAGTGCACGATGCTACAATTACACGGTTCAGATTATGTTCCTTGATCTTCTGCTTGATCTTCTCGTTGGTGTCCTGGGAGCACGTGTAGAGGTTCTCCTCAGCATAGACGACGTCCGGCAGCCCTCTTGCGTATTGCGCGACCTCGGGTACGCGCACTACACCGCCAATATTGATGCCGCAGTGACATACGAATACGCCGATACGAGGTTCTTGCCCAACAACGTCAGTCTCGGGCGGGAACTCCCGTTCAGTCACAAGCGTGCCTCGAGCAGCTGAGATCAAAGATGACGCCTTTGCCGCAGCTCCGCTTGCCTGTGCAACAGAGTCAGGGATGTCCTTTGGCGCAGAGAATGCTCCACAGACATATATCCCTGGCACGTTTGTGTCCATTGGGGCAAAGATGCTTGTCTTCGCGAACCCGTGCTTGTTCAAATCTACGCCAAAGACACGTTTTATCCGCTCCACATCCTTGGGCGGCGAAGTGCCAACAGAAAGGACGACCATATTGAACTCACCGCTCTTGAGTTCCTCTCCCTCTAGGTACCAGACAATCAGGTTCTTCGTTGTTGGGTCTTCTTCCACTTTGGCGATGCGGTTGTTCTTGACGAACTTGATGTTGTGGACCTCTTCCGCACGGATGTAGTATTCATCAAACTCCTTTCCATACGCCCGGATGTCCATGAAGAATATGGTGGGCTTCAGGCCAGGCGTATGCTCCTGTGCGATTATTGCCTCCTTTATGGCAAACATGCAACAAACTGAAGAGCAGTAGGTCTTTCCTATTTGCGTGTCACGTGATCCAATGCACTGGATAAACGCAATCTTCCCAGGAATCTCCCCGTCGCTCGGTCTGAGAACGAGGCCGCCATATGGTCCGGTCGCTGACAGCATTCTTTCCAGATCCAGAGAGGAGACCACGTTCGGATATCTGCCATAGCCGTACTCGGGCTTGAGACTCAGGTTGAACTCCTCATAGCCTGGAGCAAGAATGATCGAGCCGACTCTCATCTCCAAGATCTTTTCCTTCTCAAAATATTCGATCGCCTCAGCCTCACACTGAGTTGCACAGATTCCACAGCCAATGCAGTGTTCCTCATCAATGATGTGCGTCGGTGGTATTGCCTGAGGATACTTCACATAGATGGCCTTTCGGAGCTTCAGACCTTTGTTATATTCATCAGGCACCTCTACGGGACAGCGCTGTGTACAAACGCCACAGCCAGTGCATTTGTCCTCCCTTACGCGCCTTGTCCGCTTCCTTACCGTCACTCGGAAATTGCCCGGAGAACCTTCAACCAACTCGACTTCGGCATTTGATATTATTTGGATGTTGTGATGTCTGCCTGTCTCCACAAGTTTCGGTGCCATGATGCACATTGCACAGTCGTTCGTGGGGAAGGTCTTGTCAAGTTGTGCCATTGCACCACCGATGTTCGGACTCCTATCCACAAGATAGACCTTGAATCCTGAGTCAGCCAAATCGAGAGATGCCTGCATACCTGCAATGCCACCGCCAATCACTAGAACTGCACCAACAGGTCCTTCAGTCATTTCATTCCCCTCCTATCCTAACACTTTGCGCGCTCTGATAGAAAGGCGTGGCGCCTTCTATGCGGGAAACCTTCATCAGATCGCGATCCTTTAGCGTCACTATATGTTGCAGGACTCTTTTTGCGGGCAGATTCAGAGTTGTTGCGAGTTCTTTCACAGAAACTGGCTTGTTAGATGCTGCCAGCAATATGTTTACTCGCGCGAATTCATCATCCATTGCTGAATCAAGCAATCCATCCAGTTCCTCTTCGGACATCTTTCTTCCAAAGACATTCCCCTTCTCATAGAACTCGACGTACTTTCCAAGCAAAGAACGAACCCTGACGTCTTCGACAACATTCTTGGCTGCGAACAGGAGTTTGAGTTTCTTGATATCAGGTTGCTCCCCACTCACTGGGCTTGGGCCGAGTTCGGAGACTTGCGCTGTGAACTCCGTCATGAGTTTCGCAAAGCGTTCCCCCTCAGAGGCACTCACCCATTCGAGCCTCAAGCGCTCAAGCTCGAGGCCGCATTTCGCCAGAAGCTTCTTGACGACCTTCATACGTTGCTGTGCGTAGTAATTACCCTTGATGTAGTGGCAGTCACCAATGTGACATCCACCAACAAACACACCGTCCGCACCCTGAATGAACATCTCAAGAACAATGTCTGGGTCAACGCGTGCGCTGCACATCACCTTGACAATTCTTATCTCGGGCGGATACTGGTACCTGCTCACGCCAGCCAGATCCGCTCCTGCATAGCTACACCAATTGCACAAGAACCCCATGAGTTTCGGTTCGAAAGACATTTTTCTACCTCCCTATTGTGCCGGACATGAGTCCACGCACACAAAGCATGAAATTGCATTCATCAGAAAGTCTTCGTTCGCAAGTGTGGCAGCGCAATGCGAAGAGAATGTTCCTCAATATCAGGCTCTTTGTTTCTGCATCTACATTGGGTAGTGAACCTTCTGTCATTTCCACACTCTCACGCTGGACTCTTCCCCAGCGTGGCAGAGTTGAAACGTGCTTCTTGAATAGCCAAGCGGTCCTTATGACGTTCACGGCATCCTTCTCGTTTGTCACAGAACCACCTCCTTGATGCCGGCCAAGCCTTCAACGATGAGTTGTTCGTCTGTATAATGCAGCATCGTCATGGCCTTCTCGGGACACCCCGCTCCGCATGCACCGCAACCCTTGCATGCAGCCTTGATCACCACAGCCTTCATACCTTTGGGACCGCGTTCTACGGTTATTGCTGAGTATGGGCAAAGCGTTGCACAGATCCCGCATCCGACACATAAGTCAGTATTCACTTCTGAGGCAATTGCCTCAGCAAGGACATACCCCTTGCTGAGAGGTATCGCAGCTCTTGACGCCGCCGCGGCCGCCTGCGTCACACATTCCGTGATGTCAGATGGACCTCTGCAAGTCCCGCAGACATAGATTCCGTCCGTCGCGAAGTCAACCGGCCTCAGTTTCACGTGCGCCTCCAGGAAGAACCCCTCCTGTCCCAGCGGCACTTTGAGCATCTGCGATAGCTCACCAGCATCTGGCTGTGCGACCAGCGGTGTAGCGAGTATGACCATGTCGACGGGCATCGTCCGCTCAAGCTTCAGGGTCTCGTGGAAGTAGCCGACCGTGAGTTGGTTGCCCTCCATGTACACCCTCGGCAGATGCTCGGGCGTGTATCTGACGAACTTCACGCGCTTCTCCCTCGACTTGTTGTAGGTCAGCTCGTGCTCCACTCCGTACGCCATCACATCCCTGTTGAACACGGTGACCTCAATCTTCTCGGAGGGTCCGAGCTTAGCCTCTTCGGCCTCGCCCTCCTCTCCCCTCTCTCTGCCGCGCCTCCTGCGTCTGCGATCGAGTATCTCGTCGGGCACCTTCTGTTCGACAGGTATCTTCTCGACGACGGTGCCCGCCTTTTCCATCAGGCCGAGCATGTTCTCGTAGTTGTCCACGATGTTGATGGCGTTCTTGATCCCGACGTTGCAGCATATCCTGGAGCAGTAGGACTTGTTCTGGCCCCTGGAGCCGACGCACTGAACGAATGCGACGTTCTTCAGCTTGGGCAGGGTCTTCTTCTTGCACAGGATCTCGAACTCGGTCAGCGTGACCACGTTCGGGTACTGGTTGTATCCGTAGAGCCCCTCGGGCACGAACTCCAGGGCGCCAGTCGCAACGATAATCGTTCCGATCTTGGCCTTGGTGTCCTCCTCCCCTTTGGTGCCGATGACAACATTGTAGTTCCCGATGAACCCCTCGACGCTCTTCATGGTGGAATTCAGATGGAGCTTGATGTTCTTGTGCGCCTTGACCTTCTCGATCAACGGCTTAATCGTTTCGGTTGCGCTCTTCTCTGTGACATAGAGATTGTTCAGGTTCTTGACGAATCCCCCGAGCTCTCCCTCCTTCTCCACCAGATGCACTGGGAAGCCCATGTCTGCAAGCGAGAGCGCCGCGGTCATTCCAGACACACCACCGCCGATGACGAGCCCGGTTGCAGCGACATCGACCTTGGCCTCTTCCTGGGCTTCGAGCAGTCGAGCCCTCGCGACACCCATCCTGATGAGGTCCCTGGCCTTCCGGGTCGCCTTATCCTTCTCCTTCATGTGCACCCAGGAGCAGTGCTCCCGGATGTTGACGAACGTGAACAGGTACTTGTTCAGCCCGGCTGACTCGCAGGTCGCCTGGAACAGAGGTGCGTGAGTTCTGGGCGTGCAGCTCGCGACTATGACCCTGTTCAAGTTGTGCTTCCGGATGCCTTCTCTGATCGCGGTGAGGCCGTCATCAGCGCAGGTGTACAGATTGTCCGTCGCGTAGACGACATCCGGGAGTGTCTTGGCGTACTCTGCCACGGATGGCACATCGACGAATCCGCCGATGTTCGAGCCACAGTGGCATACGAACACGCCGATCCTCGGCTTATCCTTTGTTTCGTTCTTCTCAGCCATGTATCATCACGCTCCCGCCTGGACCATCGCCTCGACCGCTTTCGCAGCCGCGCTCGAGCCTTGGGCAACCGATTCTGGAATGTCCGCAGGACCTTGGGCGTAACCTGCAAGGAACACCCCTGGCACGCTTGTCCTTCCCAGATTGAGTATCCTGTCTGTGGATTCGAGGAACCCGAACTCGTCGGCCTTGAGGCCCAGTACCTTCGCCAGCTCCAGGGTCTCCTTTCTCGGGACGAGCGCCGTTGCCAGGACGACCATGTCGAACTCCTCGGACTGCTGTCTCCCTCCGACGTCGAACACGACCATCGGGTTGTGAGTCTCAGAGTTCTCCTGGACCGTTGCGTCGGAGTTGATGTATCTGACTCCGTAGTCGCGCTTTGCCCTCTCGACGTACTCGTAAAAGCCCTTCGCGCACGCGCGCATGTCTTTGTAGAATACCGTGGATTCCATGTCGTCATGGTGCTCCCTGGCCAGCATGGCCTCCTTGGTGGAGTGCATGCAGCAGACGGCGCAGCAGTAGGGGTGGCCAATCTGCGGGTTCCTGGAGCCCACGCACTGGATGAACGCCATCTTGACAGGCCTCTTCTTGTCGCTCCGTCTTTCGATGTGTCCGTGTGTCGGTCCAGCGGCGTTGATCATCCTTTCGTACTCCATCGCCGTGAACACGTTGGGGTACCTGCCGTAGCCATACTCCGTTGAGCTGGATGGGTCCCAGACATCGTAGCCCGTGGCAACTATGATCGACCCAACCTCGATCTCCAGAATCTGGTCCTTCATCTCGTAGTCGATGGCCTCTCTCTTGCAGGCCTTCTTGCAGTTCCCGCACTTGTCCTTGGTCATGTGGAGGCAATGCTCCTTGTCGATGGTCATGACCCTAGGCACGGCCTGCATGAAGGGCATGTATATTGCCTTCCTGTTGGCCAGACCCATCTCGAACTCGCTCGGGACCTTGCTGGGGCACTTCTCCAGGCACTCGCCGCAGCCAGTGCACATCGTCTCGTCGACGTACCTGGCCTTCTTCTGGACCTTCACCTTGAAACTCCCGACCTTTCCCTCAACTCCGACGACCTCTGCATAGGTTATCACATTCGTGTTCGGGTGGCTGAAGCAGTCGGCCATCTTGGGCGCCAGGATACATATCGAGCAGTCGTTCGTCGGGAAAGTCTTGTCCAGCTGTGCCATCCTCCCGCCAATGCTGGGAGACTTCTCCACAAGATGGACAATTATTCCCTTATCCGCGAGATCTAGGGACGCCTGGATGCCTGCGACCCCTCCCCCTATCACCATGACAGACTTTTCCATTCAAAGACCTCTTCTACACTTATTGTCGAATCACGCGTTGTTGTCCTTCGGGTGACGCTTCCACTTGGCTACTGCGGTTGCCGTAATCCGTTCACGGTTTTATGTGTTTCGTTGAGCGCCTGACTGCCCGACGCACTACCGCTTCTCATTTTGTTGTGTTTTCGTTCGTCCCGAGACGATATTGAGCGTCCCTGGTCACTTCCCAAGGAGACTCTGGACCTCCTTGCCCTTCTCAATCTCGGTGACCTTGACCTTGAACGGCGCCTTTTTCTTCTGCGCCTCCCGTGCGAACCTCTGACAGTTCGGGTACGTGCATGGTGAGCACTTCTGGTCCTTGCACGACAGCTCGATCAGCACGAGCCTCTCCCTTGTGTCCTGGGGCTTCGTTATCGGCTTCTTTATCTCGAACATCTTCGTCATTCGGGTCTCGAACGGCTTCTTCTTGGGGACAGTCCTGACGAACCTCTGGCAATTGGGATACGTGCACGGAGAGCACTTCCGGTCCCTGCATGATAATTCGACCAAGAGGTATCTTTCCTCATCTTTCGGCGTCTTCTGTTCTTGTGCGGTCATTATTCTCATCCTTCCCTTTTCTCATTCGAGCGCATCTGCGATGACCACGCTAAGGTCCTTGACTTGTATGTCGATCAGTTCTTTGGGCACCTGGGTCTTGTTCTCCAGCACGCAGTTGAGATGTATCATGCACTTGTAACAGCCCGTGACGAGGCATTCGGCCCCGGTCTTCTTCGCCTCTTTGAGCCTGTCGACCTGCAGCTTCCGCGAGACCTCGTCGCATGTGGCCCATGCGCTCACGCCGCAGCAGAGAGCCTTGTCCCTCGTGTTGTCCATCTCGACGATCTGCACGTCGGCGCCCTTGAGGGCGTTCCTCGGGGGGTCGTATATGCCGAGGTGTCTTCCGAGTCTGCAGGAGTCCTGGAAGGTCATCTTCCTGGGCGCCTTCTTGAACTTGAGCTTCCCCTCCTGGATGAGACTCTCCGCCAGCTCCGAGATGTGCATCATCTCGAAGTCGAAGTCCCCCATGAGGTCCTGGTAGTCCATGCGGAAGGTCCGCAGGCACTCTGGGCACGAGAACACGACCTTCCTGGCCCCTGAGGACTTTATCAGCTCCACGTTCTTCTTCATCAGCTTCTGAAGGCTCGCCTCGTCCCCCGTCCAGTTGAGGTCGTGCCCGCAACATACCTCGTCGTTGCTCACGACCGGGGTGATGCCGCCTTTGTTCATTATCTTCACGACCGCCTGGGGTATGCCGGACATGTTCAGGTTCTTCCTGTCCTTGAAGATGGAATCGTAGTACGACACGCAGCCCGTGAAATAGAACACGTCGCCCTTCTCTGCGATCTTCAGGTCGGGCGTCAGCCACCCCAGCCTGTTCTGCTTGAGGTTTGTGATTGCTTGGATCCTCATGACCGACTGCATCAGCCCGCCCTGAGAGCAGACCGGCACGTTGTCGAACTCCACCGCCTCGTTCCTCATGCCCCTGATGAAGCCCGAGTAGTCCACCTTGTAGGGGCACATCGAGTTGCACTGCTCGCATGTGACACAGGTCCAGACGTCCTTATTGGTCTGGACGTTCTCCACGAGTCCCTCGCTCGCCTTGAGGACGACGGTCCTGGGCGCGAAATCGGGGTTGTACTTTGCAACCGGGCACACTGTAGTGCACTTCCCGCACTCCACGCAGTCGAACGCGCCCGTGTCCTCGATGATCTGGTTCATCTTCTCCTTCAGATTCCCTGGGTTGCCCTTCTTCTTGGGGGACGCCTTGGGGAGCGGGTTCGGACCGAGCTTCCTGATCTGCTCCGTGAAATTCTTCATGGTGCTGGCGAACTTCTGTCCCTCGGACGCGGATATCCACTCGAGCCTCATCCGGTCCCTGCCGAGCCCTAGTTTGTCGAGGACCTCGGCCGTCATTGCCATCCTCTTCTCGGCCTCCTCGTTCCCGGAGATGTAGTGGCAGTCGCCTATGTGGCAGCCGGCCACGAGGACGCCGTCGGCCCCGAGCTCCAGGGCCTTGAATATGAAGTACGGTTCGACCCTTCCCGAGCACATGACCCGGATGATCCTGGCGTTTGGCGGGTATTGCATCCTGGAGACGCCTGCCAGGTCAGCACCTGCATAGGAGCACCAGTTGCAGCAGAAGGCGACGATGCTCGGCTCGAACTTCGCGTCCGTCATGTCTTCGCCTCCTCCCTATCGAGGTCCTTCTTGAGGCACGCCTCAATCATGGTCAGAATCTGCTCGGTCTTGAAGTGCTTCGGGCTGATTGCTCTCGCACAGCATTCGACCGCGCACGAGCCGCACCCTTTGCATAGCGCCTCGTTGATCCTTGACTTGAAGACTCCCGGGGAGACCTCGACGATGCTGGGCGCGCCGTACTCGCAGATCTCCTCGCACCGGCCGCATGCGAGGCACTTTTCCTCGTCGACGACGCTCACGACGCCCTCGGCCTCGATGAACTCCTTGGACAGGACAGTGTTGACCCTCGCCGCCGCTGCCAGCGCCTGCGATATGCTCTCGCCTATCAGTCTGGGAGAGTGCGCGAGCCCGCACAGGAATATCCCGTCCGTCGCGAAGTCAACGGGCCTGAGCTTCATGTGTGCCTCCAGGAAGTACCCTTCCTTGTTCAGGGGCACCTTGAGCAACTTCGCCAGATCCTTGTTGTCCGGATTCGGGTGCGTCGCGGCGTTCAAGACCAGGTAGTCGGCGACTATCTTGACGCCCTGCTCTATGAACTGCTCCGTCACCTCGACCTCCAGCTTGTCGCCCTTCGCGGTGACCTTCGGGGGCGACTCGGGATCGTATCTCAGGAACGTGACGCCCAGCCGGGCGGCCTCGTTGTAGTGCTCCTCCCTGAACCCGTAGGTCCTGATGTCCCTGTAGAGGATGTACACACTCGTTTCCGGGTGCTCCTGCTTGATCCTGATGGCGTTCGCCATGGCCGTCGAGCAGCACAGGCGGGAACAGTTCGGGTGCTCCTCGTTCCTGGAGCCGATGCACTGGATGATGACGACGCTCTTCGCCTTCAGCTTCCCGTGGGCCAGCATCGTCCCCAGCTCGGTCTGCTTGATGACCTTCTTGTGCTTGCCGTGGAGGTACTCAGTCGGCTCGTACTCTATGGCCCCGCTGGCGACGACTATCGCGCCGTGCTTGCTCTTCTCGCCGCTCTTCAGTGTGGATTCGAAGTTGCCGATGTATCCCTTGAGCTCGGCTACATTGTCGTTGAGATGTACCTTGACGTTCTTGTTCTCCTGGATCTCCTTCTTCAGGCGCTTGAGCAGGTCCTGCGGATCGATTCCGGACAGCGTTTGGTAGATGCTCCTCAGGTGGCCACCCAGCTCCTTGTCCTTATCGACCAGGTGGACCTCGTATCCCGCATTGGCGATCTCCAGTGCCGCCGACATGCCGCTGAGCCCTCCGCCTATGACCAGCGCGGACGGAGTCACGGGTATCTTCGGCTGCGGGAGCGGCTCCAGCATCGCCGCTTTCGCCACCGACATGCGGACCAAGTCCTTGGCCTTCTGCGTGGCCTTCTCCGGCTCCAGCCTGTGCACCCACGAGCATTGGTCCCTGATGTTGGCCATCTCGAACAGGTACTTGTTCAGGCCGACCTCCCTGCAGGTGTTCTGGAACAGCGGCTCGTGCGTTCTCGGGGTGCAGCTCGCGACCACGACCCTGTTCAGGTCGTGCTTCTCGATCATCTCCTTGATCTTCTTCTGCGTGTCGCCCGAGCACGTGTACAAGTTCCTCTCGGTGTAGACCACGTTCGGCAGCTTAGACGCGTACTCCAAGACCTCCGGCACGTTCACCACGGAGCCGATGTTGATCCCGCAGTGGCACACGAACACGCCGATCCGTGGTTCCTTCTTCGACACGTCCTTCTCCGCCGGATACTCCTTCTTCTTGACGAGGGTTCCCCGCTCCTTGGACAGCATCGCCGCGACCTTTCCGGCGGCGCCGCTGGCCTGCGCGATCGAGTCCGGGATGTCCTTCGGGCCAGAGAACGCCCCGCAAACGAAAATCCCTGGCACCGAAGTCTCCACGGGAGCTAGATCGTCCGTCTCGCAGAATCCGAACTTGTTGAGCTGGATGCCGAGCAACTTGGCCATGTCCGCAGCGGACGCGGGCGGCCTCGCGCCCGCCGAGAGGACCACGAGATCGAACTCCTCGTCCTCCAGCTCGGCCCCCGCGTGATATGTGACTATGAGGTTGTTCGTCTTCGGGTCCTCCGTGACCTTCGGGACCCGGTTGTTCCTGGCGATCCTGACGCCGTACTCGTTTTCGGCCCTCATCAGGTACTCCTCGAACTCTTTTCCGAAGGCCCTGGTGTCCATGAAGAATATTGCGGTCTTCAGCCCGGGCACATGCTCTTGGCCTATGACCGCCTGCTTGAGCGCCGCCATGCAGCAGTAGGACGAACAGTATGTGTTCCCCGTCTGCGCATCCCTTGAGCCCACGCACTGCACGAAGGCGATCTTCCTGGGGACGTCTCCGTCCGATGGGCGAATCATGTGCCCTTCCGTGGGACCGGAGGCACTCAGCATGCGCTCGAATTCGATGTTGGTGAGTACGTTCGGGTAGACACCGTGTCCGTACTCGATCTTCTTGCTCGCGTCGAAGACCTCGTAGCCTGGGCTCATGATGATGGCGCCGACATTGAGGATCTCCTCCTTGTCGGGCTCCATCGAATACTGGATGGCCTTCGCCTCGCAGAACTTCTCGCAGATCCCGCAGCCGATGCACAGCCCGCGGTCAATGGTGTACACGAGAGGCACCGCCTGCGGGAAAGGCACGTAGATGGCCTTCTCGGGGGCCATATCTCTGTCGAAAGCGTTCACCCCTTCGATGGGGCAGTGTTCTGCGCAGACACCGCAGCCTGTGCACTTCTCGTCGATGATGTACCTCGACCGCCTCGAGATTGTGACCTTGAAATCTCCGGCCTTTCCGTCGACCTTCTTCAGCTCACCGTGCGGGAGCATGGTGATGTTCTCGTGTCTCCCGGTGGCTACGAGCTTCGGCGACAGTATGCACATCGAGCAGTCGTTGGTCGGGAAGGTCTTGTCCAGCTGGGCCATTGTCCCGCCTATGCTGGCGGTGCCCTCGAGTATGTAGACCTTGTAACCTGAATCCGCAAGGTCGAGCGCAGCCTGCATACCCGCAGGCCCCCCTCCGACGACGAGGACCGCTCCGACGGTTTTTCCCTCACTCATCTTGAGCAGCCTCCTGGGAAATCGGACCCAGCTTCTCGAGGTCTGAGACCATCTTCTTGATCGTGTCCGCGAACTTCCTCCCCTCGGAGCCCGCAATCCACTCCACCTTGAACCTCTGGGGCTCGATGCCCGCCTCGTCCAGGAAGGTCTCCAAGAAGTCGCCCCGTATCGCGGTCTTCTCATTCCCGTTGATGTAGTGGCAGTCCGCAGGGTGGCAACCCGCTACAATCACACCGTCTGCGCCCAGCGCGAACGCCTTGAGGACGAATGCTGGGTCGACTCGGCCCGAGCACATGACCCTGATGACTCTCACGTTTGGGGGATACTGTAGCCTTGTGGTCCCTGCCAGGTCCGCGCCTGCGTATGAACACCAGTTGCAGCAGAAAGCCACGATCCTGGGCTCGTAAACAGCCTCGTGGTCGGTCTTCTGTGCGCCCGCCTCCATGGTGTCAGTACCCCTTTAGCTTTCTGAGGAATGAGTGAGCGGATACGTGGTGCGTGTCGAACCCGAGCGAGATCGGGTCTATGCCCATGGCGAGCGCCTGAAGCTGGGCGACGTGCATGACGGGGATACCATCCTTCGAGAGGCTCTTCTGGGCGTTGTCGAACTGCAGCAGACAGAACGGGCATCCTGTGACGATACAGTCAGCTCCCGCCGTGGAGATCTTGGCGCATTTGTCCAGCGTCAGCGCGTTTGCGAGGTCCACAACGTGCGACCTCACGCCGCCTCCAGCGCCGCAGCAGTCCAACCTGTCCTCGTAGTCCACGCTCGTGGCACCGCAGGCCTTCACTATGTTGTCTATCATGACGGGGTCGTTCGGGTCTTCGAAAGTTGCGTGCTCGGTTGGCCTGAGGTAGTGGCAACCGTAGTGCACTGCCACCCTGATGTTCTTGAGCGGGTGCATGGTCTTCTCCTTGATGGCGTCGAGCCCGAAGTCCTTGACCATGAGCTCGACGTAATGTCTGACCTTGACCGGCTCGAAGACCCGCCTCTTGCCCTCGGTTCTGACGGGCACTCCAGTGTATTTCTTGCCTATCTGCGCGAGGACCCTGTTGACCTTGCCCATGCTCTTGGGCTCCTGAAGATACTCGGTAGCCTTCAAGAGCGATGCGAGGCATCCGTTGCACACGGTCAGTATCTGTCTCCGCTCGTCCTGGGCGAGCACCAGGTTCCTGCTGGCGAGCAGGAGCCACGTGTCCTTGTCGGTCGAGTAGAATATGCCTGGCACGGGACAGCATGAGAACTCCTGGCTGTCCTTCACGTCGAGGTTGAAGCCATCCTTCCCGGTGACCCATCTCACGGCGTACTCGATGCCGGGGTACCTGTTCGGTATTACGCACCCGAAGAAGTACAGGTAGGAGTTCGAGGGGTTGATCACACCTTCACCTCCTCCTGTATGCCGATCAGCTTGTCGTACTTGGAGGCGTGGACCAGGACTTGTATCTCCCGGATCACGCTCTTGAACGAGGGGTCGTGTGTGTGCACTGGCTTAAGGCCAAGCTCCCTCCTGATCTTGTCTATCTCCTCATCCGGCCTTACGCTCTGCCCGTACTTCACGAGGTTCGTGGCCGCGGTCTTGACGAATGGCGGTATGATCCCTTCTCTGACTGCGATGTGCCTGAGCGCTATCATGATCTCCGCGGGGTTCAGGTCCGCGGGGCAGTGCTCGTAGCACCTGTAGCACGTGGCGCAGACCCACCTCGTGCTGAGTATGTACTTCTTCAGTCCGAACTGGCAGCACTTGATGATGTTGCGGGTCTTGTAGTCGATCTTCAGGCTTATCGGGCACACGCCCGTGCAGTTCCCGCACTGGAGGCAGGTCATGACGTCCTTGCCCCCGTACTTCTTGATCTCCTCGGCGAAGCCCGGGGCAAGTTGGCTTTCGTCTATTACTTTGTCCTCCATCAGCTCTTCCTTGAGGCCGCCGATGAAGACCTTCTCGACCTCCTTCATCAGCTCACCTCCGCTTCGGCCTTCTTCTTGCCGTTCTGTTTCTTCGTAGGCTCGTGGAGGGCGGCCTCTATCTCGGAGAATATCTGAGTGTCAGTGAACTGCATCGGGGAAATGGCCTTCTGAGGACACGAGGCAGCGCAGGTGCCGCAGCCGTGGCACAGTGCCTCGATTGCTCTGGCCTTCATGCCGCCCTTCTCTCCGGGGACGAGCTCTGGTGAGCCGTACGGGCAGAGCTCCACGCACAGCCCGCAGCCGACGCACAGTTCCTGGTCCACAACGGCCGTCAAAGGTTCGATCCAGACCTTCTTCGCGTACATGGGCGCTGCGGCCGAGGACGCCGCCGCCTTCGCCTGCGCCACGCTGTCGGGTATGTCCTTCGGGCCCTGACAGCACCCGGCCAGGAATATGCCGTCTATGGCCGTGTCGACCGGCCTCAGCTTGGGGTGCGCCTCCGAGAAGAACCCGTCCGGACTCACCGCGAGGTTCAGCACCTTGCCTATCTTCTCGCTTCCGGGAGACGGGATCAGCCCGGTCGACAACACGACGAGGTCGAATTCCCGCTCCGTGATCTTGTTCAAAAGGGTCTCCTCGGCCCTGATTGTGATGGCCTTCGTGTTCGGGTCCTCTGTGAGCTTCGCTGGCCTCCCTCGGATGAACTCGACTCCGTACTCTTCTCTGACGCGGTGGTAGAGCTCCTCGAACCCCTTCCCGAACGCCCTGATGTCGTTGTAGTATACCGCTACCTCCGTCTTGGGCTCGTGCTCGTTGATTATCTGGGAGTCTTTAATCGCGTACATGCAGCACACGCGTGAGCAGTAGTTCTTGTTGATCTTCTTGTTCCTGGATCCGACGCACTGTATGAACGCAATGCGCTTCGGGACCTGGCCATCCGAAGGCCTAACCAGATGCCCGCCCGTCGGTCCGGAGGCGTTCAGCAGCCTCTCGAGCTCGAGACCTGTGATGACGTTGTCGAACTCCCAGTACTTGTAGACGCCCTTCCTCATCGGCACATATGTCTCGTACCCGGTCGCGACTATGATCGTCCCGACCTTGAGCGTGATGACCTCGTCCTGCATCTTGTGATCTATGGCCTGATTCGAGCAGGCCTTGGCGCAGAGGAGGCACTTCCCGGACTTGAAGTGCAGGCAGTTCTCCTTGTCTATCGTGTATTTGAGCGGCACGGCCTGCGGGAAAGGCACGTATATGGCTTTCCTCTGGCCGAACCCGAGGTCGAACTCGTTGTCCACCTTGACGGGGCAGGCCTCGGCGCAGAGCCCGCACCCGACGCACTTGTCTTCGTGCACGAACCTGGACTTTCGCCTGACCTTGACCTCGTAGCTGCCTATGTGGCCCTTGACCTCTTCGACATCGGAGTAGGATAGCAGAGTTATGTTTGGATGTCGGGCGAGCTCGACCATCTTCGGTGCGAGTATGCATATCGCGCAGTCCCCCGTTGGGAAGGTCTTGTCCAGCTGGGCCATCTTCCCGCCTATGCTGGGCTGAGTCTCCACAACGTTCACCTTGAAACCCATGTTAGCGAGGTCGAGTGCGGCCTGGATCCCGGCAACTCCAGCGCCGATCACGAGTGAGACCGGCTCTACGGGCACCTCACGTGCGGCGAGAGGCTGCAACATGCTGGCTTTCGAGACGCCCATTTTCACGAGGTCCGTCGCTTTGTCCGTGGCCTTCTCCTTCTCCTGAGAGTGCACCCAAGAACATTGCTCCCTGATGTTGACCATGTGAAGCAAATACGCGTTGAGGCCGGCTCTCTCGATGCACTTCCTGAAAGTGGGTTCATGAAGCCTCGGAGAACATGATGCGACGACGACCCTCTCGATTCCATTCTCCCTGATCGCCTTGATGATCTCCTCTTGGCCGAGGTCGGAGCAGGTGTACTTGTTCTCCTTGGCGACAGTGACACCGGGGAGTTTCTCAGCAGCCTGCCGGACCTTGCCGCAATCCACAACGCCGGCAATGTTGCTGCCGCAGTGGCATATGAAAACACCTATCTTAGGCCCAGCGGCGGCGCCATCCTCCGTCTTGGGGGTTACTGCTCCAGTGTTGTCCTGTTTCGCGGGCTCGGCCATGGCCTTACCTCTCTCCTCACAGTACTGTGGTTCCTAGACCGGCCCGAGTGACCCCGCGAAAGGACGCCGATATTGGGTATCTGGCGCATCCACTCGGTCCTGTGAGTAGTCTCGCATTTTTCGATATTCAGACAGTTGTTAATATACGTTTCGCTAACGATTTTCGAAAAGCGTTCGATGCGTTGCGATTATCGTTCGATGTTCCCTCAGTCGTGTGCCATCTCTTACAGATATCTAATGCGAAATTCGAAATTCGTTAAATCGCTATTATCGAGAACCCTACAATCGG
Organism: Euryarchaeota archaeon RBG_19FT_COMBO_56_21; assembly: GCA_001800815.1. Classification (GTDB taxonomy): domain Archaea; phylum Thermoplasmatota; class Thermoplasmata; order UBA10834; family UBA10834; genus COMBO-56-21. Next base: position 36,943 of record MGWC01000031.1, read on the forward strand.
ATGCCCCTCGCCAACGAAAGGGGGTCATTAGGTTCTCAAAGCGGAAACGACCGCTCGTGCCCCTTGATGCATCTTTGACGATTTGGGGTTTTCATCCTTCCGCATGTAAATCCTGAACACGAATTCCTGACAGCGATTCTTGTCTGCAACTCAGGTTCGAGTTGCGAGAATCGTCTACTTCTTGAGGTATCTGTACGAGATGTAGCACGATCCCTCCCTGGAGACCATGCAAGGTCCTATTGGGTTCGCCGGTGTGCACTTCTTGGCAAACAAAGGACACTCCTGGCTCGTGAGGATTCCGCGGAGCATTTCGCCGCACCTGCAGCCTTCTGCCTCTCTGAACTGCTTCTCGTGGACTGGGGAGAGGATATCCTCATACCTCCTGCGAGCATCGTAATCTTCAAGCTTCTTCCTGATCTCAAGCCCGCTCTTCTTGATCACGGGGAAGCCGCGCCAGTCGACGTCCGTCGGTTCGAAGGCCTCCCTCATTGCTTTCAGGGCCGAGATGTTGCCTTCGGTATGCACTACTCGCGAATATTCGTTCTGAACCTCTGCCTTTCCGTCTCTCACCTGGCTCGCCAGCATGTACACTCCCATCAGGAGGTCAAGAGGCTCGAACCCGGCGACTACCTGCGGGATGTGATATCTCTTCGAGAGGAACTCGTACGGTTTCGTCCCGATGATTGTGCTGACGTGCCCGGGCTCGATCATGCCATCCAACCGTATCTCTCCCATTTGTGCGATGGCATCGAGCGCGGGTGGGACCGTTCGGTGGCAGCTCAGGACCGAGAAGTTGGGCGGTGGTTCTGCTAGCAGCGCGGAAGCGGTCGTGGGCGCGGTCGTTTCGAAACCGATGCCCATGAAGACAACTTCCTTCTGGATGCGTCTTGCCAGCGCGATCGCGTCGTCAACCCCGAAGACCACCCTGACATCTGCTCCTTCGGCCTTCGCGTCGTTCAGACAGCCTCTCTGACCAGGGACCTTCATGACGTCGCCAAAGACGGCGATTGTGAGCCCCGCCCTCGAGAGGGCGAGGATCTCCTCGATCTCCCTCGGAGTGGTCACGCAGACAGGGCATCCCGGGCCCTGTCTTATGTCGACCCCGACCCGCTTGAACTCGGTGTCAAGCCCGAATCTGATCAGAGTGTCTTGATGCGTACCGCAGACGTGCATGAGCGTGAGCTTGAGGTTCATCTTCTCGAGTTTGTCGAGGATCGCCCTCGACATCTCTCTGTCTCTGAGCCTAAACATCCGGAACCACCATCCTGATGTTCCTGACAATGCACTCTCGTCCCTCGACGATCTCGGCCGCGCCCTTGCATTTCGGGCATTCGAGAATGGGGGCGATCTTGTGAAGGGTGTCGTCGCCCACAGGGACGTTGCCATCGTACCCGCATCTGCACTTGACCCTGCCCTTGAGGTGCTTGACATTGAGGGCGGCGTTGGCCAGGATTGTGTCCTTTGTCAGGACCTGAAAAGCGAACCTGAGTTGTTCCTCCCCGAGCATGGTGTAATCTCCGAGTTCGAGGTCAACGCTCTCGACCTTTGTCGCCTGTCTCTTCTTCGCTTCCTCGAGTATGCTGTCCACGATCTGTCCCATCACGGAGAACTCGTGCATCCCTACGCCCCGCTCGGCTCCTGCGCGAGGAGCTGTCTGAAGAGCTCGAGTGTCTTCTCGGCCTCCTCTCTGTCGAGCACCTGTATCGCGTAGCCCGCGTGGACTATCACGAAATCCCCGACCTTGGCATCAACCAGGGAGATGTTCGCGCTCCTCGAGACGCCGCCGTAGTCCACGGTCGCGTTGAAACCGTCAATCGATTTGATCTCGGCTGGAACAGCGAGGCACATGCAATGGTGTGTAGACAGAGCGAGTAATAAACCTTTACCCGGGACAGTTCTGGAACAATTCGGGTGGCGAAGGGCCTAGCGAGCCATTTCCGTCAGCCATGCGGACTACATGCTGCAGATATGGGCTAGTACCATAATCGCCATGATTTGAGTGATGACGGCCACAAGTAACGGCCTTCCGTCCATCAGGACGGACATTATTGGCAGCAGTACGTGCTCGACATGTGGGTGGATACATGATACCCGAATGGGCACAGAGTTGATCTGCGGGTGCCCTTGGCATGCGAACAAGTATGCCATCGTTCTTGGCACTGGCCTGCTGCATAGAGCCGTCTCCGAGAGATCGGGATGGCAGGGGGTCTACGGTTCGACCCCGGCGCGTTCCAGCACGACGTGATGATGACCCTCTACGAGCCAGAAATGGCCGCACGGTCGGAGCCGAATGGAACGAGTTGCACTTTGGGGGTGTGACCTAGCTGTCAACACCCGCGAGTGCGACGGAACCACCCGAGACGTGCGCCGGCTATGGCGTTCTGCCCTATCGAAATGCCTCCGTCACCGTTGGAGATGCGTTCGTGGCCCACGAACTGTAGTCCCCGTCCTTCCACGGTTTTCTTGACCCAAGCTGTTATGGGTCCGCTGAAGGACACGCCTCCGGACAGGCCGACCTGCTTGAGACCGTTCGATTCGGCATCCGAGCACGCGGCGTCGGCGAGCCCTCCGACGAGCGTCTTCACAAAAGATGCGGCAGCGTCTGCTCTGTCCCTCTCGGTCATTATCTTGAGATCCATTAGCTGGTTGAACATGGGAAGGGTCTTCGCGACTTCGACTTCACCCTTCTTGGCGAACTCGAGCTCGAACTCGAACCGGGGGTTCCCAATCTCGAGCCACTTCTCCAGCTTGATCGCGGGCTCTCCCTCGTAGGTCCTCTTGCAGCAGACCCCGATGATGCATGAGACGGCGTCCAGCACCCTTCCCATGCTGGACGCGACGACGCTCTTGTCCAGCATCTTGGAGTAAAGGTCCTCCTCCTCAGGGCTGGCCATCGTGGCCTCTCGTCCCAGCTTGAGCTGGAGCGCCGTGACCACCCTCTTTGGATCGACCACCGCCCTGTCTCCACCGAGCAACGGGATGCCTTCCAGGCTTGTCAGCCTCTTGTATTCGCTGAAGTCCGCTAGGAGAGTCTCGCCTCCCCACGAGGTCCCATCGTCTCCGTACCCGGTCCCGTCCCAGGTCAAGCATACGAGAGGGCCGCTCACCTTCCGGTCGATCTTCAGGGATGCCGCGTGACAGTGGTAATGTTGCGTTTCCACGAGCTCCGCTCCCAGCTCTTTGGCCAGCCTTCGGGCGACTATCCTGGTGGAGTACTTCGGGTGTTTGTCCAGAGCTATCGCCTCGACGTACTTCACGCCCAGGAGGCCCATGAGGTGATGCACTGCGTCGTCCAGGTACTGGAGGGTTGGATACTGCTGTGATTCGCCCACGTACTGTGTGAGGAATATCTCACCGTTCCGTGACACGGAGCCAGTGACATCCCACTGGGCTCCCACTCCGATCACGAAATGGTTGTGATTCGCTTCCACGGGTATGGGCACGAATCCTCTCGATTTTCGTGTGAAGTTCGTGCTCCCGGAGTTGACCTTGACCACAGAGTCGTCGCACCTGTGGATTATTCGCCGGTTGTGCATCAGGTATAGGTCGAGGCCGAGATCGAACGCTTTGGCGTTCTCGATGCACATCGGTTCCCCAGGGGGATTTGCGGAGGTCATGATCACGCCGTCCGCCTTCAGATAGTGGAACATGAGGAGGTGAGCGCCTGAGTAGGGGAGCATCACGCCGAGATTGCCGAGCCCCGGGGACACTTTCTCGAGCGTTTCTGCCGCCTCTGCCTTCTTGTGCAGGAGGACGATTGGCCTCTGTGGGGATGTCAGATGTTTCCGCTCGAGCTCGCTGATATCGACATACTTCGTCGCGGTCTTCAGGTCGCGGATCATCACTGCGTACGGTTTGTCGCCTCTTCGATAGACCTTCCGCAACCTGGACGCATTCTCGAAGGCGCAGATGATGTGCATTCCTCCCCAGCCCTTCAGAATGCCGACTGAC
>MGWC01000032.1 GCA_001800815.1 Euryarchaeota archaeon RBG_19FT_COMBO_56_21
GACAACAGGGACATTGTCACAATGATCGACTTCGAGAAGGCCGTTGCCAAGGTTCTGGATGAAGGCACCGAAAAGGCGATGGAATCAGCAGGCCCGATGTTCGCCTGATCGTGGAAACAGCGGAGATCACATCTCCGCCTATTCCACATCCTTTTCTATCACGAAAGAGCCGATGTAGTTGCACTTCTTGCAGTGGTACTTCTGGCCTGTGATGAAGGCGGCTTCATAGTAGAGGTCGGAGGAGCCGCATTCCGGACATGTGAGAACGGTCTTCGGTTTCTTCATGGTAGTACCCACCGGATGGCCAATTCCAAAGATAACCCTTCCTTCAGTAGGCGCTCATGTCGGCCTTCATGAACTCCCGCATGAGCGTGGTCGCGTAACACCCTTTGTTGAGGGAGAACTGGAGTGTTACCTCTCCAGGACCGAAATCTAATGCGAACTCTTTGTAGGGTGCGAGAAGCTCCCTCCGAGTCCCCTTTGAGGACGCTTCCCGCAGACCCACTATCTGGAAATCCATGTTCTTGATGTTCTCGCCCTCGACGATCTTCCTCTCGATCTCCCCCATCCTGCTTTCGGCGAAGACCGAGCTGGTCCCGTAGATTAGACCGCTGACGAACGCTTTCCCCTCTAGCGCGCTCTTGACCGCCTTTCCGAGATTGTCGGCAGTTACACTGATAGGCGTGTCATGATCTGGGACATTGGTTTTCGTGAGCGGAAGGACAATGTCCCCTATCTCTGGCTCCCGAAGGGACATCCCATCCCTGATGCGCCAACTTAGAATCCTGTTGAACAGGTATGACTGGTATGCGTGCACGAACATCATGAGTAGATTGTGCGGAAGCCGTCTCAGAGCACCGACATAATCTCCTGGGTGATCTTTGAGATGCCCTATCATGATGCGCTCGAAGGTCAACTTCATGGGGAACTCAACCAGCGCTTTTTCGAAGTCGCGGGTCTGTTGCAGATTCCTCCTGGCATCGTTCGCCTCGGAGTTCTCCTCTTCAGAAGGGTTTGCGATGTACCTCATGACAGCGCCTTCAAAGTCTGCCATCACCAGATCCTTGCCGATCAGGTGTGTGATTGGCCTGATGGAACCGAACCGTTGAACCCCAAAGAAGTTGGGGAATCCTCCAGCCTCGTCGAGCCTTTTCTTGACCTCCGCACAGATTCCTTGCAGGTCAACTCCATCTGCCACATCCGAGACCTTTATCCTGAACCTGTTACCTATCAAGTCTCCAATCTCGAGAGGCCTTCTTGAGGTGTATGCATCGACTATCTTCACATCCGGTATCTGAAGCGCCTTGACCTCCTCGAGAGGCGCGTTGAACGACATCAGCTGAGTCGCAACCGCTCTCCCATCCTTAGTGCCGGCGAAGCCGATCTTCGTTCTCCCTACATGGAGGTTGCTGGCAAGCCTTCTTACCAGCCTATTCGCCTCCCAGTTGCGGTGCCACACCTTGGCAATGACATACTTGCCGTCCCCGGCAGGCATCGGCAGGACAGATATCTCCTCCACCTCGAAGTCTTCAGGGATCTTACGAAGTTTCCCTCCGATGCGGCTGATGCCCTCGGTAAGGAAAACTTCCAAGCCAAGCTCGCTCTCCATCATACAACCAACGGAATCATGACCGAGTCTAAAGAACATTAGGGCAGATTCAGCCGAGCTGCTTCTCAATCAACTGGCGTGCTTCCAAGAACTGGTTGGACAGGGCCTTTGCGGCCTTCTTGAGGGCGGCTTGTGGCTTTCCCTCCTTGACCTCGACCACTAGAACGGGCTTGTCCAACTGCGGGTGTCCTGTGACATACCTCGCCTCGATGACGTTCTTGTCCTGGAGCAGTTCGTGTATCAAAGGATAGATCAGCGTGTCGTCTGGGTCGGCTATCTCCAGCTTGAGCATGTCCTTCTTCTTTTCGACAAGCTTGAACTCCATGGGCCTCAGCTCCACTTGTATGGGCAAGGGGTTCATAAAGGTATCTGATTCGGCCAGCACATGCTGGCAGGGCCATCAGAAGTGAATCACTTCTTCCTTTTCGGGGCCGTCTTGGCCTTCGGCTTCTTCTTCGCTTCTGTGCCTTTCTGCTTGATCTGAACCACGGTGCGTCCAAGGGGGTACATCGTTCCACACATGGAGCACACATCGACCTTGCACCACCTCTCGTCTTCGGTGGCTATGATCTTGATAATGCACGGGCTCTCACACAAGGGACACTTATTCATCGCCATCTACTTTTCCTCCTCTCGGAATCTCTGCCTCAACACGGTATGGATACCTTCACCGATAACCCTACCTATCCCCTCGACTCGCATAAGCTCTTCGACGTCCGCATCCGCGATGCCCTTGATGCTTCCGAAACGTTTCAGGAGCCTCTGAGCTAGGGTGGCTGAGACGTTGGGCAACCCCTGCACCATGAACATCTGTCGGTTGGCAGGATCGAAGGTAGTCTGGACCGGCTTCCTTCGCCCGCTCTGCTTGGCCTCCTCCTGCTTGAAAAGGGAGGCGATCATCGTTGCTGTCTCCGAGGCGCTGCTCGTCGAAAGAACCGATACATGATACTCCGCGAGCACAGCACTGAGGGCATCGTATACTGCCGCGTTCCCCGCCTGCGACCCTTCTCCCTGAGGGGCTCCTTGTACGATTAGAATGGGGTGCAGATACTCGTGCTTGAGCTTCGCCAGAGTCGCGAATACCGAGCCGTCCGAGGTGCCTTGGATGAATTGGTCCACGGTGTGGATCGATGCCACAACCCTCTGGGATATGACAACATCTGCATTCTCGAGGCCACGCTCTTCGACCACGAAACCAGCCGCTTCCAACTCGCCTTTCACACCCATTGCCGAGACTCTTGGGGATATGACGATGGACGGCCCTTCAGATCCATTTCTCTTCTCGAACTGGCCGAGCGATTTCTGACCTTTTTTCTCGGCGACCTTCATAGAGAGCTCTTCCTTGGGTGTGACTGTCATTAGATTCTCGAGCTGGTCCTTCGTCAGCGGTGCGGGGGCTGATCTCTGCTCTGGGGGCAGGCCTTTCTTCGCCCTCAGCTTCCGCTTCAGCGAATCGAGTTCCCTCCTCATCTGCGTCTCCTTCTTCCGGCTTGACCAGAGGTATGCTTCGTCCTTCGTGTCCCTGGTGACCAATATGATGACGCGTCCAGCCCTCCGTCTGCCCGTCCTACCCCTCCTCTGTATGGTCCTAATCTCAGACGGGACTGGTTCGTAGAACACCACTAAGTCCGTCGAGGGGATGTCCAGGCCCTCTTCAGCGATTGATGTAGACACAAGGATGTTGAAGTCCCCTTTCTGGAACTTTTCGATGATCGCCTTCTGCTCCTTCTGTTTGAGTCCGATGTCCTCCCCCTTGCTTGCCTGGCCAACGAACCGCACCGGCCTGAACCCTTCAATCTTCTCCAACTTCTGGGTCATCAAGTCGCATGTGTCCCTGTAATGCGTGAACACGATTATCCTCGAATCTGGCTTCGCAAGGAATTGCTGCTTCAAGATCGGAACCATCTTCTCGAGCTTGGGGTGCTCCCTCTCCATACCGTACAGTAGAGTCCTGGCCTGCTGGAACCGTGCGTCCTTGACAAGGTCCCGAGAGGCCTTGGAGCCATCCTTCTCGCTCCCCTCCTTAGAGATCTTGTCCAGGTAGTTCTCCAAAGCTCCCTTGCCCTGAGTCTCAGCGAGTTCAATCGCGTGGTTGACCTTCATCGCGAGTGCTTGGGTGCTGGCCGCTCTGAAGAGATGGATGTTCTTCTTGCCGGAGTTGAGTCGGGCTCTGATCACGTTCCCTGCTTCGAGCAGGTCTCTCGTGGTTGGAGGCTTCTTGAGATCCAGGAACCCGTATTCCACTAGCTTCTTGACCTGTTCGTCGAAAATCTGCTTGAGAAGGTAAGTTATCCTGCCCATGCCCTCTTGGATGTTGACGGCGATGTATTCCGTCGAGATATCCTGGGTGTACTTGACAACATCCTCGTCGAACTCGGAACGTATCTCGACCCCAGTGATGCCCAGGTTCTCGCAGACCTCAGCAATCTTGGAGACGGCTGAGCCCGGGGACGCTGTCATTCCAAGGACGCGTCCTCCTTTCTGGGCGTACCACTTGCCTATCGTAACGTATGCGTAGTCGCCGACAGCCCTGTGTGCCTCGTCGAACACAACGAGGTCGACGTCCGCGAGTCCAATCCTGCCTTCCAGCAGATCGTTCTCGACTACCTGGGGGGTCGAGACGATGAGCCTATTGGATTTCCACTGCTCCTTCCGGTCATCTGGATTCACTTCCCCGGTTAAGACGACCGGTTCAAAGCTCAGGAGATGCTCTCTGAAGAAGCCAGCATGCTGCTCCACAAGCGGTCTCGTCGGCGCAAGGAAGAGGACCTTTCCTTTGCCTCGTAGGAATGTCTCGGCGATAACGATTAGAGCGACTATGGTCTTCCCCATGCCCGTGGGAAGGACGACTAGGGTCGATTCGCGCAGGGCTGTGGCTGCTATGTTGACCTGATAGTCCCTCTGTTCGGTGCTAGAGGGTTTGATAAGCTCGTGTTCCAGGAACACGAGCTGTTGAGAACTGACCGAGGGTATGAATCTTTTCGCTTAGGTCGATGAATCTAGTGGCAGCCGGCGCAAGTGCTGCATGCGGTTGTGCCCGTCGGTTTGACACGGACGATGACGCCGGGTCCCTCAGGTGTGTCCACGGAGTCCACGATGGCTTCCTTGAGCTCCTCTTCGAGCCCCTTCTCGTAGATCAGCGTGAAGCCGTCAACCTTGGTCTCAATGTCCTCATCCTTCTTCTTGTCAAAAGCCATCATGTATGATGGTCCTGAACAGGAGTATCCGGCAAAGAACACCCGGATTGGGTCCGTCTTCTTTGCTTCCTTCACTATTGCGTTTATCGTCTCGACTGCTTTTGACGTGACTGTGATCATCCGATAGCCTCTAGGATTGCTGAGGATGGAACCATATTTAATTGTTTGCGCCTAATAACCTCTCCATCATCTGGCTACTTAAGGCAGTTCGAAGAAGTCAGTCACCTTCTTTCTCCAAGGGAGCAGCAGGACAAGGAGTATTGCGACAGCGCCGATTATGGCGAGCGTCCTCCACCACTGCTCGCCCATGAAAACTCCTATCCCGGAACCGATGAACAACGCCAAGGCTATAAGCCAGACCACCATGAAGGCCTTCCCCGTCGTCGAGTCGATCATGACGTTACCGCCGAATATCCATGGCTCTTTGGTGAAGCCGACGTCTATGCCACTCCAGGAAGCCAGAATTCCGGTCAAATGGCCTATTCCATGTGCGACTAGAACGAGCGCTGCGAGATACTGGAGCATGGTTAGCCCTCCGCTGATGGTGTGGCGTATTGTCTCGATACGTGTCAAGGTTTGACTTTCTCGAACCCTTCTCCACCAATCGGTTTGGTCGCGTCGATGCCCATCTTGGTAGTCGTCTCGTCAGCACTAGGGTCCAGACTGCTGCCTCTGGCATTCTCAATCATGACCAAACCCTTGTGTCCCTGGAACCGAGTGGCGACCGCCCACTCGACTTCCTGGTCGTCGAAGACATCGATATCGCCATCCACGACCGTGACCATCTTCATGGAGGGATGAGCTCCAAGGGCGGCCATGATCGCGTTGATTCCATCGCCCTCTTTCTGTTTGGTGATCGATACCACTCCGTGTAACCAGCAGCAACCTCCCTCGGTGAGCCTCGCGGCGTGCACTTCGGGCACCGCCAGTCCGACCGCTCTCCTTATCACAGGTTCTCGTGGCATGCCCATCATCAGGTAGTGCTCATTTGCACCGGGAAGAATCACCTGAAATACCGGGTCGTCGACATGGTAGATCCTATCTATCTCCACGACTGGCTGCTTGCGGACCGGATCGACGGTCCCCGTGATATCCACAAACGGGCCCTCATCGTGGACTTCCTTGGTCACTCTCCCCTCGAATATGTATTCAGCGAATGCGGGTACGAGCAGGCCGTTCCTTATCTTCCTCACGCATACTGGCTCTCCAAGACACAACTGTCTGAGCGAGTTCGCGATTGTAAGCTCGTCCTTCCCGAACTCGACGTTCATCGCCCCTGCGAGCATCACGGAAGGGCAGAGACCGACTGCCACAGCGATCTTGAGGTCTTCCCCCTTCGCCATCGCCCGCTTGTGAAGGGCATACAGGTGGCGTGGAACTACCCTCATCGCGAATCTGTTCTCATCGAGGAGCATCATCCGGTGGTAAGACATGTTCCTGATGCCATCGTGCTCAGAAACGACCACGCCCGCCGTGATGAACCTGCCCCCGTCTGTTGGGTAGAACTTCGGGATCGCTGATTCTCGCAGGTCGAAGTCTGTCAGGACGTTCTTGTCGAAAGGAGCGCTGTCAATCTCCTGCGGGGGAGATGGGTGGTCCATCGCCTGCATCATCTTCGCAGACAGGTCTATGGGAGTCACAGCCATCGCGCTCGCAATCCTCTCTCGAGTCGACCACAGATTACCGACGGCCCTGAATCCGTCGAGATTCTCGAAAAACACAGGTTTGGTCTTCTCCTTCCAGAGCGCCTTCGTAAGCTCGAGATCTCTCGAGACTCGGCCGTTTACGGTAATTGTCTCCGGGAACTGTTCGAGGAGCTTCCTGATCGACAGATTGACCGCCTCTTTGACGCATTGGCTAATGCGTATTTCTATCCTCTCTCGGGCTTGGGAGTTATCGTCCCAGTTAAATCTATTTATAGATACCCGCCAATCGAGTCGCCCGTGGAAATCGAGGCCACCGTGCGCAAGTACGCACTGCAAAACGCTGTGCAATACAATGGCAGGGCTACCGTAGGTGCCGTCCTCGGGAAGGTCATGGCCGAGACTCCGGAGCTTCGACCTAGGGCGAAAGAGATTGCAGGTATTGCTAAGAAAGTGATCGACTCTGTGAACTCGATGAGCCTCGAGGCCCAGAAGGATGCTCTGCAATCGTTGGCGCCCGAGTTGCTTGTCAAAGAGACCAAGACAAGGGAAGCCGCCTTGCCGGACCTGAGGAACGTCGCTGGCGAGGTGCGCATGCGCATGGCGCCAAACCCTTCGGGGCCACTTCACGTGGGTCACTCGAGGATGGCCATCCTGAACGATGAGTACGTTAAGAGATACGGTGGCATCTGCTACAATCGGTTCGAGGATACGGATCCCGCGCGGATCGATCCCACGGGCTACGACACGATTCCTGAGGATTTCGACTGGCTAGGAGTCACAATTCACAAGACGCTCATCCAGAGCGACAGGTTCGAGATCTATTACGACATCGCAAAGCAACTCCTTGAGAAGGGCAAAGCGTACATTTGCACATGCAAACCAGAGGAATGGCGCGACCTTAAGAATCATAAGAAAGCATGTCCGCACAGGGAGCAGCCGCTGAACGAACAGATGCTCCGATGGGACAAGATGTTCGACGGGTCGTACAAGCCTGAGGAGGCCTCACTTATGGTGAAGACCGACCTCACCCATCCGAACCCAGCAATCAGAGACTTCGTCGGCCTGAGGATTGACGACACGCCACATCCGAGGACTGGGACGAAATTCAGAGTGTACCCTTTGATGAATCTTTCAGTGGCTGCTGATGACCATCTTCTCGATCTCACGCATGTTCTGCGCGGCAAGGACCATTTGAACAACACGTATAGACAGGAATACGTCTTCGACTATTTCGGCTGGAAGAAACCCGAGTACATTCACTACGGGAGGATCTCGCTCGAGGAGGCCCAGCTTTCCACTTCGAAGATGGCGAAAGGCATTCATGAGGGTCTTTACTCCGGGTGGGACGATCCCCAGCTCGGGACACTCCGGGCACTGAGGCGCCGGGGGATAAGACCGGAATCGCTTAGGCGATATTGGATCGAGGTCGGCATCAAGGAAGTCGACATCGAGTTCTCGTGGAAGACCCTGTACTCGTTCAATCGCGATCTGATTGACGATTCCTCGAACAGGTATTTCTTCGTCGCAGACCCGGTGAGACTCACGATCGAGGGTGCTCCGAAGCTTGTGGCGAAAGCACCTTTTCACCCGGACCACCCGGAGAGGGGCATAAGGAATCTCCAGGTCGGGGAGGATCGCGCAGTTCTTGTAAGCAGAGATGACTTGGCTTCTAACCCGTCGAGACTCAGGCTCAAGGATCTGTGCAATATCGAGTTCAGAAACGGGGCAGCCCATTATGCGGGAAACGACCTTTCGGTCCTGAAGGAGGGTGTGCAGATCGTTCACTGGGCACCCGTGGATTCATTGCAGGCAGAGGTCATGATGACGGACGGCTCCGTGAAGAAAGGAGTCGCAGAGCGCGATCTTGTGAACGCTCTTGGTCAAGTTGTCCAGTTTGAGAGGTTCTCGTTCGTGCGCGTCGAGCAGGTGACTCCCACAGTGCGATGCGTGTTCACTCACAAGTGAGACTCACACGTCCCAGAAGGGGACAATGTCGCATGAGAGACACAAATGGCACATTGTCTTGAACTCCAGGGTCGTCAGTCCGTGGGATTGAAGGATCTTCTTCTCCTCTTCCGCAAGGTGGAGCATCCTGTCGGCGGTGACGGGCACGAGGGCGCCCAGGATGCGTTCGAGCTCGGAGATATTGTACTGGTTTCTGCGCAGCGCCCTCAGCGTCGCGACTGCTCCAGTGTTGGCGAGCACGCTTACTCCTTCGAGAACGTTTTCATCGGTCTCTCCTAGCCCGTAGATTATGTTCGAGGAAACCCTGTTTTTTCCGAAGACCTCAGATGCGTGGATGATCATGTGCATGATTATGTCGAAATCTCTGTTCGGGCACACCTTGTCGAAGATGTCCCTGTCGAAGGACTCGATGTTGAGCTTAATCTCGTCGGCTCCAGCACTTCTGAGCATTTCGATTTCGTCGGGACGTGTCGCGTAGGGCTCGACCCCGATCGACGTCCTTGGAAGTAGTGTGCGCGTCGCAGAGACGAGGCCAGCCATACGCTTGACGGTCATTGCGGGCGTCGAAGGCACTCCGCTCGTAAAAGATACAGATAGGAAATCATCCTTCTTGGAGGCATCTTCGATCATGCTCATGATTTTCTGGTCAGTGAGATTCTTCGTAATGCCATCGTTCAGCCTCGGCGTGGCGCAGAACTTGCAGTCCATAACGCACGAACTGTCTATGTTTATGAACGCCTGGTGAGGTGCATGGTAGACCGTTGGAACGATTTTCACGCCTGCGATGAGAACCTCTCCATTGCGGAGGATCGACATCCCATTCTCGTCCAGAGATAGCTCGAAATCGCCTTCGTCTCTCGAGATGGATTTCTTTGCCCTGGTCTCTCCGAATGAGAATACGGCCGCTGTGCTCCCCGCTCCAGGGCCGGCTGTGGACCTGCTGGGAAGGAAAGGCAATCTGAAATCCTGCGGTATCCTGACCGCTCCTCCAGCAAGGAGCTCAGCTTTCGCGCGAGCGATCGAGGGGCTCACTTTCGCTTCCATACGGCACCATCTTGGGTGTCCTGTATCTCGATGCCCAGCTCCGCGAGCCTCTTCCTGATAGTGTCAGCCTGGGCGAAGTCCTTGCGCTTCCGAGCCTCCTCCCTCATCTCGAGCAGGAGGTCGACAAGATTCCCAGAGAGGTCTTCTCCGGTTCTCTGCGTCTCCACAAGGACATCGAATATGCTGTTGAACTTATCAAACACGTTGATGACATTCTGAGCTCCTATCTGGCTCAGTTTCCCTTCGCTGAGAAGTCTGTTCGCCTCCCTTGACATATCGTACATGACCGCGATAGCTTCGCGAGTGTTGAAATCGTCGTCCATCTTGGCTTCGAAATCCTTAAGGGCCTTTTCGCACAGCTCGGTCGCGTTGTCAGCACCTTTGCCGGTCTTCAGGGCGGCTTTCATGGAATCGTAGGCGTTCTGAAGTCTTTCCAGTGCTTTCCCGGATTCCTCCAAGGATTTCTCGTTGTAGTCCAACGGCTGGCTGTATTGCGCGTTCAGCAGGTAGAATCTTACGGTGCCGGAAGTGTACTTGCGCAAAATATCCTTGATCAAGAAGAAGTTCTTCAGGGATTTCGACATCTTCTCCTGGTCGAGCGTCAGCAAACCATTGTGCATCCAGTACCTTACGAAAGGAGCGTCGTTGTAAGCCTCCGACTGGAGGATTTCATTCTCGTGGTGCGGGAATATCAGTTCAGTTCCACCACCGTGGATATCGACGGTCTTACCGATATGCTTCAAGCACATCGCGCTGCACTCTATGTGCCATCCGGGCCTTCCTTTCCCCCAGGGGCTATCCCAAGCGATCTCGCCCGGTTTGGCGGCCTTCCACAGGGCAAAATCCATGGGATCTAGCTTGTCTTCCCCGGGCTCTATCCTGGCGCCAGCTTGCATCTGGTCGAGATTCTGCCTGGATAGCTTGCCGTACTCCTTCGCCTTTCGCACGCTGAAGTACACGGAACCATTAGACTCGTACGCATATCCCTTGTCGATAAGCCCCTGGATCATCCGGATGATGTCCACCATGGAGTCGCTGGCCTTTGGGTATACGCTCGCCCTCCGTATACGGAGGGCGTCCATGTCCCTGAAGTACTCGTCGATCATCTGCTGCGAGAGCCTCAGCGGGTCGATGCCCATTTCATTCGCTCTCGCGATGATCTTGTCATCGACATCTGTGAAGTTGGTGATGTGATTCACATCAAAGCCCCTGTGCCTAAGCCACCGGACGATGACGTCGAAGTTGATCGCCGATTTAGCGTGACCAAGATGAGACTGGTCGTACACCGTGACGCCGCAGACATAGATACCTAACTTGCCCTTGTGCAGCGGCTCCAGAGACTCTTTTCTCTTAGTCAGCGTATTGTACAAAACGAGCGCCATCGGCTATCGCCTCTCGAATGACTGGAAAGCTCTTAACTCTTCTCCTCGACCGGGCACGCCATCTCCGCAGATCTGGCCCCTGGAGGCTTCGGCACGACTATCTTCTCGTGCTTGATCCCGAGCTTCGCCTCGATCTGCTCCATCCTGTACTCCATCTCTGACAGACTATGGCACAAGTCTATGAACGCGTTGACCACAGGGTCTGGTAGCTCCTCGTGGTGAAGGTCTATGGTCGTCGCACCGGTCCTCTGCACTATCTTCGCAGGCACACCCACGACGGTAGAGTTGGGCGGGACCGACTTCACAACAACGGAACCAGCCCCGACGCGCACATTGTCGCCTATTGTGATGGGGCCGAGGATCGTCGCGCCCGCGCCGACGACAACATTGTTCCCTATGGTCGGGTGGCGCTTCTTCTTCTCAGTGCTCACGCCTCCCAGTGTGACCCCTTGGTAGATGGAGACATTGTCTCCAATCTCGGCCGTCTCCCCAATCACCACGCCCGTGGCGTGGTCTATGAAGAAATGCTTCCCTATCTTGGCCCCGGGATGGATGTCCGCCCCGGTCAGTATCCTCGAGACGTAGTTGATGGCTCTTGCGGTCTTGTACCGCTTCTTGTCGTACTGTCTGTGCGCCATCTTGTGAAACCTTATGGCATGGAGGCCTTGGCTGAATAGGACAGCCTCTGCTCGGCTCTTCGGAGCGGGATCCCGCTCGAGAACTATCTCTACATCGTCCTTGTCTTCGCCTGTCATGCTGAGTTCTCTGCAAACAGGTCAGTGCTCAAATACCTTTCTCCAAGGTCTGGCAACACCACCACGACGTTCTTGCCGGGTCCGAGTTCCTGCGCCACTTTAAGCGCGGCGAAGCACGCTGCCCCCGATGATATCCCAACGAATAGGCCTTCCAGCTTCGCAAGTCTTCTTGTGGTGTCGATGGCGTCCTTCGTCGCCACCTTGATGACTGCGTCGTACACCTTTGTGTCCAAAATGGATGGCACGAAGCCGGCTCCGATGCCTTGTATCTTGTGAGGACCCGGCTTCCCACCCGACAGAACGGGTGAGTCCTCTGGTTCGACCGCGTAGATCTTGATCCCCTGGAACTTCCTCTTGAGTACCTGGCCGACACCCGTTATCGTGCCACCGGTTCCGACGCCTGCTACGAACGCATCGATCTGGTCCATGGCACGAACAATCTCTTTTGCAGTCGTCTTCTTGTGGATCCACGGGTTGGCTTTGTTCTTGAACTGCTGTGGAATGAACGTATTGGGCGTCGAGGCGGCCATTTCTTCGGCCCTTCTGATGGCCCCTCCCATGCCTTCAGGGCCTGGCGTCAGGATGAGTTGAGCTCCGAAGGCGGATAGAACTCTCCTCCTCTCGACGGTCATCGTCTCGGGCATGACTAGTATCAGCTTGTAGCCCTTGACGGCGCACACCATGGCCAGACCGATGCCTGTGTTGCCCGAGGTCGGCTCGATTATTGTCGTGTCCTTGCCGACCAGCCCCTTTCTCTCGGCCACCTCGACCATGGCCTTGGCTATTCGATCCTTCACGGACCACATCGGGTTGAATGATTCGAGCTTGGCGTAGACTGCTGCTGAGTTCTCAGGGACTACTCTGTTCAGACGTACGATTGGCGTGTTGCCAACTGCTTCTAGTATGTTGTTGAGCGGTTTCGACCTTCCCATGTTCTCACCTTCCAGGGTCAATGAAACAGTGTTATATATCTCGATTGCGCCCCACTTCGATGAAGTGGCAGTGCTATCAGTTTCTTTCGGATACCGTGTCAAATGAACAATCGGTCGTGATGCAGGCTACGGAGTTGTGCTCCTCAAGGTAGCCGGCATGACGCGATTATTCCTTACTGCAGATGTCGCACCCGGGCAGATTCGCTGACAAACGGTGCATCCGACAGAACTCTTCGTCGTTCCGGATGTCCTTACACGCGACACAGAGCACCGAGTACCATCCTAGCCTGTCCTCCCCCGCCGCGATTCGCCTCGCGATCTCTACAGCGTATTTCTTGATCTTGGGGAAGCTCTCGGTCACTTTCGTTCCGCCTGCTCTCGACGCGCTCAGATACTGACTGACTGAGGCCTGCGTGATTCCGAGTTTCTTCGCGATCTCAGACTGCTTCATGTCGTACTTGCCGGACAGCTCCTTGACGACGGAGGCTCTCAGTGATGGCAGTATCTTCCCTACAACTAGTTCGCATGGTGTTTTCATCGTATCATGCGCCGCTAGGCGTTCACCGGGCCAGTGTCACGGTAACACCGTTATTCATCCGTAGGCACGTCCTCCCTATAAATGTATCAAACGAACGCTTTCAACAAGCCAGTAAAAACGTGCATATTTCCGGCCTGCATAAGTATGGGGCCGGGAGGGAGAATTGAACTCCCGTATGCGGATCTGCAGTCCGCCACATGGCCACTCTGTCATCCCGGCGTTGGGACACGAACAATGGTCCACACGGTATTTATGGTTTTCAGCCCGAAGCCAGAGCTCCCTAACAAGATAAATAGTACCCAATCGATGGCTCACAGATGAGGTTCAGCGCCGTCAGCCCGTTCAACGTCGCTGCTAGGCTAGCGCTGCCTGAGAAGATCGTAGTCTACGACAGTACTCTCCGGGATGGAGAACAGATGCCCGGGGTGCACTTTACAATCGAGCAGAAGGTCGCAATCGCAACTAGGCTCGCTGAAGTGGGAGTCACTCAGATCGAGGCTGGGTTTCCCGCCGTGTCTGAGCAGGAGATGCGCGCAGTCAAGGAGATCTCCCAGCTGGGTTTGAGCTCGGAGATTCTGTGCTTGGCGAGGACGACTGAGTCGGATATCGACGCTGCCGCGGACTGTGGAGTCGATATGGTTCTGCTGTTCATAGCCACGAGCGACCTTCACCTGCGGTACAAACTGAAGATGAGCAGGGACGATGTGCTGAACAAGGCAGTCACTTCGGTAGAGTATGCGCGCGCCCGTGGCCTGAAAGTGAGCCTGAGCACAGAGGATTCTACCCGGTCAGATCTAGGGATGATCATGGACGTTTACAGAGAGTGTGAGAAGGCCGGTGCGACGAGGCTTGGGATAACCGACACCCTCGGATGCGCGGGACCTGAAGCGACACATTACCTCGTTAAGAAAGTCAGAGAGGGTACCAAGATTCCTCTCTCCGCGCATCTGCACAACGATTTCGGGCTCGCCACAGCCAATTCCATTGCCGCACTGTCTGCAGGTGCAGAAGCCATTGCAACAACGGTAGGTGGGATAGGTGAGCGTTCAGGGAACGTTCCTCTCGAGCAGTTTGCCATGGTTCTGAAGCATCTCTACAAGAGAGACATTGGCATCAATACTGAGGGGCTGACCGACCTTGCCAAGCTCGTATTCGATGCCGCGAAGCTACAACTTCCCGCCAACCAGCCCTGGGTGGGACCGAACGCGTTCTCCCACGAGTCAGGCATTCATGTTGCTGCAGTCCTGAACTGTCCGATGACCTATGAGTGCGTGAACCCAGAGGAAGTCGGGAACAGAAGGCGGTTGGTTCTTGGAAAACACTCGGGCACGGCCCTCGTGAAGAGCAGGCTCGACGAAAGAGGCATCTACGCCTCCCAGGAGCAGATCTGCGACATTGTGCGGGCGATCAAGAAGGCCGGTGAGGACCATGGAAGGGTGCCAGACGAGGAGTTCTGGGAAATAGTTGAAGTAGTCATGTCCAAATCCACGAGGAACCCTGATTGCGCTTGAGAACACGTGTGAGATAAGGAGTTTGCAGGGCCCGTTGCATGCGGGCCCGTTTTCCCGGCCGAGACTAACCCGGCATGTGACGCATTACCTACTCATCCCTTTCTGAACTGGCGAACAGCGGTCTTCTTCAACTTCACGTTCCGCTGGCAGCTCGGGTATGTGCATGGAGCACAGTGGTTTGCAGGCCTGCACGAGGTCTCGATGAGCTCGTAGCTCTGGTTCCATCTCTTCACTTTCTCCGGCACTATATCATCCTCGACGGACAGCTTTGGATTACGCCTTAGAAACGCTTTCGGACCTGCCAGCGGCTTAGTCAGTCTGACGTGCCCTTCAGACAGGTATCTTTCGACCTGCCGCGTCGAGCTTCGACTTCCCCAGCTCTGCAAACTTCCGGAGATCACCATCATTGAAGACTGGTCCGTCCCTGCAGACGTGCTTCCCATCTATGGCGCACGAATCGCAGATTCCGATACCGCACTTCATTACCCTTTCGAGGGACGCCTGCATCGGGATTCCTTTCTCCGTCGAGATGGTAAGAAGCTTCACGAGCATCTTCTCGGGCCCGCATGCGTACATGTGGTCGAAGCTGTGCTTGCTCACAACGATTTGGGCTAGCTCGGTCGCAAGCCCTTTGAAACCTATTGATCCGTCATCGGTGGAAAGGTGCATGCGTGCTCCGGCAACGGCCGCTCTAGATTCGAAGAGCATCTCCTCCCTTGTCCTCGCACCCAGCACGAGGTCCACAGCGGCTCCCTTGATGGATGCCATCTCGACCAAGGGCGCTAGTGGGGCCATTCCAGCACCTCCGCCCACGAACAGCAACTTCTTTCCTTGAAGGGAGAATCCCCTTCCGTAAGGGCCTCTCATGCCGATCTTGTCGCCTGGCTTCTTCATCGCGAGAGCCTTCGTCCCCTCGCCGATGATCTGGTATGTGATGCCGCATCTGTCCCCTGCGTAAGAGACCGACATCGGGAATTCGTCGACTCCCGGGACCCACACCATGACGAACTGGCCAGGCGCGGCAATAAGAGTTTCTTTGAATCTCATCGACTTGATAGTGGGGGTCTCGTTCCGGTGGTCGGAGACTGTGAAAATCCTAAGTCCGACCATGATGTGCCACCCCCGTCATCTCGCTCACTTTCGAATACCCGTACTCGTCCATGAAATCCATGATCTCCCGACAAATCTTGCTGAACACCTCGGGCCCTTCTCTCCAGATGGCGGTCCCGATCTGTACCGCCCTTGCGCCTGCCATTATGTACTCCACCGCCTCGCGGCCCGTCGAAATCCCTCCAACACCTATCACGGGTATGTTGACGGCTTCGTAGATTTCATAGACACAGCGCACGCCGATTGGCCTGATTGCCGGGCCTGATAGGCCTCCGTACCGGTTCCCAAGGACAGGCATCTTCGCTTCTGGGGAGATGACCATCCCTTTGAGGGTGTTGATGGCGACGACGGCATCCGCGCCTCCTTTCTCCGCGGCTTTTGCCAGTGAGGCAATCGAGGAGGTGTTCGGGGTCAGTTTGGCGAACACCGGAATCGTGACAGTCTCCTTGACGCTCCTGCATATTGCCTCGACCATCTCAGGGGTCGAGCCGATCTCTGCGCCGTAGCCCTTAGCATGCGGGCAGCTCAGATTGAGCTCAACAGCCGCGACCCCGACGCCTTGCATAGCCTTCGCGAGTTCTGCAATCTCCTCCTCGCTGCCTCCAAACACGCTGCCAATTATCGGGATCTCCCCTGCCCTCGCTTCAGCGATCTCCGCGGCGTAAGCTTCGATGCCAGGGTTCGGTAGACCCATCGCGTTGAGCAGGGCCTGAGGTAGCTCGACGATTGTCGGGCCGGAATGACCAACCCTTGGTTCCTTGCCGATGGATTTGGTGACGATCGCTCCAGCCCCTGCCTTGGCGACCATGAGCATGCTCTTCCCAGTCTCGTCCAAAACACCGGAAGCGAGCATCGTCGGGTTCTTCATCCGGAGGCCACAGATGTCGACCGCGAGGTTCGTCATTCCGCTCCGCTTGGGATTACCCGACTAGCTACTAGAACTTTTCTTGCGGGACAATTGGAGGAGGCCGTCGCCAGCCAGTAGACCTCCCACTAGGGATATCCCGACGAATCCGAGATAGTCGGTCCAACTCTCGAGGTACAGACCTGTGGATACGTAGCTCACATAGTCCGCAACCATGTAGAAGTCATATACCATCAGAATGCAGGCGATTGCCAGTATGAAGTCGCCGAAGACTCTGAGAATGCGTTCGCGTTTCCATAGCCCTATTGCTAGCAATATCGTGCCTATCAGCAAAGGCCCTGGGAAAAGCACTAAGATCAAGGTTACCCTGTAGACGAATCGAGGTTAGTGAGGTTCAAACTTTCGTAATCTTACGTCTTCGCCGCCTTCTTCGCCTCGTAGTCCTTAATGGCCTCTCGGAGCGCGTCCGATGCGAGATTGGAGCAGTGCATCTTGACCGGGGGCAGTCCTCCCAGAGAATCGGCGACGTCCCCACGGGATATCCTCTTCGCCTCCTCGATGGTCTTGCCCTTTGCGAGCTCAGTGATCATCGAGCTCGTGGCGATTGCCGCTCCGCATCCGAAAGTCTTGAACTTGACATCGGTGATGATGTTGTCCTTGACCTTGATGTAGAGCCACATCACGTCTCCGCACTGTGGGTTTCCGACCTTGCCGACGCCGTCCGCGTCTGGGATCTCCCCCACATTGCGTGGGTTGGCGAAGTGCTCCATTACCTTCTCACTGTACACCGCTGCCACCTTCTCCCGGGCTCATGGGTCTCTTCTCGTTGAAAGGGGAAATCTCCCTGAGTTTTGAGACCACTCCCGGGAGCACTTCCAGTAAGTAGTCTACCTCCTCTTCAGTGTTTTCCCGTCCCAGCGTGACTCGCAGGCTCCCGTGTGCCTGCTCATGAGTCAAGCCCATAGCTAGAAGCACGTGGGACGGCTCCAAGGCGCCTGTCGAACATGCGGAGCCTGTAGATGCCGCAATCCCCTTGAAATCCAGCTGCAGGATGAGGCCCTCCCCCTCTATGAAATCGAACCTGAAATGAGCGTTGTTCACCAATCGTCTCGTCTTGTGGCCGTTCACATACGATCTCGGGACAATCTCGGGAACCGACTTGATCATCTTGTCCCTGAGTACCTTCATCCTCTGGCTCGTCGGTTCCAAGTCCCTCTTGGCGAGTTCAGCGGCCTTGCCAATCCCAACGATTCCGGGGACATTCTCAGTAGAGGACCTGAGACCTCTCTCTTGGCCTCCGCCCTGAATCACCGGTTCGATTTTCGAGCCTTTGCGTACGTAAAGCGCTCCAATGCCCTTGGGACCGTGGAACTTATGACCGGACAGAGACAGGAGATCGATGTTGTCCGCCTTGACGTCCAGAGGTATCTTGCCGATGGCCTGTACAGCATCGGTGTGGAACGGGATGTTGCGGTCCCTGGCTATGGTTCCAATCTCCTTGTAGGGCTGTATGGTCCCTATCTCGTTGTTCGCCATCATGACCGAGATCAGGATCGTGTCGTTCCTGATCGCGCGCTCGACATCGCCGACGTCTACCAGACCTTCTTGGGATACGGGCAGTGAAGTGATGTCGAATCCAAACCTCTTGAGCCATTCGCACGTCTCAAGGACAGCGTGATGCTCCATCTTTGTGGTTATGATGTGGCCCTTCATCTTGCCTTTGTACATGGCCACGCCTTTGATTGCCAGGTTGTCCGATTCCGTTCCACCGGATGTGAAGACAATCTCGGTCGGATCGCAGTTCAGAAGCTTGGCAACGTGCTTTCTAGAATTCTCGACAGCTACCTTTGCCTCCCTGCCGAACGCGTGGAGACTCGATGGGTTGCCCCACTTCTCCGTGAGGAAAGGCAACATCGCCTCCTCCACCTCGGGGAGTACGCGCGTGGTAGCGCTGTGATCAAAGTAGATGCGCTTCTTAATGCCAGCGGTCATCTTAGGGGGAGGTGATTATTGCCGACCCTTTAATATGTTTGGCGTGGGGTGATTTTAGCGTCTGGCAAGTCCGATCCCCTCGCAGTCCTGCTAACTGAAAACCACTAATACCATCGACGCGCATCCCCGCCCGAACCAGATGGATGTCTCGAAGATACGCAAGGACTTCGCGGTCCTCAACAAGGAGATTGGCGGGAGAGTGCCAATCTACTTTGACAATGCATGCCAGACCCTTCGCCCGCGTCAGGTTACGGAAGCCGTTATGGAGTATTATGAATCCTATCCTGCGTGTGCTGGTAGGAGCGTGCACAAACTAGCGACCGAGGTGTCCCTGCGATGTGATGCAGTGCGCGCGAGGGCTGCGGAGTATTTCAACGCTGAGAACCCGATGGAGATCGCGTTCACGAAGAATGCAACTGAGGGTTTGAACACTGTCATCTTCGGGTCAGGACTCACAAAAGGCGACGAGGTCGTCACAACAGACTACGAACACAACTCGGTGCATGTGCCGGTGCTGGAACTCGTCAGGACATCGGGCGTGCGCCACCGTATCGTTCGTTCTGCGAAAGACGGCACCTTCGACATCGAAGCGTTCGAAAAGATCATGACCAGAAAGGTCAAGCTAGTGGCGATGTGCTTCACGTCCAACGTTACTGGCTATACACTCCCCGCCAGGGAGGTAATAGACATAGCCCATTCGTATGGTGCGAAGGTCCTTCTGGATGCCGCTCAAGCTGCTCCGAGCAGAAAGATCGATGTCAGGGCGCTGGGTGTGGATTTTCTCGCCGCCTCCGCGCACAAGATGTGCGGCCCGTCCGGAGTCGGCTTGCTCTATGTCAAAGGAGAGCTAGGAGAGGCCATCACCCCCCGCATTTTTGGTGGCCACGGGGTCACGGACACCGATGTCGCATCGTTCACGCTCCTGCCGCCTCCAGAACGGTTCGAGACCGGCCTCCAGAACTACTCGGGGATAGTGGGGACCGGAGCGGCGCTCCAGTATATCTCCTCGATAGGTCTGGACGAGATCCTGGATCACGAGATTTCCCTCAACAAACGGATCTCGCACGCGCTTGCCGATACGGACGCGGTGAGCATAGTGGGCCCATCGGACCCGAACCTAAGAGGGGGGCTGTTCAGCTTCAACGTGAAGAAGCTTTCTGCTCACGATGTGGCGATGATTCTGGACAACTCAAAGAACATCATGATGCGCTCGGGCATGCACTGCTGCCACACATTCTTCCACATGCGTCGGCTCGACGGGTGCGCACGCGTGTCGGTCTATATCTACAATACCAAGGACGAGGTCGATATCTTCACAGAGGCCGTCAAAGATCTGGCGAACAAGTTCTCGTCCGGATCCTAAACGTCGCTGAGCACGAACACCATGAGTTCCTCAGAGCTGTCCACCAATAGCTCGGCTGCGGTTATCCTGAGCACTTGTCCAGAATAGGCATCAACAACGGGTGCGGAGCTGTCTCGTTCCTCGACGATGCTTCTGTTCAGACAGTCGGTGGTCGGCCTCCATGTGTGATACTCGCACATGGGCTGAGCGACTGCTCTGAACCCCCCTGATTCGCCGAGGATTCGATTCCCATCCAAGGTCACCTTCAGCTCCGCCCCCGTCGGCATCATAGGTACGGACCATAATAGGTCGATCTCAGCATCTGCATCGTGGGCGTTTTCGACCAACCTGCATAGTTCTGATAGCACTCTGGCGATCTCCTGATCCCGGTCAACGAACATCGAATCATCGAGTACGCCAGCAAGAACGGCCGCAACGAGGAGCGCAGACACCGCCATCGCGACCTTTGAGACCACAAAATCCATCAGAGCACCTCCGCCAGGATCCAGAGGACCCCTCCCTCGTATTGAGCGGCCATCCTGAGCTCGAACCGTGCACTCGACAAGTGCAGAGAACCTCCATCCCTTGTCGAAATGCCAATCCCTTCGTTCGAGATAGTGCGTATGAGCGTCCCACCGTTCGTGAGCCTCAGGACTATCGTTGTCGAGTTGACGCCCTCTAGCAAATCACCAACGTCTATGCTCGCGAAGCCGACCCGTCCTGATGATGTGAAATCGAGGGATAGCGTTCTGACGCTCCCTGGTCCCTCGACTGAGAGAACATCGGCGGTCCCGACGATGTCATCAAGCTGTTGTGAGGCTCTGGCGAGAAACTCTCTGGTTTTCAGCGTCTCGAGCGCCTGGGCCGCGGGGAGCACTGACATGGCGGCCACCACCGCCACTATCATCAGTCTGAGCGGGATCGCCTCCACTGCTCTCCGGTCCGATGGCAACTTCATGTTTCTTCAGCTCGGTATCACGGGAATCTCGTAGCTCGAGTCGATCCCGTAGTCGCCTTTTGCTACCGTCACCGTGACGGTCGTTAGCTTCGAGCCGAAGCATTCCACTTCGAGTCCTCGGAAGAGCACCTGCCCGTTGGAGTCCGTCACGCCCCTCGCGGGCCTTCCATCCCCATCCTTCACATTCGCCCCTTCCAGAACGACGGTCGCTCCCTCCAATCGATCGCCCTTCTCATCCGTTACGGTGACCGTGATCGCCACCCCATCTCTCGTGTAGACTCCATCGCCGTCATCGTCGAAAACGACAATCTCTGATGGCGTCACGAAAACGTCTCCGATCGAGTGAGGAGCCGCTATCGAGTTCATCCAGCCCATGAGGATGGTGAGTCCGAGGCCCGCCACCACCACCATTATCAGAAGCTGCAGCGGGAGCCCTTCGATTCCTCCGTCCTCGTCCGTTCCCAGGCCCCTTTTCTTCAAACTTGTCATCGTCCCGATCACCTGTCCAGGATTCGGATGGCCTGGGTCGTTTTTGTCAGGCTCTGCTACATGTAGGCTACTAGGCGAGGTGATGACGCCAGAGCACGTCCAGCACTCGCATGTAAGTTATCATGCCTGATTACCAGGAAAACAGGTTCATATATGCTCCTGGCGCCTAGAATTTCCACTCACGGGAACCTCCGACGCAGAGAATCCCATGGAGCTGAATTGATATGGAAGCCTCCAAATGCCCGAAATGCGGCGAGGAGCCTCAGTATATCGAGCACATCGAGAAGTGGTACTGCTACGGCTGCAACACGTACGTCGAGGACGAAGCGGAGCACGTGTGCACCTCCGAGGAGACGAAGGAGGAGTGTGTGGCCGAGATAAGGCAGGAGCTTCAGACCCTCGAAGCTGAAGAGGACAAGCTCGAGTGCAAGAACTGCGGTGCAGAGCTCGAGGATCTCAAGGACGGGAAGCTCTACTGCTTCGTGTGCGAGACTTATCAGGGTGAATCTCACGGTGCCGAAGTAGAGGCGAAGCCCGAACCAGGACCAGAGCCGATGGTCGCTGAACCCCCGCACACTGTCAACGAGGCTCAACACCTACTTGAGACCGCCAACGCTCCGGTGAAGGAGGAGACTATGCCCGAAGCCGTCTCACATGAGTCAGAGGCGACGCCAGAACCTGTCATTGAGATACACAAATCAGAGCCCATTATTGACAGGGTTGATGAGCCAGTAGTTCCGCCTCTTAACGAGCTAAAGCATGAGTCGACTCTGGCACCGTCTCCGGAATTGAGGACGTGCGCGTCATGCGGCCAGCCACTGAAGTGGATCGAAAAGTACCAGAGGCATTACTGCTACAGTTGCCGGAAATACGCTCCCAGAGAAATCAAGAAAGACCCAGTCACCCCCGGCAAGAAGGATTGTCCTGGCTGCGGCGGAGAGTTGAAGTTCGTCGAGAAGTACTCTGAATGGTACTGCTACAAATGCAAGAAGTATCCCCTAAGGGCTGTGAAGAAGGCAGAAGAGCCCAAGCCACAGGCCCTGGTGTGCCCCAAGTGCAAGGGACCAGTGAAGTGGATTGACAAATACGCTCGGTACTACTGTCTGAGCTGCAAGGAGTACGCCCCCAAAGGGTTCGGCGGGGTGCCTGCAGAGGCTGGGGACAAGAAGCAGTGCCCTGCGTGCAACGAGACGATGAAGTTCGTGCCGGAGTACAACGAGTGGTACTGCTACATGTGCAAGAAGTACTCTCTGAGGCCCAGCAAGCCCGTGCTGCTGTTCTGAACTCCTGGTGACAGAGGCCCGGGTTCATATCGTCATGTCTTGTTCTTGGGCGGCTCGGCTCCTCGAGCCTGTTCTTTCTCGCCTTTCTTCCCTCGCCTTCTCAGCATGAGCATGGCTCCGACGGCTATCAGGACAATCACAGCCACTGCTGACAGGGCTATGATCACGTTGCTGGTGCCGCCTCCTCCGTCCGATTCGATTTCAACGGTGAAGCTTACTGTGGACTCTCTGGCGTTCCCCACCCCGTCCGTTGCCCTGATGGTGACCTCGTGTTCTCCGTTCTCGAGGTCTTGGAGCGTTTTCGTCATGAGCAGGCCGAGATCTTCGTACGGTCCGCCATCCACAGATATCTGGATGTTCGCAATGCCGCTTCCGCCGTCCGATGCTGTCCATGTCACCTTGACGCTCCCGGAATCGAGTACCTCGCCGTCCGTGGGCGTTGTGACGGTCAGCTCGGGGATATAGGTGTCCACCGAGAAGCTGATGTTCCTCAGCGTGCTCCAGCCGACCGTGTCAGAGGCGTTAACGACAACCGTGTGGCGACCTTCCCCGAGGTGTGTCAGATTGTGGGTAGTGTTGTGCCCTACGTCGATCCACGCTCCGTCGTCAAGCTGAAGTCTGTATGATTTCACGCCTGAACCTGTGTCATTCCCTGTCCAGTTGACTGTCATCGACGTCACGCCAGTTATGATGTCAGGCACTGGAGATACTATCGTGAGATTGGGGGCGCATAGGTCCATGAGTGTCGAGATCTCCGGGTCAACGGGCATAGCTCTGGTGTTGCCCGAGGAGTCCGTGGCCGTCGCCGAGAACCCGTATGAGCCATCGAGTCCCCACAGTGTGCCCTCTATCATCCATTCGTAGGGCGCGTTCGAGTCAGTCCCCACCAACACAGCTGCAGAGGAGTTCTTGATGATATACAGGGTCACGCTCGCGATCCCGCTTTCGTCGTCGACGCTTGCGGTCACCGTGAAGTTCTGCGTTAATGTGTATAGCGGAAGCGGGGTCATCTCCAATGTAGGATCGATAGTGTCGATTATTGTCCATGTGTCGTTCCCCACCGGGGGCGTCTCGTTGTTCCCAGCATGGTCGATCGCCTGGCTGTAGAATCCGTATGATCCGTCGCCCGACGCCTCGCGAGAGTCGAACTCGAAGCCGAACGGCGACTCAGTGTCTGACCCATAGTACTCGAAAGCCCCAGCTTCGCCGGACCTGTACCAGAGCTGGACTTCCTGAACGCCGTTCGCGTCCGAGGAGGTAGCCGTCAGCGCGACCGTAACTGTCGTGGTGTAGACAGAGAGCGCAGCGAGTGAGGATGTCGGGGGCACGTGGTCTATCTGCAGGAAGAAATCATGAGCGTACGTGCCGTTCTTGTCGACAGCGAAACTGACACTCTCCTTGTAGTACCCCGGTACTGTCAGATTCAGGAACAGCGTTCCGGGGACAGAGGCATTGACAACTGGGAGCGCGTATAGTCCGTTCGTATCCGTGACAGCGCTTCCGAGAACGGGTCCCTGCGTGGCCTCGACCAACGCATCCCTTACCGGCGAAAGCGTGATGGCGTCCCTCACAGTGCCAGTGACCACGGGGAACCTGTCTAGATATATCTCAAGCGATTCCGTATCGTTCCTCATCACGGAGAAATCCGCCGAGGCGAGGTAGTGGGTCTGATCCCATGCAGTCAGAATCAGATCGATGCTTTCTCCCACAGGGGGAACGAATTCTTCGAACAAGTAGATCCAGAATGAGCCGTTGGCTGGTGTGACGGCAGTCCCGACAAGCGCGGTCCCGTTCCACAAAGATACCGCCGCGCCCGCGATGACTGTCGAAGTCATTGCGTCCCTGACATGCCCCGTCGCGAGAGGGACTGTCAGCGGATAGAAGTTGACGATTTCAACATCGTCCATCGCGAGTTCAACGGATGTCGAGTTCCCCACGTAACCGGCTTTCGATGTGTTGAGCCAGTAAGACCCAGGAATCGCGTCGATCTCGTAGTAACCTGAGGCTGATGTCGTCGCGGTTTTGCTGAATGAGCCCCCCTCAAGTGTGACTGTGAAGTCCTGGATGCCCGTAGCAGTTCCTGGAATGAACACATACCCCTGGACTAATGGATTCTGTGGTATGACGACTAGGACTCCCACGTAGACGTAAGCCCTACCCGCGTTCGCCATGCCGAGGATCGTGGCCTGCGGGTCTCCTACAGCAAAGTCAGGCGCGATGTCGCCCGTGACATTGCCTCCGATGCACACGGACCCTCCGAAGAAGTCGGCGCCCGGACCCGGCACCAGTACGATGTCCGGATCGGCGTCCGGGATCGCGGCTCCGAAGAAGCCATATGCCCTTCCCGCAGATGTCGCATTGATATCGCTGTTGGGTGCGCCCACAATCAGGTCCGAGTACGAATCCTCTATGAAGTCACCGGCCCCAACCGCCCATCCGAGATTCTCGCCGGCAGCTTGCCCGATGATCACGAGGTCGACGTCGGTGTTGAACTTGAATCCGCCGTATAAGACCGAGACCGACCCGGCATTCGTGCCGTTGTCATCATTGAACGGCGAGCCGATTGCGATATCTGAGTACGCATCTCCATTCATGTCGGGTACCATGGCCACTGAGAAGCCGAACTTGTCTCCACCAGCCTTGCCTAGCGCGAGGCTCACTCCTGGGTTTGCCTTGATTATGTTACGAATAACGTAAGCTCCGCCTGTGGCTGATTCGCCAACCTCGTGATCGGGCGCGCCGACGATCATGTCTAGGGAAGTGTCGCCGTCGACGCTGCCGTCCCCTGCCACGGACCACCCGAAGTGCGCACCGGCCACCTCTCCTGAGAAGGTCTTGTCCGGGACCGCGTTCATCGCAGCCCCTCCATAGAATACATAAGTCCTTCCCGCGCCGACAAGACCACTTGCGGTGCACAGCGGTGCTCCCGCGATCAGGTCATCGAAACCGTCTCTGTTGATGTCCCCACCAGGGGAGACCGAATAGCCTAGCTGCTCTCCCGCGGTGGAGCTATTGATCCACATCCCTGGAGTTCCAGTGAAGCTCGGGCCACTGAAGACAATGGTGATGTTCCCCGCAGCGATGAGCCCGCCAGGGTCTGCAAGCGGCGCCCCGATGGCCAGGTCCATGTCACCATCTCCGTTGAGGTCACCAGAATTCGCTAACGACCACCCGAACAGATCTCCCGCATGGGTGCCATTGAGCACTGCTATCCTCGCCATGGGCATTCCTCCGTCCGAGAGGTACATAGTCACGGAGCCGGCTCCCGCCATTCCGTCAGGATTGTTGTAAGGCGCTCCTGCAACCAGGTCTGCGATGCCGTCTGCATTCAGGTCCAACAGCGCAAGTGATTTCGCCAAGTTCTCCGCTGTGACATTTCCGTCCACGAATGCGAACGGCTCTTGATAGACCTCAGCCCGGGCGGGCATTGTGAAGTGTCCAAATGAGAACACGGCGACGAGCATGCAGAACACAATCAAACTTGCTGAAGCTCTCGAACTCAATCCTTTTGCCATTGTCCAGACCCCACCTGCCCAGCTATCCGGGCCAGCAAGTGATTGCCCTGGTCGATATATAAGGCTGCACTGCTCTGACTGCCATATGGCGCATCAACGTGAGCGACTAATACGTGACATACCGCAGAAGTTTGAAGCCGTTCTCGGCGATCCGCTCATTTCGTTTCTGGGATGAGCCACCGGGGAGACTCGAACTCCCGACCTGCTGATTACAAATCAGCTGCTCTACCGGCTGAGCTACGGTGGCAAGAGGCTTTATTGTGTAAAGATGGTGCGCACATATATCTTTTGACTGTGTCCTAGGGCCGTCAGGCCGCGCTGAAACCGGCATGGCCAGATACTCCGCGGAGACCCCCTCCGAGCATCCTGCGTAACCTTTAAATGGCGGCGGAGTATCCTCACAACCCGCGCATCAGCGGTGAGACTCGATGACCGAGAAGGAAGGTGCGAAGAAGCACCACCAGAAGGAAGCGAAGGAAGAGGCCGGCGAGGACAAGATCAAGGCCGGCGATATTGTTATCGCGGAGTTCGAGGGATGGATCCAGGACTCCAACGAGCTCTTCGACACCACGAGCGAGGCCCTCGCGAAGGAGAAGGAGATATTCAACGACAAGATGACCTACGGGGCACAGCCGTTGATCGTCGGCAAGGGAAGGATATTCCCTGGCCTGGACGAGTCCATTCTCAAGGCCGAGGTTGGAAAGGAGTACGAGATCGTCATCCCGCCCGAGAAGGCCGCAGGTCCGAGGGATGCGAAGCTGGTCGAGCTGCACCCTATGCGCGAGTTCCTGAAGCAGGAGATCGAGCCGAGGGTGGGGCTCGAGGTCACTGTGAAGAACAAGCCTGCGATCATCACCGCCGTCACCGCTGGCAGGGTCAGGGTGGACTTCAACAACAGGCTTGCGGGCAGGACTCTGAAGTACAAGTACAAGATCATCGAGAAGCCGTCGAAGCCCACAGAGGTCGCGAAGCTGTTGCTCAGGATGGCCTACGGTACGGCCGATGGATTCGACATAGAGCACAGCGGAAAGAACTACAACATCAAGCTCTCGGACACCTGCAAGTACGACCAGAGGTGGATGTTGGCGAAGTACAGGTACGTCAGCGACCTCAGGGAGATCGCGGGTGCGGAGACCATCTCCTTCGTAGAGGAGTACGCGAAGCCCGAGAAGAAGGAGGAGGGCAAGGAGGAGAAGGTCTCTAAGGAGAAGGAAGAGGAGCCTAAGACGGAGAAGGCCCCTGAGGAACTCACCGACGAGGACCGGAAGTCAGCGTAGATTCTTCGCCCTGCCCGAGTTTATATATTCCTGAGCAATTAGTGTTGACCAGTCGCCTGGAAAGGGCGCGTGGCCTAGTCAGGATATGGCACTTGCCTCCTAAGCAAGTGGTCAAGGGTTCGAATCCCTTCGCGCCCGCCAAATCCCCCAGGTTCTGGAAAAATACTATCCATGGGCAGGCGCTTGCTCTGTTGTTGTCTCAGTTCGATGAGGAAGTCTTGCATCTGTTGAATCATGCCGGAGAGTCGCTTCTGGCCGATGCGGTGTTTGTGGCCTTCACGCTCCTCGGGATGTTGACTGTATCACTGATGGCAGCGCCGTTCCTTTGGGCGAAAGGGAAAAGGGAACCCGCGATCGACCTGGTCCTATCCGTCATCATCGTATCTGTCCTGATCGGGCTCGTCAAGCTCGCCGTCGACAGAGATCGACCGTTTGAATCGCTCGACGGGGCCGTTCAGACCATATCATTCTACGGGCTCGCCGAGACCTCTGGGTCATCCTTCCCCAGCGGCCATGCCGCGCGAATTTTTACGGTTGCTACGATTATCTCTCTGAATGTGAGGTTTCCTGTCAGGATCGTGGCATTCGCAATCGCCGTGGTCGTCGCACTGAGCAGGGTATTTCTTGGCCTCCACTGGCCAACTGATGTTATGGCGGGAGCACTGCTCGGAATCTTGGTTGCGTTTGCCATGGCTCGTCTTGGCACCTTTTGGAGGCCTTACTCAGCGTTCCGTCACCGGGTTGTTGCTCTGCTCGGGCGAATTCGGATGGCCCGTTGAGACGGGAGCCTTGGTACAGCACCTGCGCGCGAGTGCGCCCGCGAACGCACGGGCGGAGGCGCGCGTCAGCGCGCACGAGGCTTGCGGAAACGAGAAGCAGCGGATGAGCCATCGACTCGCGCTATTGTCCAAATCACGGTGACCATGCCTAGTGATCCCCGCCTCCTGGACTCAACCGGCGTTTTCTTTTTGGGAGGCCATCGCCATTCGTATTCATGAAGGTCGGATTCGTACAGTGGTCGGATCTGAGAGCCCAGATGTTTGTCGCTGGGGCGCTCGTCTTAGGCATCATAGGCTTTGGAACGGTCATCTATCACTTCATGGAAGGTTGGAGTTGGGTGAGCTCGTTCTACTTCGCGGTATGCACAATCACGACCGTGGGGTATGGAGAGCTGCATCCGACAACGGAGCTGTCCCAGCTGTTCACGGCCATCTATGCTCTGGTGGGAGTGGGCGTGGCGTTCACGGCTTTGGGCGTGATCGGGGCGAACTACCTCAGGAAGAGCCAGGAACTCATGATCACGATTAGGGATGGCGGCAAGAAGAGTCCGTAGTGAAGCTCAAGCGCACTTGGCTCGTCGCTTCTTTTTGGGAGGAGCTACAGCCAGAATCCTCCTCTCGAATTCGTCCTCCCACCACGAGGCGTACTTCCGGAGGCCGTTGTTCCTGAGCCGGACGCTCTCCCTTGCAAGCTCGTGGGCGAGCTTGCTGTGTCTGTCGCTCCAGTCGTCCCTGATATCCTGGGTGATGACAAGATAGCTGGGCGAATCGTCTATGAGCTCAGTAGGGAGCCTGGCGAGGGCGAAGATGTCAGTTGCCCTCTCGCCTCCTGGAATGCGGTCTTCGTTGAATTGTGCCAGATGCATCATCTCGTGCGCGATGGTCCAGTAGGTCGGATAGGCCCATCCGCCCTTTCTCTTCCTGTGCACGTTGACCCAGAGCCGCACCTTCCCTGAGTTGGACTTGAACGCAAGGCCGTCGTAGAACCTCGTGATCCCGACCTTCATCTCCGGGGTCATCTCGGGGAAGTAGGGGTGTAACCTCTCTAGTCTGATGGTCAGTTCGTCCCTGACCTCCTGAGGGAGCTTCAGTGCTCTCCTGGTCCAAGTGATCCTCAGGGGCATCGAACAGGTGTAGGAGTTGCCCGGTAAAGAGCGTATCTGCTGGTTCTCAGCCGCCCCTGAGTATGTCTCCCTTGATGCCGACCACCGTGGTCTTCACGGGAATCTTCTTGCCCGAGCGTCTTACCGCTTCATCCACGATTCTCTGGAGCCCGTGGCAGCACGGGACCTCCATGTGCACGAGCGTGACGCTCTTCGGTGTGGCGTTCGTGAAGACCTCTGTGAGCTTGTCCAAGTACGACTGCGCGTCGTCAAGCTTGGGGCAGCCTATGATGACAGGCTTGTCTGCCAAGAACCTGCCGTGAAAGTCCCTGAAGGCGAACGGGACGCAGTCCGCTGCCAGCAGTACGTCGTTCCCTTTCCAGAATGGCATGCTCGGGCTAACGAGCCTCCACTGGACCGGCCAGTTGGTCAGCTCTGGGGGCAGCTCTTCATGTCCCTTAGCGTGGTGCTTCGTGTGAGCTTTGGCTTTGCCCGCAGTGAGGATCATCGGGTTGTGCGAGGGGCATCCGCAGGGCTCCACACCGATTGGCTCTTGATGTGTCTTCTGTCCGGCCAGGTGTTCCTTGACCGCTTCTTCATCGAACTCAGGCGCATCACGCTCGATTATCTTCAGAGCGTCTTCGGGACAGTCGCCTATGCAGGCCCCGAGCCCGTCGCAAAAGACCTCGTTGACGACTCTCGCCTTGCCGTCCACGATCGCCAGAGCTCCCTCGGCGCAAGCGGTCACGCAATTCCCGCATCCGGTGCACTTGTCCTCGTCGATCTGAATTATCTTTCTCTTTGCCATTGGAGTCGCCTCGCGAACTGTTCTCTGGTGCTCATGACGTCCGTGGAGAGGGAATATGTCATTGCCTAAGAAGTTAGGTACAATAATCGCAAGCGGCTAGGCTTTTCCCTCGTCCTTGAAGGCCAGGCCAGTCTCCTCCCTGCGGATCCAGTCCCTGACCATCTGACCGAACATGGTCCCCATGAACCCGCCCAGGACGAACAACCACAGGAGTATGATTGTGAACCTGAAGAACATGGCATAGTAGAAGTCCGAGAGAACCTGTTCCAGGTCGTAGATCGTGTACGGGGCAGAGTACAACAACACTGCTAGGGCATACCCCACGGCCGTGTAGATGAACACCGACCCCATCGCTAGGTCGGTGCGTTTGGTGAAGTAGCCAGAGGGCATCCCGGTCAGGATAGACAGGGCAAAGATGAGCAGGAGGCTCTTGCCGAACGACGGAGTCGATATGTTGGGGAACATGAAGTCGAAAGTCATGAAGGCAATCGGCGGGGCGCTGAGCAGGGATATGAGCGTCATCTTGGCCACGTCCTCTCTCGTCAACTTCATGCCGCCCCCTCCGTGGATGAGTAGGTAAGTTCGACCGTGACGAGGTCGTTCAGATATCCCTCTCTGTCGTACTCGTGCTCGAACTCCCCCATGAACAGCATTATCGAGAATTCGTGGATGTAAGGCAGCGTCTCAAGCGTGTAGTTCTGCCCCAACCCCTTGCTGTAGTTGACGAACCCGAACAGCTTGGCCATGATGGCGGGGTCTGAGACTATGGTCCAGAACGTCAGATTGAAGGTTGTCCTCGAGGGCACCTCGAGGTATTTAGTGGGCCCGATGTAGTCCTCGCCGACCGGGATGACCCGGTCGGTCGGGTTGGAGATGTTCAATAGCGTGGAATACCAGGAGAGCGTGTAGACATGCAGGGTGTACCTCGAGGGATTCACGAGCTGAATGCTGAACGATATGTTGAGGTTCCCATGCTGGACGATCTCAGCATCGTACTGGGGACTCTGTAGTGCGATGTCGCGCTGCGCCTGCGCGATGGCGCCATAGGTGTTCGTGGATACGATGCACGCTCCGGTGAAGAAGAGCGAGAGGACAACGTACATGGTCACGGTGACCCAGTGCTTCTTGATCTTCCGCAGGATAGACATCTCCCCACCCACCAGGAGCTTCTCCCTCACTTCGCCGGCGCCTTGAACAGGTAGCAGGCGACCATGTGACCCCCGCCTACGTCAATCAGTGGCGGCTCGATGGTGTGCACGAAGCTGACCACGACAGACTCCTTCGGCCCTTTGATCTCCTTGATCTCTGCGGGTTCGACGCCCATCGCCGCCATGTTGCCCTCCGCGGCCATTCTGGCGAAGAGCCCTTTCGCCTCACCCGCAAACGCTTCCCACTTCTTCCCACCGCAGCACAGACGGATCCTGACCGAGCTCTTGTCGGCCTTTGGCGTCAGCAGGAGATTGTAGAACCCAGATCTCGGATTCATCTGCAACTCCTTCACGACGAGCTCAGCCGCCTCCCGGGCGACCCTTGCGGGCGTGAGCTTCGCCTGGCTGCAAGTGACTGTCACTCTGCCCGATCCGACCATCATCTTTCCTGCGCCCTTGAACTCCGAGTAGCCTCCTTTGACGAGGCTCTTGGTGAAGTCCTGGAGGAATCCAACGGTCGTCTCGGTCTTCGTCGCCTCCCCCTCCGCCTTCTGGGGGTTCTCCTCTCCGACCGTGATGGCGACTGTCGCGCCTGAGACCCGGGCGTCCAGGATGGTACCGAACAGCGGATGTCCCCTGCTCCGGAACTCAACCGACTTTGTGAGCTTCTCGAGAAACTCCTTTGCCACGTACTCTCCGGGAACCTGGATGGATTTCGTTCCCAGGACAAGCTCCTTGCTCCCTCCGACCACGTTCACGGCGTAGACGGCCTGGAACATGGGCATCTTGTCCTTGAGCTCGGACACCTTGGATTCGATAAAACTCAAGACCTTGTTCGAAGACCCGCCTTCCTTCATCTTGATGACCAGCGAGAACCCGCTCGGCTCGATCTCCTCTATGTGCGTCTTCATCGGGTGCTCGGGAGCGGCGACGTTCTCCTCCTCGAGCAGCCATGCCGCGAGGTCCTTGCCTTCCCAGCCGCACTCGTTGAAGCTGAACGGGCATCTCGGTCGGAACCTGCACCCGAGCGGCACGTTCGTGGCGCTCGGTATCTCTCCCTTGATCTGTATCCGCCCGTGCTTGTGCTCGGGGTCCGGCACCGGGACCGCCGACAATAGCGCGCGCGTGTAGGGGTGCTTGGGCTCGAATATGACCTTGTCGGTCTCCGCGAGTTCGACCACGCGGCCGAGGTACATGACTCCGAGTCTGTCGCTGACGTATCTCGCGACCGCGATGTCGTGCGTTATGAAGAGGTACGGGATATTGTATTTGTCCCGGAGGTCCAGCATGAGGTTGAGGACCCCGGCCCTGATGGAAACATCCAGCATGGAAACCGGCTCGTCAGCCACTATCACCCTCGGGTTGATGACGAGCGCTCTCGCGATGGACACCCTCTGTCTCTGCCCTCCGCTCAGCTCGTGCGGGAATCTGCTCAGATATTCCCTGGCCGGGGCTAAGCCAGCGTCCTCGAGCGCCTTGACAACGTGCTCCACCCGCTCCTCGTAGGTCTTCCCTATGTGATGGTTGATGAGGGGCTCCATGATCGTCTGGAGGACCGTCGTGCGCGGGTTCAGGCTCTCGTAGGGGTCCTGGAACACCATCTGGATGTTCCTTCTGAAGACCTTGAGGTTGTCCGATTCCAAGAGGGCGATATCCCTGCCCAGGAAGAACACAGAGCCGCCTGTGGGGTCCTCGAGTCTGGTAAGGAGCCGGCCTGTGGTCGTCTTGCCGCAACCGCTCTCTCCCACGAGGCCGAGTATCTCGCCCTCGTGTATCTCGAAGTTGACATCGTCGACCGCCTTCACGAAGACCGGTTCTTCGAAGCTGAACAGCCCGCGCGAGAGCTCGAAGTACTTCTTCAGGCTGGTGACTTTGATGACAACATCGCTTCCGACAGGCATCAGCTACCAAGCCTCCTGAGTCTGGGCTGAAGCTCTTTTGCGTAGTGGCAGTAGGCTATGTGTCCTGGCTCCAGCTCGATCCCCCTCGGGACTACTTTAGAGCAATCATCCTTGGCGTACTCGCATCTCGGGTGGAACGGGCACCCCGGGGGCGGATTGACGAGGTCCGGGGGGAATCCTGGAATCGAGATCAACCGGTGCCTCGCTCCCTCAATGGACGGGAACGAGCCCAGTAGCCCTGATGTATACGGATGGGCCGTGTTCTTGAACACCTGAACGGTCCTGCCTATCTCCATGATCCGCCCGGCGTACATGACAGCTATCTTGTCGCTCACCTCGGCCACGACCGACACATCGTGCGTGATGATCATCATGGCCATCTTGAGCTGCTCCTGGAGCTTGCGTATCTCGAACAGTATGCGGTCCTGCGTGATGACGTCCAGCGCCGTCGTGGGCTCGTCCGCGATGATGAACTTCGGGGACAGCGCCAGCGCGAGCGCGATCATCGCCCTCTGCTTCATGCCCCCGCTGAACTCGTGCGGGTAGTTCGTGATCCTGTCCTCCGGTATCCCGACGAAGCTGAAGAGCGCCTTGGCGCGCTTCACTGCCTTCTCGTCGTCGATGTCCTCATGGAGCTGGATAGCCTCGGTGATCTGGTCCCCGACTCTGAAGACCGGGTTGAAGGCGTTCATGGCTCCCTGGAAGATCATCGATATCTCCTTCCACCTGATCTTCCTGATCTCCTCGTTGAAGTCGTCCAAACGCCCATCCTTGAGCTTGGACTTGCCAAGGAGGTCGAAGAAGTAGGTCAGTGCGTGCAGCCTCTCCGTGAGCTCTCCAGCCTCTACAGCAATCGCCGCGAGCCGCTCCATCTGCTCCGAGGTGCCCTTGGTCTTGGCCTGCTCGATCTTCTCCTCGATGCCGTGTTTCTCCCCGAGCACACCAGTGAGTCTCGCCCTCAGTGTTGCTATCTCGCGCTCCCTGCCCTTTGGGTTGCCCTTCAGCATCTGGTCGTAGTCCAACCTGAGGAGCCTCGTCCTAGGAGGCTCCTTGAAGAAAATGAAACCGCTCTTGACGAAGCCGTTCGGGGGCAACAGCTGCGTGATGGCGTAGGCGGCCGTGGTCTTCCCGCAGCCGCTCTCTCCGACGAGGCCCATCGTCTCGCCAGCATCTATGCTGAAGCTGACGCCATCCACCGCCTTGACCCAGCCGTTCTGAATCTTGAAGTGTACCTTCAGGTCCTGAACCTCGATCAGTGCCATCTTGGTCACCTCTTCCTCAGCCTTGGGTTTACGACCTCGTCGAATGCCCTACCTATCAGGTAGAAGCTCATCGAAAGGAGAGTTATGCAAATGCCAGGGGGCAGGAGCCACCACCAGGCTATCAGGGATTGCCCGCTTATCTGCAGATACTGGAGCATCATGCCCCAAGTGACATTGTTCACATCCCCGAACCCGAGGAACGCCAATATGGCCTCCGTGACTATCGCGCCGCTTATGGTGAAGGTCATGTACAGGAACGTGTACGGTAGGACGTTCGGTGCGATGTGCCTGAATATCAGCCTCGATTCGCTCGCGCCAGCGATGATAGCAGCGTCCACGAAGGCTCGTTCCTTGAGGGACAACGTGACCGAACGTATGACCCTCGCGATGCCGGCCCAGGATAATATCGCAATGATAATCATGATGTTGACCAGGGACGGCCCGAAGACGGCTGCGAACAGGAGCAGTATGACCAGACCAGGAAGGCTCAGCATGACGTCCGTCGCTCGCATCAGGAGGCTGTCGATCATCCCCGGATAGAAGCCGGCCACCAGCCCGACAACAGTACCTATGACCACCGCGACGAATGCGGCGGTGATGCCCACCATCAGCTCGGACCTAGTCCCGTAAATGAGCCATGCCAGGATGTCATGGCCCTCGTAGTCGGTGCCCAGCAGATATCTGTTCCCCGAAGGGTACTTCCCAGGAGGCAGGGGCGCCTTGTTCACCCCGGACAGGGTGGATACAAACATAGTGTTCTCGCTGGTGACCACCGCGAAGTAGTTGCCTGTCACGCTCGACTGGATGTAGATGTTGCCCAGGAACGAGACCGGAGTCAGCGCGCCGCCGCTCGGGGCAGCGAAGGTAGCGTTGATCCCCAGCAGTCCGTCGGATAGGTATATGATGCCCCTGTCAGAGCTGTAGATGAACGTGCCCAGGCCGCTCACGTACTGGGGCGGGCTGTTTATGTAACCTTCAGTGAGCGAGAACATCGTCCTGTTGTACCTGACGGAGCCGGTATCGGCATCCACTCCAGCAATGAATCCGCGGCTTTCCGCCTTGCCCGTGACTATGACGCCCGCTGGGGATGGGTACAGGTCAGCAATCTGGAAGTCAGATATGCCTGGCATTATCAGAGGGCCAGACCACAGGGGTTCCCCTGTCTCCCTCTGATAGGCGATCAGGTCATCGTCGGTTGTCGCGAGTATGATAACCGTCTTGCCAAAGGCGTCGCTTGCGCCACGGGCATATGGGAAGGTGATCATCCGCTTCGAGTCGATCGGCGTGAACTCGTTACCGTTGAGCGTGTAGTTCTTTCTCCACATCTGAGCCCCTAGCTGGATGTTCTGGACGACTCCCGTCAGAGGGCTCTTCTCGACATCGATTCTATAGGCGCGGAGATCCGAGGACGTGGGGATGATGATCACACTGCCATTCTCGAAGTCTCCGTCAACCACCAGAGGATTCCCAATAATCGTCTCATCGGTGATCTCGAGAGTGTCGGTGAAGGTTCTGGGCTCAGGGAAGAACCCCAGGGTGTCTCTCGGGACTTTGTCATATAGCCAGACGTTGTGCTCATCCGCCATCACGAGGGCGAGGCGAGAGTTCCTCAGAGCCAGTGTATATCCGTTCCACAGGTTCGAAGTGTACTTCGGCTCGAAGCCCAAGTCCCATTCGACGTTGAGGTCTATCAGGTTGTCCGCGTATTCGTACACGGTCTGACCGTCCCGCACGAGGAAGTAAGAGGTCTCTCCTACGACCCGGGGGAAGTGCACGTACTCGACGTAGTCGAAGCCTTCCGGAAGCGTGTAGGTTGTCGGATCCTGTATCTCGATCTCCTGGACCCCAGTTCCAATAGGAAAGATGAGAGCTTTGCCAACGTCCTGCGAATAGAGCATGAGGCCGATCAAGCCTTCCTCCCTGGTGTCCGCGGTGAGTCCCATTGGTGCGCTCCAGTTGTACTGCTCGGTGAGAGTGAGCTCCACGCTGTTCGCGTAGAAGACATCCTCCGCAGGGGCCCGGAAATCGGGGTCATATGGCGATATTATGGGCGCAAAGACGGCCAAAACAAAGAACGTCAGGACTATGCCGAGGCCCGCAAGTCCGGTCTTCGAGCCCTTGTAAAGTTTCCAGGTGCGTATCGGCCCTCTCATGAGCTTCTTCAGGGTCGGGTCGGAGAATATGTTGTCCGCCTTCGGTCTCGGGGCGCTTCCACCCGTGCCCTGGGCCGTCAGATCCTCACCCTCGGGTCAAGATATCCGTAGATCATGTCCGCGAAGAAGTTGCCGACGAGCACGAGTAGGGTGATGATGAACAGGGTGGCCTCGGCTACGGGGAAGTCCAGCTGCGAGAGCGACCGGATGTACAACGCACCCACGCCCGGGAACGTGAACACGTTCTCGAGCACAACCGCGCCGCTAACGGAGAATACGATCGATATGATGAACGATGTGACCACGGGCAGCATCGCGTTCCTAGCGCCGTGCTTGTAGAGCACCGTCCGCTCGGGCAGCCCGATCGCCTTCGCGGTCACCATGTAATTCTCCCCTATGATGTCCAGCATGGCCGTCCTCATGAGGAGGATGGTCCCCGCGAGGTTCAAGAGAATCAATACCACGAGCGGCAGGGTCATGTGCCACAGGATATTCAGGGGCTTCCATAAGTCGACAGAGGGGTCATACCACCCCGTAAGAGGGAACAGATCCAGCTGAGATGCGAAAACGAGCAGGAATATCAGGCCTATCCAGAAGGACGGCATGTTGTAGAACACGAGGCTGGTCACGACCGCCGTCCCGTCGCCCACACCACCCCTCTTCCATGCGATGTACGCCCCGACGTAAATCCCAATGAGGTACGAGATGATCGTGGCGAGGCCGAACAGCAGAAGGGTCCTGGGAATCCTATCTTGCAGCAGATTCCAGACGGGTTCCGCCTGGGAGAAGGACGTGCCGAAGTCAAATGTGAGCATGTGCTTCATGTAGAGCACATATCTCTCCTGGATAGGTTTGTCGAACCCGAAGTATGCCTCGAGGAATTCCTTGTCCGCGGGCTTGATGAGCGGGTTCTGTGCGAGAAGGTCCTGGGGTTTCGCAGGCAACGACTCGAACATTATGAAAATCAGGGTCAGGATAATGATGAGGGTTACGAAGGTCTGTAACACCCTCTCGACGATGTACCTGCTCATCCCGGCCATGTCTGAATCGTCCCCCCAAATGGGCAGGCCTTCCCATTTGTCTGAGTGAGCATATAATCGCTTAATAAAACTTTGGTAGCGCAGGTTCGGTATGGTACATCGCATCGCCGTGTGCCAGATTCATGGCCCAGCCTGATCTCCAAAATTGAAAAATGAAAGGTTGGGAAAAGGTTTGATTGGTTTGTGCCTAGGACTCAGGTCACTCAGGCTTCACGGGCTCGGGCTCAGCGGCCATCGCAGTCTCTGGGCTCTTGGGCTTGCGCATCAGCCACATTACGGCGACGATCGCGGCAACTACCCAGCCAGCAATCAGAGCGCCCCAGATGGCCATGCTCGTCCCAGCGGCCTCGTCGACTGCGGTGAATGACACCGTCGTCTCAGTCGAGACTCCGAGAGAGTCCGTTGCGTTCACCTTGACGCTGTGCTCTCCCTTGGAGAGGTCGCCCAGTGCCTGCGCAATGTCCCAGGTCGTCTCGCCAGCAGTGCCTGTCACAGTCGTCACGGTTCCACCGTCGACCGACACTTTGACAGTCTGCACGCCGTTCGAGTCGGACACGCTTGCCGTCATGACTACTTCCTTCTTCACGACTTCCGCGTCCGCAGCCGGGCTCAGCACCGAGATCACGGGGCCCTCATTCATGACCGGAATGGCCATCGTGGCCAGACCTACCTCATAGGCCACTCCGCCGCACTTCGCCTGTACCGGCACGAATGCCGCTCTCAGGTCGTTCATGGCAGATGTGTCGAGGTCGAAGGTTACCTTCCCGCTCGCGTCGGAAGCCATCGCACCCTGAGTGACTGTAGCGCCTCCGCCTGCTGTCAGCTCAACTGGGATGCTCGCGACAACTTTCCCACTCGAGTCCGTGACGGTCGCGGTCACAGTGATCTTGTCGCCGATCTTCTGGGTGTCCTGGATCGGGTCGAGAGCAACGTATGCCTGCGCAACGTGCATCACTACCGAGTTCTGTGCGAACAGGGTGATCGCGCCATCCACAGTCGCCGTTGCGAACACATCCGCTCGGACACTGGCCTGTGTCACGATGTTGTTCTTAGCCACTGCGATGAGTGTCTCTCTGCCGATTCCGCTGGAATCGGTGGCGACGGCCTTCGAGGACCATTGCGCTGTCGCAGAGCTGTATGGCACGATCATGTAGTCAAGGTTCCCGCGTATGCTGTTCTGGTACACTTTCGCACTAGCTCCTTCGATTGGGTCGTTGTTCTCGTCGGTAGCCGTGACTGTGGCAACGGTCGAATCGAATCCAACTGCCTTCACAGTCAGCACCGGCTTGGCCAGCGCAAGGCTGGCAGCGGATACGTTGTAGGACCTTCCGAGGACATAGTCGCCGGAGATTGTCGTCGGGCCGACTACGTTGTATGCAAGAGTGTCGCCATTGAACGTTCCAACGCCCTCTGGCACGACATACACCTGTCCGATGAGGTCGACCGGCGCGACAGCCTGTCCGTAGATCTCTATGGTCAGCTCTCCGCCGACGATATCAACTCCGGTCATGAGGCCGTAGTCGTCCCAGTAGATGTACTCCGCTACGTTGAACCAGTAGTCCCAGTCGTCGTAGTCATAGTACGTGTTGAACGGTCCGGACGTCACGAGGTTGGCACCATCGACGTCTGTGATGATGTTGATACCCCAGCCGTCCCAGGTCGAGTCCCAGTTGATTAGGTCGCACCATGCCAGCGAGCCGTATGCAGTACCGGAGACCATCAACGATGCGTTGATGCCGTCAGCCGGAGCTCCAGCTCCATCCCATATGTAGGCCGTGGCTGTGATAGCCCCCATCTTCTCCATGAACTGAGGCTCCTGGGTTGCAACGTTGCCGTCCAGGTCCCAGACCATGTACCCACCGTACATCGTGGGCACAGGCGCGTCGCCCGCATAGGTCAGCGTAACGGTCGTTGGTGCCGCATTGAGAGCGGTCGTGTTCTTCACGACCATCCGCACGGCTGCGCTCGTCGCGCTGTCCTTCATCTGAACGTCGACTGTCGCTTGTCCAGATCCGTCAGTCAGCACCTCGTCAACTGGGTCAAACACGAGTGACCTGTCGCTGTAGCTCACGTTGAGCAGGTGGTCCGCCAGAGCGTTGCCGTCGTCGTCCACCACGTTGATGACCATCGCGGTGGTGTTGGCGGCCCTTGTGAGGGACACCGTCCCGCTCGCGACCGGGTCAACTTGTGCCATTGTCCAGTCCGGTAATGCCTCATTCAGGATGAGCAGGTTCGCGGCCGCAGCTCCTGACCACGCGTATCCCGCCTTTGTCGCGGCGTAGGATAGCG
Source organism: Euryarchaeota archaeon RBG_19FT_COMBO_56_21 (assembly GCA_001800815.1). Classification (GTDB taxonomy): domain Archaea; phylum Thermoplasmatota; class Thermoplasmata; order UBA10834; family UBA10834; genus COMBO-56-21. Next base: position 39,894 of record MGWC01000032.1, read on the forward strand.
TCAGTGTCAGGTGCGAGTTCATGTATTGGCTGATGTCCGCGGGCGCGGTGTATAGCATATACGCCTTCCCATTGGCATCGGTCAACGATGAGTTAAAGCTGGCAGACCAGTTCGTCGTACCATAGCTGACTAGGTTCGGATCGATTGACACGTTCGCGCCGGCCACCTTCGCTCCGTTCTCGTCAGTTACCGCCACGACGATATCCGAGGTCTCTCCTGGCCTCAAAACCATCGCGCTGGCGCTGACCGTCACCGCGAGCGTCGTCGGCAGCTTGGACACCACTCTCAATGTGCTGCTCGCAGTCGAGATCACGCCCGATTTCGTCGCAGTCACATTGACATAGGAATATCCTGCTGCGGTACCCGTGAGGTTGAACAAGAACAGTCCATCAGCGTTCGTGGATCCTGTCGCAGTTCCAATCGTGACGGTTGATGTTCCCGTGACTCCGGCAACGGAGACCGTTACCGCAGCCCCGCTTACGGCTGCGCCACTGTTGTCGATGACTTTCACGTAGGCGTCTACCACTCCTCCGACCAGAACCTTGCCTGGCAAGCTTAGGCCCGCGTTGACACTTGCAGTTGCAGCGGCCCCGCCTCCAGCGGCTCCGGACTTAACGAGGTTGCCCAGCGAGAACAGGTTCGAGCCAGGCCCGAATATCTGTCCAAGGTAGGACAGCCATCCGGTCCATCGTGTCGTCGCGGCCTCGACGTTCACCCTATAGTACAAGACATTGACCGGCAGCGCATCCGCGATTTCGCCCTGCGCCCAGCGC
>MGWC01000033.1 GCA_001800815.1 Euryarchaeota archaeon RBG_19FT_COMBO_56_21
GTACCTGCGCTCCTCCGCCCTGTATGTCCTCATGAAGGTAGAGCGGCCGAGCGCTCTCTCGACAGAGCTCTTGTTCATGACGACAGCATCTTCCATGTTGTAGCCATGGTAGGACATGATAGCGACGACGAAGTTCTGTCCAGCCGGCCTCTGGTTGAAGTAGACGAAGTCCATGGACTTCGTCGCGATGAGCGGCTGCTGCGGATAGTGCAGTATGTGACTCCTCGTGTCCGGTCTCAACCTGTAGTTCGAAGAACTGAGGCCGAGCGACTGCTTCGCCATTCCCGAACCCATCGTGACCCTCGGGCTCGAGTTGTGTTCCGGATATGGAACCAACGCTGAGCAGACTCCGAGTATGACCATGGGGTCCGTCTCGAGGTGCGTGTGATCCTCCGTGAGCATCGATTCGACATGCATCAGGCCGCCGCAGGCCTTGCACTCCAGAGTCACCTTGCCCTCGTCGCCAGGATTCTTCCATTCGACGTCTTGGGGCGAGAGGTACTTCGCGCAATGCTCGCACTTCTGCGGAGTGGTGTATGCGAATACCGCGATGAATGTATCCTCTTCCTCCTCTGCGTCGATCCATTCGACAACACCCTCTCTTATGAGGTCGGCCCATCGAGCTTTCCCGGACCGCATGTCCTCTATGTGCTTGTGGGTCATCATCGTCTTCCCGTGGCGAACCGTCAGCAGAGGCCTCCTCAGCCTCCCCTCGTCACAGTTGATGATGATCTCGTTCATGTTGTCGTCGAATCTGACGTTGACCTCAGACGATAGCAGGCCAGAGCGTCTCCTCTGCCTGATCTCCTCGACGAGCTCCTTCGGCTTGTCATGAAGACCGACAAGGTCCCCGTTGACGTAGACCCTCGTCTCTTCCGTGTACTGTTCTCCGACCTCCTTGACGCCGAGGTCTTTGAGCAGCCAGACGACCTCCTTGTCGTCATAGCCCTCCGCTATGTCGATTATGAGGGCGCAGTTCTTCACCAGGCCGCAGTTCTGACCTTCTGGGGTCTCGTTCGGGCACAGCCTGCCCCACTGAGTGGGGTGCAGGTCTCTCGCCTCGAAGTGCGGCTGGCTCCTCGTAAGAGGAGACGTGACACGCCTCAGGTGGGACAGGGCGCTCATGTTCGAGGTCCTGTCTAGCAGCTGCGACACACCCGCTCTTCCACCGACCCAGTTGCCGGTCGCGAACGCGTGCAGAAGCCTGTGTGTGAGCAGATCGGGTCTGATGGCGGATGATATCTTGAGGCCTTTCTTCCTGCTGTAGCCCCTCTCTAGCTGGTACTTCAGGTCCTTGATCAGGTTCGTGAACGCGACTCTGAAGAGGTCTTCCATCAGATCGCCTGCGAGCTTGAGCCTCTTGTTGGCGTAGTGGTCCTTGTCGTCCTCTTTTCGGTGACCGAGCTCAAGCTCGAGGATAGTGCGCGCCATCCTGCCGAGGAAGATGGACTTCTTCAGCCTTGCGTCAGCGGTGTCTCCCAGGTGGGGCAGCAGCGAGCGGTCGATGATGCTCTCGACCTTCTTCGCCCTGTACTCCTTCGCCTGGCCCGTAGCGAACTTTCGCTCCAAGAAGAGTATCGCGTCCTCCGTGGTGTAGATGCCGTTCGGCGGATACAGCTTCTTGTTCTGGCACTCCTCGATGTTCGCGTAGACGATGTTGGCCATCTGCGGGTCTGAGACGATCGCCTTGAAGATCGCCTCATCGCTCTCCATCCCAAGGGCCTTCATCAGGACTATCAACGGGATCTGTCCAGAAGCGGCTGGAACGGACACGACGAGCATGCCGTCCTTCTTCTTCTCCATGAGCGTCAACGCGCGGTATCCTTCCCTCTGCGAGAACACCTTGGCAACATGCAGGCTCGTGCCGTAGCGCTCGTTCAGCTCGACCATGACCCTGTTCGGCGCCAGGTCCTCGAGTGAGATCAGTGCTCTCTCAGTGCCACCGATGATGAAGTATCCACCTGGGTCGCACAGGTCCTCGCCTGCCTTGACCAAGAACTTGTCCAGCTCCTCGTCCGTGGGCTCGCGGTCCATCTCGATGTTGTCCTTGTGAAGGTTGCACTTCTTGGACTTGATCATGACTGGAAGGTCACCAATGTGTACCTTCTCCGGTTCCCTCTCGATGCCGTCCTCGACAACAGTGAACTCGAGCCATATGGGTGCAGAGTAATTGAGATTCCTCAGTCTGGCCTCCATAGGATATAGATCGTGAGTGGCCCCGTTGGCCTCCTTGATCACGGGCCTGCCGACGGAGATCGTCGGCCGCGCGCTCTGGTCGATCTGGCCGGTCTTCGGGTCCCTCTTCCTGCCGATGTAGATCTCGATGATCTTACCCTCGGTCCTGTCCGGGTCCAGTCTGATGATCCCCCGCTCCATGTCGTCTGGGGACGCGCGGACGTTGTCCACGATTTTTTGCATTCTGCTGTTCGGGTGGTCTATCGTCGGGAGGAAATCGTTGTACGACGCGATGTGATGGTTAACGATGCTCCTCTCTTTGAAATAAGTTTCAACTAGTTCCCTCAAAGGGCCTACCCCCTAATCACCAATCTGTAACAAACGCTGACTCCGCTGGTCAAGCTCTTTCTAACGATCTTCACTATCATTCCCTCTTCGACGGGGCCAGCGATCGCGTCCAAGACGCGAACGGCCGGGTCCCCTAGCCGAATCTTCGGGAGCTGGTCCTTCGTCAATTTCAGATCCTTCAGGACCTTCTCCGAATCTTTTTCCGACAGGAGATGATGCTCGGGAACGAGCTCATGCTCCAGGACGTTCAATTCCTCGGGCATATGGTTTCACCCCGCAGTCATAAGGTTGCGCGCCTCAAGTCGTTTCATGCCGATTCCCCCGCACACGCCAAGTACGACGCCTGGCGGGCCCGCGGGGATTTCCGAGACTAGTCTGTTAGGCATAGTCATTCGAACCCCGGGCCACCTGCTTAAAAGGCAGATGCTCTTTCTAGGGAGCTTCCTCTCAGGAAAATTCATGACACTCCTACCTAGCTGAGCTACGGGCCCCGGGCGGCGTGGATACCCTTGGCTGCGTTAGCAGGCGGTGTAGACACTTCGACTATAAAACACTTTCTTGGATTTCAAGCTTCTTGTTGGTCCGGGGCGAATTTCGTATTATTCTCGAGCCGATTTTCATTTATTTGCCCAGATAAAATCGGGTTTGGTAGCAATCATTATGAACGTTCCGATAGAGAAGGTCTGTCAAGCCAAACGGCTCACTTCTTCAGGTTCCCTATGAACTTGTGCGTGAACTCCTTGGCCAGCTCGAGACCGCCCTCCATCAGTGGGCCCTTCATATCCTTGACCTGCACGAGCAGGACCTCTTCCGCAGCATTTAGACCCCTGCCTCTTGCGAAGTCCCTTAGCTCAGGTGCGGCCGCTAGCACCCATTTCTGAACACTAGCTTTCTCCTTCTCGGTGGCGTACTCCTCCGGAACCTTTCCTATCGTCGCGAACACGACAACGGGTTTGTCCTTCCACGCGGCTACGTCCAACTTCTTCACGAACTTCTTTGTCTTCCGTGACAAGTGCGCGATCCTGTTCGGACCGCCCACGAACAGGAAATCACCTTGTGCAGGTGTGGGGTACTTCTCCCGCACATTGCGGACCTCGACCTCGTGGCCTTCGGCCTTGATTTGCTCCGCGATGGCTTCGGCAACCTGCTTGGTATTACCATAGTACGTATCGTAGACGACTACTCCCTTCATCAGCTCCCTCCGGAGAATCGGAATGTGCTCAGAGTATATCATTGCGGCGAACGGAGCTGCTGGCTCAATCTCCGCGGCCATTCTGAATGGATATAAATGTATCTCACGAGGGAGGAGGGCGAAAAAAGCCAGTTTTCAAAACGCTCTTATAGGCACCCTCGACCTAGTTGATATCGCCAAAGAAGGCTCAGAGTGATGATGACTCTGATGGGCCGGATCCGTGAGGATTCGTCCGAGGCGCTCGGGGGCCTGCGTGGGCGCAGTTGGTCCCCGGGGAGTCTGCTCGGTTTCACCCCTCCGCGGCCGGCCCCAACCCCTTCAAATCACCCCCATCCTCCCCCCGAGGCTTTCCCCTCGGGCATTCCTTTCTTCTTCATCCAGCAGCAGTCTGGCATGCAGGTTCAGACCCTCGCGCACCTGCTCAACTGTTAAATATGGATAGTCTATACCTCAGCCCCGAGGTCGAAATCGTTTGATTAGCTCTCAGGAAAAGATCTGCACCTCATGCGGCATCCGCCTTGTCAGGAGGACGGAGACGACTTTCATGTGCCCAAGCTGCGGCAAGGAGCAGATCGGAAGATGCATGAACTGCAGGGACCAGAGCGTGAAGTACAAATGCCCTGCATGCGGCTTCGTAGGACCTTGAGGTGTTTTTCGTGGGAGAAGTTGGGATGCAGTACAGGGTTCTACCCGAGGGGCTGGATGTCGACCTCGACAAGTTGAAGCACGAAATCGCGAAGGCCCTGCCCAAGGAGGCGGCACTCAGAGCCTCGGAGACAAGGCCTGTGGCGTACGGCCTCAATGCACTGCACGTGCTGATCGTGATAGACGACAAGAAGGGCGGTGCTGAACAGATCGAGGATGCGATTTCGAAAGTACCCGGAGTCCAGAGCGTCGAGATTGTAGAGATGGGGCTGCTCTAGTAAAGCGCTGTAGAACCGATATAGAACAAGTAATGGGTTTTCTAGGGTTTTGATGAGCGAAGGCTCGGCCCATCACGCCTTCGGCGGGGGCCTGATGAACTTCGTCTTCATCAGCATCTTGGTCTGGTCCCTGGCCCTCTTGATGATCCTGGCCGCCTTATCGTATAGCTCCTGCCTGCTGGCCTTGACCCTTGCGATGCCCTCGTTGATGGCTGCCGTACCCACGGCCGCGGCCTCTCTCGGGAAGACATCCCACTCGTCCATAGTCGGGACGATGTAGGTCTCGCTCAGCCCGTTGTCCTCAGCGGTCTTCGCCAGCTCCATCACAGCCGCGACGCACATTGTGTCTGAGATGGTCTTCGCCTTCACGTCGAGCGTACCCCTGAATATCCCGGGGAAGCCCAGCGAGTTGTTGACCTGGTTCGGGAAGTCCGACCTGCCTGTGGCAACTACCTTCGCGCCAGCCTCGAGCGCCTCCCACGGCCAAATCTCAGGAATCGGGTTGGCTGTCGCGAACACTATAGAGTCATTGGCCATTCCCTTGATCCACTCGGGCTTGACCGTGCCGGGACCTGGCTTCGAAGCCGCGACCAGTATGTCCGCACCCTTCATCGCATCAGCTGGTCCGCCCAGGACCATCTCTTTGTTGGAGTGCTCGCACATGAACAGCTTCTCCTTGTACCCGGCTTTGAGTTCGTCGCACCTGCCCATGTGCAACGTGCCCTTCGAATCGCACATGACCATGTTCTCCCACTTGAAGCCGGCCAGGTGCATGATCCTCGATATGGCGATGTTCGCTGCGCCTGCGCCTATGAACGCGGCCTTCATCTCCGAAGGCTTCTTGCCAACGACCTTCGCGGCGTTGACCGCGCCCGCGGCGACGATTGTACCGGTACCCTGCTGGTCATCGTGCCAGACAGGTATCTCGCACTCGTTCCTCAGGCGCTCGAGAATATAGAAGCACTTCGGCTGCGAGATGTCCTCCAGGTTGACGCCGCCCAACGACGGCTGCAGTATCTTCACGGTCTCGATGATCTTCTCCGGGTCCTTCGTGCCAAGGCAGAGCGGGAACGCGTCCACTCCTCCCAGGTACTTGAACAGGAGAGACTTGCCCTCCATGACTGGCATTCCGGCCTCGGGACCGATATCCCCAAGCCCCAGAACTCTCGTTCCGTCGGAGATGACTCCGACGGTATTCCACCTGTTGGTGTGTATGTATGACAGGTCCTTGTCCTTGTTGATCGCCTTGCAGGGCTCGGCGACGCCTGGAGTGTACCAGATCGCGAATGCGCTGAAATCCCACACCGCACACTTCGGGACCACCTCGATCTTCCCCTCGTAGAACGGGTGATAGATCATAGCGAGCCTAGCGGGCTCGTATGCCTTCTTCAGCATCGCCTCGACGGACTCCTTCCCCAAGGCCTGCACCTTCGGCTTTGATGCGGCTTTCCGGGCCGGAGCCTTCTTCACAGCCTTCTTCTTAGCGGGCTTGGATTTCTTTGCCATTCGAATCTACCCCTCATTTTTCGCTTGATTTCGAAAGTCGTCATGTGGATTTCTGAAATCCAACAAAAACGGGAAGGATTCCGGCGATTAATACGTTGCTGATGTAATCAGAACGGGCCGCCAGTGTGCTCGTCAGTGAATCGGTCAAACGGATGTCGAGAAAGGAACATATATTCAGGCCAAACCGCTTCTGACCGGCGATGAGGGCACTAGTCCTTGACTGTTATACGGACGAACCCGCGTGCCTAGGAGTCCCACCATACGTATCGCCCCACGCAAGGCTCGCCTATGGTGCTCTCGATGCTTCCGGAGCTCAGCCATCATACGCAACGGTGGATCAGTGGAGGGCCGGGAAAGTCGCCCTCACAGAATACGACATGGTCGCAGTCATCAGAAACCTGGCGGTGCCTGGCAAATACCTCCGTGGAATGCCTGCAAGCGACAGAGAGCTACAGAAGATAGCTACGGCGTGCAAGGGCAAAACGATTGCAAGCCTCGGGGTGCAGGAATCGATGGTGCCGTCCTCGCTGCGCGATTCTTTCGACCGGATTGGCCACCAAGATCTCGACGCCCTGCTCTTCGACGTAGTCTCGACCGGGCATGGTGAGGACCGAAGAAGATCCACGAGAGAGTGGAACGAGTGGCTGCTCAGGGGGGCCGAGGCATGTACGAAGCATCCGGACCACGGTGGTCCGCTGATAGCCGAGGTCCAGATGTACCGCGGATGCGTCCGATACATCTCTGGCGGCTGCAAGTTCTGCGTGGAACCACTCCTCGGTGATGTGTTCTCGAGGCAACCGAAGGATGTCCTCTCGGAGGTTGAGGCCCTCGCGAAGGCAGGGGTCAGGAACTTCAGGCTAGGAGCGCAGTCCTGCGTGTACTGCTACATGTCCGAGGAAACAGGGAAGAGCGAGACCCCGAGACCCAACCCAGTGGCGGTCACCAAGCTCCTGCAGTCCATCAAGGAAACGGTCAGACCTGACGTTTTCCATTTGGACAATGCAAACCCTGCCGTCATCGCCGAACATCCCATCGAGTCCCGAGAGATCACAAAAGCGATTGCCGAGAATTGCACCAGTGGCAACGTGTTGGCATTCGGGCTGGAGAGTGCAGACCCCGCAGTGGCGAAGGCCAACAACCTGAACGCCACCCCCGAACAAACCCTGGAGGCGATCAGGCTTGTGAACGAGATCGGCGCGTCGCGAGGGTCGACTGGACTGCCGCTTGTACTTCCCGGGATAAACTTCGTCTGTGGACTCGACGGAGAGACCAAAGAAACCTACGGCTTGAACCTCGACTTCCTTCGTGACGTCCTGGCAGAGGGTCTTCTGCTTCGGAGGATCAACATAAGGCAGGTGATACCTTCAAGAGCCAAGTTCCCAGGGGTTCGCTCTAAAGGAGATTTCGTCAGGTTCAGGAATGCAGTAAGGAATGAGATCGATTCGAAGATGCTCGAGAAGCTCGTCCCGAGAAGGACCATCCTTACCGGGGTCTACGCCGAGCTCAGGGAGGGCGCGAGGACCTTCGGAAGGCAGGTCGGCAGTTACCCCCTGCTCGTTTCCATTCCATACCCCGTTGAACTCGGCAGAAAAGTCGATGTTGCGGTGGTCGAACGTGGATACCGGAGCGTCTCCGGGGTCGTGCATCCAACCGATGCGAACACAGCCACACTATCGATGCTCCATGCCATCCCTGGCATTGGCAAGAAGAGGGCCAGCGCCATCGTGCTCAACCGGCCGTTCACAGGACCATCACAACTCTGGAGTTTGTTCGACGAGCCCAAGGCGCTGGAATCGGCCCAGTTTCACCTCACCTGGGGAAATGTAGACAAGAAGCAGTAGGCAAGTTATAGTAGAGACGTCCACAATTCGATAATAGTTCAAGAGGGACTGCGAGTGGAGCTACAGGTTGCTGCCAAGTACCCGTTTCTCAAGGAATCGGCCAACTACCTCAAGGAGACCGGGGTGACTCTCGATCAGCTCGTGCAGGGACTATCTTACGAGAGTGCCAGGCTCGCAGGGAAAGAGCGTGTGTTCGAAGCGCTCGAGGATGGCGAGGTGGGGGACCACCCGATGTTGACAAAGGTCGACGCAACCAAGGAGCTGCTGAGCTACCCTATCGCTAGGATGATAGTCTCCGCAGTCGCCGACCGGGGGTTCGTTAGGAGGTACGCGATCGCCGAATCGAAGAAGGCGAACGAGCGTTTCAGAAACGAAAGCGACCAGTTCCTGATGGATGTGGCGTCCGAACTGGGTCTGACAATCACCAAGGAAGATGGCGGGTTCGCGGTCAACTTCGCTGATTTCCTCCGATTCTCCGCGACGATGAGGAGCAAGAGCTGGAAGCTCGTGAACCAGAACATCGTGAACGGGAATGTGCTCGTATCCAAATCTCGGCTCTCGAGGATCGTGGAACAGATGCTCACGGAGAAGATCTCCGCCGAACTGCCTCTGGAGGTAACTGACCAGATCCTAGACGCGTTCCGGCCGACCACAGAAGAGATCAAGGAGATCCTGGAGGAGAAGCGGAAGGAGAAGAAGACCGAGGGAATGGGCAGGCTCAGCATCGTGCGTCTGCCCCCCTGCATGAAGAAGCTGCTCGATATGATAAGGGCGGGAGAGAACGTTCCGCACTCCGGTCGATTCGCCTTGGTCGCGTTCCTTCACACGCTGGGGATGGACTCGCAGGAGATACTGGACACATTCTCGACAGCTCCGGATTTCGACCCCAGCAAGAGCGAGTACCAAATCAGGCACATCACTGGTGACATATCAGGGACCGAGTACACGCCGCCCGAATGCAGCACAATGCGCAGCTACGGGATCTGTTACGATTCCGACCAACTCTGCGGTGACGGCAGGATCAAGCACCCGCTGATGTACTACAGAGTCAAGGGCAGAAGACCCCGCTCACGAAAGTGATTTCCAGATCAGGCGCGCGCGCTGCAGAGCGGTGATGTTCCCCGCGAGCCCGAAGTAGATCATCATCCACGCGATGAGCGAGTACCCGAAGATGTCTTCCATGACATCGCTCCCGCCGAGCGCGAAGAAGTATTGAATCAGCGTCACGCCAACGAGAACCGCGATCCTGTCCGCCCTCCCCAGAATGCCCCTGTACTCCCTGCTCAGCCCGAGGGCCTGAGCTTGGGTCCCCATGTAGCTGGCCAACAGCACTCCTATGACCGCGAACAAACCGAACGAGACGGGGCAGTGTGGGCTCAGGGCGATCGCCCCTAGTATGATCGCATCCGAGTACCTGTCAATCACGTGGTCAACAAAGTCCCCGCGCTTAGAGGCCTTCGAGGATATCCTAGCCACCTTGCCATCGATGGCGTCGAACGCGCCGCTGACCAGCACCGCCACCGCCGCTAGCAATAGGAAGTGCTGATCCTCGAATACATACAGTAATGCCGCAACAATTGCGAACACCAAAGACGCGAGCGACAGGTAGTTGGGGTTCACATTGCTGAGGCGCTGTGCTGCGGGCGAGAGTATCTTGTCTGCTTCTCCGCGATAGTTATCTAGTACCAGCCCAAGACCTCCTCGCTCCAGTCAACATTGCCAACACGATATTTTTGCCTTTCTCCGGCAAGGATGCTCTCGATGGCTCTGGCGACCTGGCTGGGCTTCATCTTCGTGGTGTCAATCTCGCAGACGTCAGAGACATTCTCGATGGCCTCGATCAAAGCGACATCAACTGCCTCAGCCTCGACGTTCTCGCGTATCTTCTTGTCGGACCAGCCCTTCTTCTTGAGGCGCTTCTCGAGGACCGCGGGAGAGCAACGCAGGACAATTGCCAGATCCGGTCCCAGCAGATGGGAGAAGTGCCCCTCGAGAAGCATATCGCCTTCCATCTTCGCGACTGCTTTGGCGAGCTTGGGGACGTCAACCTCCTTAGTGCGCCTCGCCCTGTCATAGCCTGAGACTAGCCCGAGCTCGTCGACGAGATCATTGACATGCACGATGCGCATGCGCGTGATCAGCGCGCACGCGCTCGTCTTACCCACCCCCGGAGTGCCCGTGACGGCAACTTTCATGCTAGGAGGCGTACGCTTCTGCGCGGATATCAAACTTCACTGACTTGTTTTAGAAGACTCTGCGAGAAGGCAACGCGCGCAGCAGTCTGACGAACGCGCCGCTCAACCGTTCGCGATATCCCGATCGCGGCCTTCCTATCGACCGGAAATAGAATACCGCAATCGATGGCCATGAGCACCAGGTACTCGGGGGGGGCAAGTCCGACGCGCCTTGGCCTTCGCGACGCGTCAGGACCGACCTGCTCCAATGGAATCCGACTGGAGCTCCCTTCATCAATCATCCAGACAATCCTGCGGACCATGTTCCAAAGGAAGCTCTCCGCCCGGAAATCGATGACATAGAACATGCCCTCTTGAGTGATGTTTATGGCATCTATCTTCCTCATCGGGTTCCTGTCATCCCTTCGCGAGTAGCCTGAGAAATCGTGGACGCCGACGAACCTGCGGGACATCGCCTTCATCATGTCCGGATCCTGATCTGACTTCGCGAGGAAGTATCTGTACCATCGCTGCTTTGCGAATCTCGGGTTGAAGTCCTGCTCCACCTCGACTGCCGCATAAGCCCAGACATCCTCCATCTCGGAATTGACTGCCGCACAGAGATGATCCACTGCGAACTTCGTATTGAAAGAAATGATGTTCCCAAGAGCGCTGACGCCCCGATCCGTCCTGCTAGAACTCCGGTACCCACACTCACGCGAGGACTTGATCGCACCGACCTTGCGGAGCGCGTCGACCAACGTTCCCTCGACGGTTCGTCTATCAGGCTGTCTTTGGAATCCGTGGAAACTCGTTCCGTCATAGGCGAACTTCAATGCGATGCGCCGCTCTTCCATCGTGCCAGCGTTATCTGCTACATAGTTAAATACCTAGGGCATCTGTGCTGGACTCGTGCCTCAATACAGGGTCGTATTGGTCGAGCCGCTGAACGACGGAAACGTCGGTGCAATCGCGAGATCGATGAAGAACTTCGGGCTCCAAGAGCTAGTCTTGGTCCGCCCGTGCGGCATCGGGGAGGAGGCGACCAAGCGCGCGATGCACGGGATGGATGTGCTCAAGGGCGCGAGAACGGTCTTCACGGACGACGAAGCGTTCGAGGGGGTCGACTTCATCGCAGCGACATCGGGTGTCGACACTTCGAACGAGAAGCACTTCTCTCGCGTCTCAATGACGCCGCGCGAGTTCTCCGAGAAGGTCAAGGACTCGAAAGCGAAGATAGCAGTCGTCTTCGGGAGGGAGGACTTCGGGCTGGACAAGGGACTCATCAAGCGCAGCGATTTCCTCGTGACGATTCCTGCAAATCCCGAATACTCAATATTGA
>MGWC01000034.1 GCA_001800815.1 Euryarchaeota archaeon RBG_19FT_COMBO_56_21
GAATCGGAGGATACAGACATTTGTATGCTCGCGCTCAGCGCGATAGACGCGATGGACGGAAACAAGACGACGAAGACCCAGAACCATACAATCCTGGGCTGCTCCTGCCGTCGCTCAACCACGGACAATGCCATCATCTCCGGGGCAATGTCATACATCCTCTCGGGCGACCAAGCAGCAGCTCTAATCAAGGAAACCAGGGCAGTTCTCAGATTCGCCTCCCTTGCGTAGTGATCGTTCTGTCTCTTGACGAGGTAGTAGATGAACCACGCAAGAACTAGCATCGAGAGCAGGCCTATGAGGCTGGATACGGTGTTAAGTGCGATGTAAGAATTGGAATCCGTTGCGACGAACGGAGACGACCCATCCAGAGACCAGAGCGCCAATGAGACGATGACTAAGACATCCACGATGTTGACGAGGATGATAAGGGCAATCCATAGAGGTGATAGTTGCCTGTCGGTCCTTGAGCGCTCATAGATGGCTCTTGCGACCATCTGTCGCGAGGAGTCCAGTCGGGTGTCATGTAGGTCGATCGGCGTCGCGAGGATCGAACCGCATGTCTCACAGAATTTGTAGCCCTCGGGGCTCTCGCGCCCACATGACCCGCAACGTACCATTCTTCCCCCGGACAAATAACGGGTTTGCGGGGCTTAATGATTCGGTCTCTGGGGGGTCCAGCAACTCGTTCTTTCGCGTCGAGCCTTTATATAGTGTTGGTTTCATAGCCAACGACGTATCGATAGAAGACTATCCGAGCGAGCTGGGAAGACGCTAATGCGTCAACGAATGCGTTCAGAATTGGCGTGGAGATTGACCCTGCACATGAGGAGGACCGATTTCGTGAGACGGGCGGCAGTATCGGAATTCCTGGTCGTCTCTGCACTTGCTTTCTCACTTCTGGTGCCTATAGGGCCGATGGGCGATCAGAACATCGCCCGCCCCATGTACGCTGGCCCTGAGTATTGGGGGATTGTCGAGACCTTCAGCAACGTTACAACGGGGACGCACGGACCCGCAACGATTAACGATGTCACGATTTTCGGGCTCACCGACCCGTGGGGGAACTTCACCGCAGACACAGTTGTTCTTGACGGTTGGCTCTACGAGATGACCGCGGCCGATGCCAGAGGGACCATCATGTGGTACGAGCCGTCCGGGCCTTCGGATAGGACTGATGACTGGAACCTCTCTCTCGAAGTGACGAAGACGAAGGAGGATTCATCCTACGAGTCGTTCAATCTGTCAGTCCAGGCAGGTCGACAAGCGATGCTGGTCTACCTATGCAACGAGACAGATGCCATCCAGGCCGGCATCGGGTTCGTGACTGGCTCCCCCGCGAATGAGGCGATCCGACTGTACGACCCGATCGGCATGTCCTGGACAAATGTTGAGCTGGATATGTGGCCGGCGTTTCCACACGATTCAGAGGTCTTTGGCTTGCGCCCGGATCGATACCTCGCTGCCTTCGCCCACTCAAACAACTCCCCCGAGATCACGGTCACTGTCACCAACTCAGGGACGGGAGTCGTGTTCTCTGGAAACGTCACAGTTCCGGCAACAGCAAACATCGTTTGGCCCAAGCTAAGGGTGGAGATGGATGTCGACACCGGAGTGCTGAGCACGTACCCGATCGCGACTGGCTGGATAGTCGACAATCTGATGTTCCGCTCGATGCAGTCGAGGCACCCGATAACTGAACCCGTCTACGAGTTCGTCGAGGCGTCTGATCCAGTCTGGATCAGAGTCACAGACACCTCCGGCATTGTGATCACCGACGCTTCCGTGGCTATCGAAGGCATTCCTGCCATATTCAACGCTGGAACGTCAAGATATGAGGCATCATTCCCAAGGCCCGTGGACTGGGATGCGAAATACAACTACACTGTCATCGCTGACGGGGTTCACATCGCCGACACCGTTGCTGTCACGACCATGATCGATGCGTTGTCCGGAGTCGAGATCTCTCGGTGGTGGAACGGATGGGACTGGGTGAGCGTTTTCGGGAGAGACGACTCCAGCGATGCCACCTCGGCGGATCTCACCTACAAGGCCTTCGACCACCCGACAACATCCTACATGTCTTCTGGGTTCACCGGCAATTCTTCCGATATCCTGAAAAGTCAATCTGAGATAGCGCTTCACTATCCGCACGACTGGAAGACCTGGGGCCACTCATCCTGGGTCACTTCGATCATGAGCGCGGAGGCGGGCCAGTCGATGCTGGACGAGAAGTACGATTTCGCCAGCCGTTGGGACGACCCGAGCTACGTGGGTGTCGGTGACACTTACATCAGCATGGCCAACCCGGGAAACACGGCCTCTTGGGAGATGATGTTCGCGCAGTTCCAGACTGGTATCCGGATCATGGGCACATCGTCGTGGACCTATCTTGGGGGCAACAATTCTCTCATAGGCAGCTACTGGATCAATGTGCCTACGGGGAGCTGGCTTCCCTCCTGGGGTTCCTGGCATCCGTATCAGAAGATCGATATGATGGACATGTTGCGATCCGTGAACACGGATTCCGACACTGTCTACCAGCTCCCGACGATTCAGATGACCGCCGAGAATCAAGGAGTTGTCAGGTTCTACAATCACAATACTATCACTAACGCGTCCCTCCTGCGCTGGGTGGTCCAGCAGAAGAATGACTTCGCCTACGAGAACTGGAAGGCGACCGACGGGGAGGTCGCGAGCTACGTGAACGGCAGATGGAGCACGGATGTCAAGGTCGACGCTTCGTCATCGGGGGACAAGTGGGTCTTCGACGTGTCCAGACAGGACCCGATATCGAGAGGCTACTGGAGGGTTCCGGTGACGATCTCATTTGATATCACGGATCTGGACATTGACTATGTCAGAGTCGTCTCAGGGCCGTGGGACCTGAACTCGAGCGACGGCTCTCTTCAGGATTTGAACAAGAGCAGGGAGATGGACATAGGCTTCGACATCCGCGGGGACCGGCTTTACGTCTCGTATTTCTGGAACGAATCCTCGAGGGTCGAGATCAAGATCAACCAGCTGGAGAACCCGCGAATCGTATCCGAGGGGGTATCCCAGGGCTTTTCCTATGTGCAGTACTCGTCCGTCCTAGACTGCACCGAGCCCGACAATGGACCTTCGGTGTGGGTTCTCGACACGGATGCCTCATGGCTTGCTATCGACTCCAGCACGGATACGAGTTGTGTCGTGTCTGGGGTGACGGCCAACTGGGGCGTCTACTTCGCCAACCTGACTGTATCGGATGGCAACAGCACCAGCTATCTGAACTGGTCGATTACTATCACGCGCCTCAAAACGGTCAGCGGACATGTGCTTAACGAGACCAGTGGAGCAATCACCGGACTGTTGGTCACGGTGACCGTCAAGGACGGCTCTGTGGTCCGCACACTGTTGACCAATACCACCGACCAGAACGGATTCTACACAGTCACGTTCACGAACGACGAATGGCTCTTGAATGACAATATAATCGTGAGCGCCACCTACGATAACCGCACCGAGGAGAACTCGTCTTCTGCGACAGCGAACACGGCGCAGGAGATCAACCTGCAGTTCATACCGATCATACCCGAGTTCGGCGTGATGGAGATCGCAATCGTGGCCTCCAGCATAGCGGCTCTCGTCACCGCGATCGCATTGATCTGGAGACGGAAGCGCACCCTCAGGAGTGCCTGAGCAGGGTCTTCTCGGCTTCTTTGACCACCTGCGCAAGCTGCTTCTCCACGTCCGGATCCAGTGGCGATGGGTGGTGCTCTTTCAGGATCTTCTTGACTTGGTCTTTCGCAAGTTCCTGGACGGGCCTCACACCTTCTTTCTTCGCCTTCTCGCCTGTCCGCTTGTCCCAGAGTGACGAGAGCCTGATCTCGCCTTTCCTGAGCCAGGTCATGGTGTGCGGTTGTCCTAGGAAGTTGCCCATCGAGCCGACCTTGTCGACGATGTCGACTGCGAGGGTTTCGTCGTTGACCTCGAAGCCCCGCACGGCCCTGAAAACATCGGAGTAGATCTCGTTGTCGATGACCAGCATCTCATAGCTGGCTCCGTTCTCCCAAGCGCCTCCGATGCCTGAGAGGTTGTCCGCCCCTGCCAGCGCGGGGAGCAGTGCGCATTGTCCTCGCTCTATCCCGGCCTGCATGTCGTAGCAGTGACCGTCCATCGTTACGCCGTACACATCGCAGACCATCTTGTACTTGTGAGCAAGCTGGACGGTAGCCGCGGAAGCCAGTGCCATCTCCGGCATAGCCCAAACGTTCTTCCCGGTGCGCAGGTCCATCATACTGAGCCTGCCTGAGTACATGATCGGGACCTTGTCACTGACAGTCTGGACGAGGACGACGCCTGCGAGCATCTCCGCATTCTGCTGGGCCAGTCCGCCCGCGATTGTGACAGGAGCCGTGCCGCCCGCAATCGGACAGGGCACAAGATCCACAGGAACTCCGTACTCGGCTCCCCGAACCATCACATCGCTGACATGAGAGTCGTATGTCAATGGGCTGCTGGGCGAAGCGTAGACATCGAGGAGAGGCCTCTTCCTGAGCTCCTCGATCCCGCCTGTGACGCAGGCCCACATCTTCGCGAGTATGTCCACGCTATCCACGTTCAGCGCGTACCCGGAGATGCACTTGCTCGTGTTCTTCATCATGGCCTCTTGCGTCTTGACGACGAGGAGTTCAGAAGGGACGTCCGTTGCGACCACGAGGTTCGAGATCGAGTGGCAGTTCTCGAGGGCGTCCATGACTCTTGTGGTCTTCTCGACGTCCTCAAGTGTGGACATCCTGTACTGCCCAGTATCCATGTCGAAAACCCCTGGGTTGCCTCCGAGCGAATGGGCGTACATCGTCTCGCCGTCGAACACTATGTCGTTCTTGGGGTCTCGGGCACAGTAGGACCCCCAGGGACGAATGTGCTTGATCGTCTCCTTAATCAGACTCCGGGGAAATGTGATCACGTTCTTTCGACTCGAGTGGGGGACCGCTCCTGCCTTCACGAGCCTGGTCCTGGCTCCCTCACCGTCGAACCTCACGCCTGTCTTCTCGAGTATCTTGAAGGACGCCTCCTCGATCGCGTCGACTTGGGCGTCGCTCAGTAGCTCGAGCCTGTGTTTTATCTTGATACCTTCCATCTCAATCGCCCCTCTCCAACCCATTATCGAAGCACAGGGTTGGCGTTCGATATTTTCTACTTTCTGATGCGTATGCGGATGTCCTTCAAATATGTGTTGATTGGCGACGCTGGTGGCGTGTGTATCGGCAACAAATTGATATGAGGGCACACTCTGTCGCGAACTCAATCGGAGCTTGATCCTCCAGTCTGGTGAGACCTGTTGAACGGCAACGGTGAGAACGGGAAGAGCAAGCGCTACACTATCTTCGTACTGCTGACCCTCGCATTTGTGGCGGTCATGGTCATGTATGTCGAGGCGATGGCCTTCCCGTCTCTCCCCATGGTCATGAGGGACTTCGGGCTCACGGTCGAGGACTACGCGCTCGCGTCCTGGATCGTCACGATATACCTAGTCGTTGGCGCGGTCGCAATACCCGTTTTCGGGAAGCTGGGCGACATCTACGGCAAGAAGAAGATGCTCGTGATTGCGATGAGCATCTATACCGTGATGGTCACGCTGACGGGGTTCAGCCGGGACATATCCGACTCCATCTATGTGATGATCTTCTTCCGGGCGGTGCAGGGACTGGCCATGTCCATGTTCCCTCTGGCCTTCTCTATAATCAGGGACGAGTTCCCCCGCGAGAAGCTGGCTGTCGCTCAAGGGGTCATCTCCGCCATGTTCGGCGTCGGCACGGTCGTAGGCGTGGTCGTGGGCGCCTGGGTCACTGAGATGTGGGGCTGGCAATGGACCTATCATACGGTCGCACCAGTTGCCCTTCTGTTCACCCTCCTTGTCGCCTTCAAGATAAAGGAATCTCCCGTCAGGATCAAGGCCAAGGTGGATTACGTCGGAGCTTCGATTCTGGGTAGCATGCTCGTACTGTTCCTCGTGGGCGTGACGGAGACCAGGAACCGTGGGTGGACCGACCCGCTCGTCGTTGGGTTATTGATTGCGTCGATAGCAATGATGCTCGCATTCGTCCTTTGGCTTCCAAGGGCGAAGGACCCGCTCGTAAGGCCGGCGCTCCTGAAGGAAAGGGACATCGCCCTCACGAACGGAATCGCGTTCATGATCGGGTTCGCGCTGTTCACGGCGAACCAGACGGTAGTCGCGATAGGTGGGTTCACATTCCAACTGGATACGATCGGGACTGGCTTGTTGATGCTCCCCATGGCTGCCGTTACTTTGATACTCGGCCCGAGCGCGGGTTTCGTCGTCAAGAAGCGTGGCCCGAAATGGCCCATGACCGCCGGCATGATCCTGTGCATCATGGGCTTCGTGATGCTCCTGGGCTACCACTCGACTCAGGAAGAGGTCATGGTCGGGATCACCGTCATGGGCGCTGGGTCGGCGTTCGCAATGGTAGGCAGCATCAACATGCTCCTGATAACCACTCCGAAGGAGGAGACGGGGATCTCGACGGCGATGAACATGATTATTCGGACGAGTGGCTCGGTCGTCGGTCCGGCGCTTGCTGCGGTCATCATTTCAAACAACTCGAGCATCATCCCTGGCATCGGGGCAGTTCCCGACGAATACGCCTACCAGCTGATATTCATCATGGCGACCGTGTTCATGGGGATAGGAGTCATCCTCGGACTCCTTCTGACGAACAGACTGGCTTTGCCAGAGCTCGAGAAGTCCGGGCCGAGGCCTGCGGGCGTCGCGACAGATCCCTCGAACGGTTCGAAATGAAAGCAAGGAATCCCCGCTCCAGCAAAAGGCTCAATACTGTTCCTGAGCATCATGAACCAAATCCCGGGGTGACCGCACGGCGAGGAAGACAAGGGTTCTGTTCATACGACCTTCCAAGGCCTCCTTCATCGAGCAGGACCTGAAGCTGCTCGAGAAGCACTATGATGTCCGCACACTGGACATCTTCGAAAGGGGCAGGTCGCTAGGGAACAAGGTCAAGGTCTTCTGGCGGATGTTCAAGGGAGTCCTCTGGGCGGACGTCACCTACTCATGGTTCGCTGAGGTGTATGCGCTCTGGGCGGTCAGGCTATCGGGACTGCTGGGCAAGAAGTCCGTTGTAGTCATTGGAGGGTACGAGGTAGCTCAAATCCCAGAGATATCCTACGGCTCGGCACTGCATCCCGAGACGCGCGAGATGGTGGCGAAGATCCTATCCAAGGCAGGGACGTCAATCGCTGTCTCCGAGTTCGTCAAGAAATCCGCCCAAACGATCTCACAGAATGCCAATATCGCGGTCGTCTACAACGCAGTTGATGCTGGCAGTCTCGTCCCATCCAAGCCGAAGGGCGATGTCGTCGTGACTGTCGGAGGTGCCACGAGGCCCCGTTGGGTCCTCAAAGGAATCGACATCTTCGTGAGTGCCTCAACCAAGGTTCCAGGTGTGAAATTCGTCGTTATCGGGCCGTTCGATCAGCAGGTTGTCGATGGGCTCAGGAAGTTGAGCCCCGCGGTCGAGTTCACGGGCGAGCTTCCTCGCGAGCAGCTGATCGATTGGCTGGACAGAGCGAAAGTGTATTGCCAGCTATCCAGAGTTGAGTCGTTCGGGTTCGCCCTCGCGGAGGCGATGAGCCTCGAGTGTTTCCCGGTCGTGTCCGACCAGGGAGCCCTCCCGGAGGTGGTTGGCAAGAGCGGGCTCGTTGTGAAGTACGGTGACCCGTCTGCAGCTGCAGAGGCCATCAAGAAAGGCCTTCACTGGGGGAAGGGACGGGACGCGCGTGCTCGAATCGCGGAAAGATTCTCCGTTGAGAGGCGCGAAAAGGAGCTCTGCCGAGTCATCGATTCCCTTGTGTCGAGATGATCACCATCTGACTTCCGAGAGCCAGCTGTCCGGGACCCTCTTCAGATGCTCCCTGACGACAATCTTCGAGGCCTCGCGAACCGCTTCAGGGCTGTTGTGTTTTGGCTTCCACCCGAGCTTGGCCATCTTCTTCGTGTCGAGCAGGAACTTAGGAACATCTCCCTTCCAGCCGCCCTCGCCTCCCGTGTAGTGCACCTTGACGCCCTTGAGCCTGGTCTCTTGCAGGAGTATCTTGACAATGTTCTTGACAGAGATCTGGTCCTGGGCTCCGAGGTTGAAGTAATTCAGTTTGTCCTTCGCGTTCCTGAAGCCGAATATCATTCCATCTACGCACTCGTCAACGAGCATGTACGACTTCATCTGCTTCCCGTCGCCTAGGACTTCGAGGTGCTTCGAATCCTTGTTGAGCTTCTGGACGAGGTCGAATAGGATGCCGTGGTTGGACCTATGCCCGACTATGTTCGCGAACCTGTAAATCCACGACTTGATGCCATATAGTTCGGCATAGGCGGACACCAGTCCTTCACAAGCCAGCTTAGAGGCTCCGTAAAGAGATATTGGGAGGCAGGGGCCGTAATCCTCTGGCGTGGGCAACTTCTTGGCCCTCCCGTAGATCGTGGATGTGGATGAGAAAACGAATGTCTTGATATCTGCCCTACGGGCGCACTCGAGAGTGTGGTAGGTGGCGATGGTGTTCTGTTCGAGATCCACCATGGTCGATGCTGTGCCCTTCCTTATGTCGGGGTTAGCCGCGATGTGCCATAGGCTGTCGTGCCCCCTCATCTCCTTGTGGAGCC
>MGWC01000035.1 GCA_001800815.1 Euryarchaeota archaeon RBG_19FT_COMBO_56_21
CCGCGCTCATAGTGGACCATGATGTCTACATGATAGACCTGATTTCTGATTCGCTCATGGTCTTTAGCGGAGAGCCTTCGGCGAAAGGAGCGACCAAGGGTCCTTTGGAAATGCGCGAAGGCATGAACATGTTCCTCAAAGACGTTCAGATAACCTTCAGAAGGGACCAAGATTCGTCGAGGCCGAGGATAAACAAGAAGAACTCACGCCTTGATAGAGAGCAGAAATCAAAGGGCGAGTACTACTACGGCTGAGATATCTCTTCGACCCGTGTGCTGCTGCGTCTCCTGCGCTTGGACCAATAGACATAGCCTACGAGAAGAGCCATGCCCGCGATGAAGGCATACAGATCGATGCTTTCGGTGTTCGACGCGAAGGTCCGCCACTCCTCGACCAGTAGGAACCCCGCAACGGCCAAGACCGTAGTCCATATCATAGCTCCGACCGTCGAATATGCCACGAAGTTGCGGAGCCTCATCCTGCCTATCCCTGCGGGGAAGGAAATGAAAGAGCGGATTCCTGGGATGGCGTGCCCCAGAAGCACCGCGACGTCCCCGTATCGGGAGAACCACCGCTCCGCGATAAGGACATCATCCTGACTGAGCCTCAGCATCCGACCATACCTGGTTATCAAGGGCCTCCCAACTCTGTAGCCGACGAAGTACGCGACCGTGTTGCCAATAGCCGCTCCCGCCGTGCCCACAGCAATCACGATCACGAGGGACATCTCCCCCTGGCTCGCGAGGTATCCCGCGAAAGGTATGATCAGCTCACTGGGGATAGGCGTGAAGATCCCCTCAACTATCATCAGAACGAATACGCCTGGGTATCCGAGATTCGAGATCACATCTATAATCGAATCTGTCGCCCATTCGAGGATGGTCATTTGCCATCAGTAACCGAAGAGAACCGTTTAAAGCCTCGGATGGCCGCCGGGGTTCCCAGCCATGGCAGTGACGGCTCAGATTGGCACAGTATTTGTAGTCAACTGGTCCTTCGAGCAGTGGATGAAGGTTTCTGGGCTGCTCGAGAGCTATGCGGCGATGATGGCCCTCGGGCTCGTGCTGGGATTAGTGACAGGAGGACTCCCCGCTTACACGAAAGAGGTTTCAATGGCCTCACTCGTAGTCCTCATGACGCTGTCGCTCTCAAGCGTGAAGCTCGGGGAAGCGCGCGGGAAGGAGCCGCTCCGTCACGCTCTCATTTGTCTGGGAATCAACTATGGGATTCTGACAGGGCTCATCGTCGCTATGGCGTTCTTGTTCTCCGACGAGTACCGCTGGGGATGGATTCTCATGGCCGCTGCCCCCTCCGCCGTCTCCGTCGTCCCGTTCACTACTGTGCTTGGTGGCGAGACCGTGAAGTCGTTGTTCTCAACCGCGGCCAACTACATCGCAGCCCTCGCCCTGATGCCGCTGCTGACATGGCTGCTCATTGGCTCCGATGTCAGTAGCGAGAGCCTGATCTACTCGCTGCTCCTGCTGATAGTGTTGCCCATGGTGGCTTCCCGCGCGATGATGAGGTTGCGTATCGAGAAGTCGCTCAACACATCGTTCATGAACCTCTCATTCGCGCTGCTCATATTCGCCGTAACTGGCTCGAACAGGGATGCGTTCCTCGGCGAGCCAATGTTAATCCTGATCATGTCGCTGGCCTGCATCGTCAGGACTTTCGGTATTGGGCTCGGGACAGAGGGGATCCTACGCAGGTTCGGCGTGCCCAAGGCATCCAGGGTGACCTATGTCTTGTTCGCGAGCTACAAGAACCTCGGCCTGACCGTCACACTTGCAATAGCCCTGTTCGTGCCGCTCGTCGCGGTTCCGGCGACCATCTGCATAGTTTTCGAAGTGGTCTGGATGATCTTCCTTCTGAGGTACTATCCTAAGGCACCCGGATAGAAGCGCCAAGCCGAGAGAACCATGTTCGGGCCTGCGCCCAGGACTGAGTCAGGAAACGCTGGAAGCTCGGCTCCTGGCTGAGAGCGCTCCACCGGGAATATGTAATGTACAATATTCCTGCAACTACAACCGAGAGCAACACCGATTCGATGATGGCCGACTGCCCGAGAGTGGCCATCTGCAGCTCGTCGGCCGCTACATGGGTTCCCCAGAAGATGAATGGGACCATGTACCGCCAGCCGATCGCAAGAGGCACGACGAAGAACGCTCCGACCGGCTCGTGAAAGAGAGATTTCCAGGGTAACCCCGATGCATCGTCCCAACTCGGCCTCATGATTGCCCCTAACCCGTTGTCCGATATGTATCTGGGAGCTGCGAGAAGATGGTCGGCGTCTATAACGACGCCGAATGTGATGGCGACGAACCACTCGTCCCTGTTGAGATTGAGAAGCAGCCCGATGAGGACTGCCACAGCCAAGTGAGTTGTCGTCAGCGTGGTATCGCCTGGGCCATCGGCCCTGAATCTTGGTAGGCATGTCGGACTATTCCACGATTTCGCCGTTGGTCTCCGTGGTTGATAACGACCAGTTAATAAGTGATGTCGCAACGGAAGCGCCCGTTATTAAGAGTGGCGATGATTTTATTAACGCGGAGAGGCCCTGATTCCGGCGAACAGCGATGGCTCACGTTCACCTCGAAGACGGGGCTTTCACAATCGAGTGGGTTGTGATTTGGACTCTGATCGCCGTGGCTCTCATTGCGATTGCTCTCTACCGGTTGGGAGGATACGCAATCCCGACCCGCAAGCTGGCGGTCGCGGCGATGTGCGTCGCGGTCGGGTTCGCGATATTCCAGATCGAGATCCCGGTCTTCGGTGGCGTTCATATCAACCTAACTCCCCTCATAGGCATCCTGGTCGGCCCGTCCTTGGGAAGTCTGGCGGTGCTTGTGATAAACATGTTCGGCGCCGCGATCGGGCACGGCGGTTGGGGGATGATCGGTGCCAATTCGATCGTCAACATCGTGGAAGTCTTCCTCGGGTTCTTCATCTACAGACATCTCAGATGCTCCTGGAATGCCAGCAGGTTCTTTTCCGCCTTCTCTGCGACGGCGGTCGCGCTCACGGTCAGCGCCTTCGTGGCGCTGGTTATCATCTCGATATCCGGCATACAGGGTTCGACTCAAGGGGGGGAACAGACCTTCGCGAACCTGCTCATCATGGCCGCGGCGAACATAGCGACGGGATTGGTGGAGGCGGTTGTGACAGGATACATCGTTTCCTTCATCGGAAAGATAAGATCCGATCTGCTCGAAATGGCGGAGGGCGAGAAGAGACCCGAAACCGCAGAAACCTCTCAGGAGGTTGGAACAGTTGTCTAGGAGGTCTTACTCCCGCCACATCCCTGACTTCAGGCTCATGACGTTCTTCGCGGAGGACGGAAAGAGCGTAGTGCATCGAATGAACCCCTGGACCAAAGCGGCTCTCCTCGCCATCGTGATCCTCATGGCAATCATCATGGACGATCTTATCCTCCTCGCGGTGTTGTATCTGTCGGTATTGGCCTTCTACGCAGCAGGAAGACTCCCCATCCGACTCCTTGTCGGATGGTACACGCTGCCCGTATTCTTCGTCGTCACCATAGCAATCCTGTTGATCTTCACGGAGCCAGGAGATCCTCTGGCGTCCATAGAGATCCTCGGAAAGAGAATCGCCATAACCGATGCCGGCCTGATGCTACTGGTCACGCTGCTCGTACGGGCCCTTGCTGTGGTCACGCTCTCGCTCGCCCTCTTCATGACGACGAGATATTCGCACATGGCGTACATGGTGTCGCGGATCTTACCCCGGCCGCTAGCGAACATATTCCTCCTCTCCTACAGGTTCAACTTCGAGACATCTGACGAAATCTCGGACGTTGTTGACGCCGTCCATTCTCGAAACGGGAACATGGTCCGAGGAGCGGCCAAGCAGACTAGGCTGTTCGCTGGCATATTCGGGCTGTCGTTCGTGCACGCATTCGAGAGGGCCGAAAGGATTGCGAAGGCGATGGAATCCAGAGGCTTCTCAGGCGAATTCCCGAACGTAGAGAAACTTACCAAGCCCAGCCACTACGGATATCTCCTGGTCTCACTCGCGATTCTGGCCCTCGTGATCATCACATACTCACGTTATGTGAGCGACTTGATTGGATGGTGGTAGAATGATTTCGGACAACGCCTGTGTGAAGTGCCCTCCCGCCGAGAAGGAGGCGATAGTCCACGTCGATTGCGTCACGCACAAGTATCCTGACGGTACCAAAGGGATACACAACATGTGCTTCAGAGTCTACCCGAAGGAGATCGTGGCCCTATGCGGCCCGAACGGCGCCGGCAAGTCGACCCTCATCGAGCACATCAACGGCCTGATGATGCCCGACGTAGGAAGGGTGAGGGTCCTCGGGTATGATATCGACAAGAAGAATGTGTCGATCATCCGCAAGATGGTCGGGCTCGTCTTCCAGAACGCGGACTCGCAACTGTTCTCCCCTACCGTGCTGGAGGATGTGATGTTCGGTCCCCTGAACCTCGGCATGTCCCCGGAGGAGGCAAGGAAGAAGGCCGAGTGGGCATTGGGCGTCGTAGGGTTCACCGAATTCAGCAAGGTGCCGCACTACCTGAGCGGGGGCCAGCAGAGGCTCGTGGCAATCGCTGGAGTCCTCGCGATGGACCCGAAGATACTCGTGGTGGACGAACCAACGGGCGACCTCGACCCTTCGAACGCCCGCAAGATCGAGAAGCTGCTGAGGGAGCTGAGGGACAAACAAGGGATTAGTATCGTCGTCGCCCTTCACGACATGGACATGGCCGCTCGCCTTGCCGACAGGATTTGCATTATCAAGGAAGGAGCCGTCATCGCGGAGGGCAAGCCTGAGGACATTCTTTACGACGAGAAGTTGCTCAAGTCCGCCGGCTTAGAACTGCCGGATGTGGCGAGGCTGTTCAGGGACCTCGGACTCGACAAGAAGGGAGCGAGAAGACCGCTCAGCCTGGATGATCTCGTCAGCATGATGAAGAATTGAAAACGAGAGGTTTGGGAAGAGGTTTTCCGGGTCGTGCTTGCCTATCTCTTCCTTCTGGATGCGATGACCACGACCGCCGCGATCAGCATCACGGGGATCAGCAAAGTCGGGAACTCCGGTATCCAGCCGGCAATCTCGACAGTCATCGTATCAGTATCCGAGTTTCCCTCAGCGTCGGTCACTATGAGCGTGACCACAACAGTCTCGGGATCGAGGTTGAAGATAAACGACACATTCACTCCCCAGAGCGTGTAGTCGACTCCGTCTGATGTGAACGTCCAAGTCCAGTTCACAATCCCGACGTTGTCCGATGAAGCAGATGCGTCGAAGTACACGAACTCCCCGGCCATCATATTCTGGTCAGGCCCTGCATCCGCTACGGGCGGCACTGTGTCCCCGACCGTCACAGTCAGTGTGTCGGAGTTCTCGTTGCCGGCAGCGTCCCTGACTGTCAGCGTAACGTCGTACGAGCCGACCGCGTTGAAGGTCGTCGACGCGGTTGCACCATACAGTACAACAGGATCGCCGAGGTCGTCGATGTACTCCCACATGTAACTGACCAAGCCGACGTTATCACTGGATCCTGTCCCATCGAGCATGGTTGGGATGCCTGCATCGGCTGTCTGATCAGAGCCGGCATCCGCGACCGGCGGATTATTGTCAACTGTAAGCAGGCTGCTGTCACCCATGCCGTGGTTGCCCCAGTCACCGACTCCGAACACCATCAGGTATTCTCCACTGGGGACCGTCGAATCGAAGGTGAACTGCAGACCCAATACGCTCCATTGGCCTATCTGCTGGCTTCCTATCCACGACCATGTCGAGCTACCGGGATCCTTCTGCACTACCTGAGCCTCTGGGGCGAAGACGCCGGTCGGATCAGAGAGGTCCGCCTGTTCCCCGCCCATGTCGAACTGGTAAGTGTAGGCGACACCAGTTGACCTATCAAAGTACATCGTCCCGCTTTGCCAGATGGGTGAGGATGCGTTCATGTACCATCCCCTCAACCCGTCGTATGTGTAAGGACCCATGCTGACAGTCCAACTTGGGAGATACTGACTGTCGGTACCGTTCCAGAGCAATCCGCCCGTGGTCTGAGCGGCCCATTCGTAGTGCACCGTGTAGTGGTCTCCCACGACCGAGTATGGCACATCGTTGCTGGGCCATGCCAGAGGATCGAAACTGGTGAACAGGGCCTGGATGCTGATGAAGTAGTCCCACGGGCCGGCGTTGTACCAGAATCCGAAGTGCCACAGTTGCATCGACTGAACATCGTCCTCATCGAACTCGATGTCCGTGACAGAAGGCCTGACAGTAGAGACGTTCTCCAGCGGGGCCTGGTCCCAGCGTGTAATGTTCGGCATCCATAGGTCCGGTACGAGTGAGGCGCTGACCTCAACCTCTGTGAGAGCCGTTGCATCGAACGCCCCGCTCGCGTGCTCGTGGTTCGACGCATTCGCAACCCACATAAGGGGTATCGCCGGGATCCACATCTCGTAGTAGCCAGCACCATTGGTCGATGTCCAATTTGTCTCATCATGATCCGTAGGGCCGATCCCGATTTCCATCTGCGCACCGCTCAAGGGAGCCCCCGAATCACTGTCATTGATCCAGCCGTAGAGCCTGCATGAGTCCGGGATATCCCACGGCGTTAGCTCCACTACCCAGGAATTGGCTCCAGGCACCACCGTAACAGGCTCGTTGTACTGCCTGTAGTCTGTCGCCCAAACCTGTAGGGTGTAGTCCCCTGACACGAGCGCAGTGAAGTTGTACTCGCCCATTGGGTTCGCGTTGGTCCAATCTTGATAGACGAGGGAGCTCATCTGAAGGCTGGCGTTGGCAACCGGCAAACGACTGTACTTGTCTATGACCGTCCCGTTCATCCACGCATCGACAGGCCAAACGACGAAATCGATCCATAGGGTCTCTCCTGGAGCGATATCGACCATCGACCAGCTCCTCGAGTATCCATCCCCCTCGGCTCCGACTGCCATGCCAGTCCCGTCGAATGTTTCGAGAGTGTAGGCTCCTGATGAACTGGTAATTGCCATCGACAGATTCCCGAGGAAGTCCATCGAGAACACCCTGGCCATGCCGACACCTAGTCCTGTGCTGCCGTCTGTCACATTGCCCATGATCGTGGCGGTAAGAGGAACCAGCCAAGCATCGAAGACAAGGTCATCGCTCGCGTTGACATCGAACTTCTCGATCATGTTCATGCTGTAGCCAGCTCTCGAAAACCACAGGTCCGCGGTTCCGTTGGTCACATTCATTTCATAATAACCCAATGAGTCAGTGAAGGTGAAATTCGAGTACTCATTCCCCTGGTTCCACTGATTGTCGGAGTTGTACTGGACTATCGCGTTGGGGAGAGGCAGTCCCGTATCTGAGTCGTAGACATGGCCGCTGACCCTTGCGTCGTCCGTGTTGACGGGTGTACCGAGTGTAAGGTTCAACCAGTAGGTCATACCCGAAATCAGGGGATCTTCTGTCTTGTTTTCACCGCTGCCGTACCCCACGAAGTCGAACGTCGCGACCCCTCCACCGACCGCGCCCGCAATGATATTGACCGAGAACAAGCCAGTCACGTCAGGTTGCGTCATGTTGCCATAGAGTGGCATGCCCTCACCCATATTCGCGGGGTCGGTGACGTACCCGATGACGTTGCCTCCGGTCACAGGGTTCCCGTCCGTGTCCTTGACATACCCGTTTATCACAACGTCAGCGACGAGAGGAGCAATCGGAGTCAGAGTGATATCCGCCCGGACCTCCACATCGGCGACCGATGTAACGGCCGTGCTGTTCATGTAGTATGAACCGTTGCCGGCCAGAACAATGTACTCCAACCCGCCATACACCGTGAAGTTGAAGTTCCCGCTCGGGTCGGTCCAGAAACCTCCGGATGGGTCTCCGCCGGACATCATCATCATGACCAGTACGTAGGCCTCAACCGGGTTCGACGATTCGTCCGTGACGGTACCTACGATCCATCCATCCAGGCCCTGTGCCTCCGAATTTCCCGGAACTAGCACAAGGAATCCTGTCAGCATCGAAGCGCACAACAACAAGGCCGCAACAATGTTCATGCGGCGCACAAGCTCGGTCATTTTCAGAATCCTCCTTGCAATGATCTGCCCAGTTGCACCCAAGGGGGGCAAGGGTGCCCAGGCCCGCCTTAATACCGTTATGTTGGATATATAGCCCTGTCGTTCCTGGCACGCTCAAAGGCGTATCTCTAGGAGGTTAGCCTGAAAAGGGTCCCAGCAACCGTTCCCAAAAAACCATCCCAGTTCGGGAGCATCTTGATTCCCAACCCCGTCAATCGACCGGTTCAAGCGTACCGGAAGGATTCATAAAATGAGCGCACCGAGGGGGAGAGCGGCAGAGATAGGATGGAGACCGTGGTCGAGAGAGGCCTTCGAGCAGGCGAAGAATGAGAAGAAGCTGATCCTGCTAGACCTTTCCGCGGGTTGGTGTCATTGGTGCCATGTGATGGATGAGACCACATATTCTGACAGGAACGTCATAGAGACGATCAAATCTGACTTCGTGCCCGTCAGGGTCGACATCGACGAGAGACCGGACATATCCGAGCGCTACAACCGAGGAGGTTTCCCAACCACTGCCTTCCTATCGGACCAAGGAGAGTCCGTCTGGGGCGGGACCTACATGCCGCCTCAGGACTTGAAGCGCGTAATGAAAGCGGTCCTGGCCGCCAAGGAATCCGGCGAGATCGACCAGGCACTCGATAGGATCAGGATGCAGTACCTGGATCTGTCAGGGAGCTTTCAGCAACGGACTCCGATGATCAGCGCGATCATCGACACGGTGTTCGAAGACATCTTCGCGGCATACGATGTCCAGAACGGCGGGTTCGGGATAGAACCGAAGTTCCCACAGTCTGATGTGATCGATCTCCTCTTGGAGAGGTTCATCGAGACGGGGGACAAGGAGCTGGCCGATGCGATCAACCACACCCTAGACAGCATGATCGATGGTCTCTATGACAAGGTCGAAGGCGGGCTCTTCAGGTACTCGGTGACAAGGGATTGGAAGACCCCCCACTACGAGAAGATGCTCGAAGGCAACGCGGGCTTCCTCAGGAATCTTGTCCGGGCACATGTCGTTTTCATGAAGAGCAGATATGCGGAGACCGCAACCGGGGTCGCCACGTACATGATCGGCACGCTCAGGGACCAGAGCTCCGAAGGTTTCTTCGGGAGCCAGGACGCCGACGAGGATTACTACAGACTCTCTTATCCTCTGAGGAGGAGGGTGAAGCAGCCCGACGTGATCAGGGTAGTCTACGCGGGCTGGAACTCGGAGGCGGCTTCTGCCCTCATGGAGGCGGGGGCTCTGTTGAAGGAACAAGGCTGGATCGACGCCGGCAAGAAAGCGTTCAGATACAGCCAGGACGTGCTCTGGAATGACAGCAAAGGGCTTGTCCGACACGTCCGCGACAAGCAACTCTACTTGTTCGAAGACCAGGTCTCGTTCCTCCAGTCCCTGACTGCTATGATTGAGCTGTCAGGCACACGCGACCTGATAGGCATAGGGAACAAGCTCATTGAGGCTGTGGAGCGCGAATTCAAGGACCCCGAGGGCGGCTATTCTGATGTAATGAGGGAAGAGAACGCCATCGGAGAGCTGGGCACCAGCAGGCGCTCTCTAATCACCAACTCCAAATGGGCGAAGGCATTGGCACTCTACGGGGCAGCCGCGCACAGGCCAGAGTTGACAGAGACGGCGAAGACAATCCTGAACACGTTCACACAAAGAGAGATCCAGGCTCACGGCGTCTTCGCGGCGTCGTTTGTAAGCGCATGGTGGATGCTCGAGGAAGGTGCAGTTGCCGTGGAGATCCACGGCGTTCCCGAAGTGGATCCCCTGACCGTCCCCCTATGGCTGGAAGCGAAGGAGGCCATGAGCTCTCGCACAGTGGTCTTCCTCTCAGATAAGGAGAATGCAGACGCGGGAGCCGCTGAGCAACCATTCGCAGTCATTTGCGGCGCACGAGGCTGCTCCAAGCCAGTCACAAGTCCCGAAGAATTGAAAACGGCACTTAATGGCAAAAGGCCCAGTCAATTCTAAATATCCCGGAACCGCATATTCTCGACTCGGGCTTCGCCATGGCCAACAAAGCTAGGCTTATTCCAGCTAAGATGTTGTCGAGCGACGAACGCGTGATTTTCGAGACGAGACCGAGCGCGTGGCTGTACATGAAGGCCGCATCCCTCGCCGAAATCATCGGACTGATTTCCCTGATCATATTCCTGTGGAAATGGTTCCCCGACGCGCCTTCAATACCCTATTTGAGCGACTTTCTGGATGGCGACTACGGCACTTATGTGCAGTACGTATTCGGCGCGTTGTTTGTGATCTGCGACATCTTCTTCATGTACCGCTGGATGAAGTGGGGAAGCACGGTCTACGCCGCCACTGACGAGAGGATCATCACTCAGAAAGGCATATTCAACAAGACATACGAGGACATCCCGGTCACGATGATCACCAACATAGACCTCGCACAGTCCCTGGGCAAGCGCGCACTCGGCTATGGCACAATCGTGTTCTCGACGCAAGGGATGTCCGGTGGGAGGAAGGCCGACATCGTCTGGGAGGCAGTGCCCAACCCGTTCGATGTCCGCAGGAAGATACAGGAAGTCATGGACGTCAGGGTGAAGCCAAAGGGCTGACCCAACGAACCACCCCATCAGTTCGGGGGAACAGCAATCCCCTTCCGCTCAATCACAGGGCAGATTAGTCTGATTGACGCTCCAGGTTCTCTGAGCGAGCGGGAGGTTGAATAGATGGGGTCTGCAGATGTGGTGCGTGACGGTCCTGCGAAAGCTTTCATGCTATGCAACGAAGCCATCGTGAGAGGTGCGATCGAGGCCGATGTGAAGGTGGTGTCGGCGTATCCTGGGTCCCCGACAACAGAGATACTCGACACATTCTCCGGGGTGAAGTCCAACTTCGACTACCGTATGGAGATCTCCTCGAACGAGAAAGTCGCCCTGGAGACCTGCGCCGGAGCGGCGATGGTCGGGCACAGGTCGATATCGAGCATGAAGAGCGTCGGCATGAATGTCGCATCGGACTCCTTCTTCTCACTATCCTACACGGGCGTCAAAGGAGGCATGGTCATCGTCATGGCTGATGACCCGCAGGCGCACTCCTCTCAGACGGAGCAGGACGGAAGGGCGTTCGGACCAAGCGCGTATGTGCCGATGCTCGAGCCTTCGAACCCCGCTGAGGCAAAAAGAATGGTCAAGCTGGCATTCGACCTGTCTGAGAAACACGGCGTGCCAGTGCTGATGAGGACCACAACCAGAGTGAACCATCAGAGCGGGATAGTCGAGCTGGACAAGATTGTTCGGAAACCGTTCGAGAAGCTCGATTGGTCGCATGCTCCTGCGAGATTCACAACTGTTGCGGACACCGCCAGGAAGTTCAAGCTGCAGCTACTGGAACGTACGAAGAGGCTGGAGGAGGAGTTCAACAGTTCAGACCTGAACAGAGTTGAGGGCACAGGCTCAGAGGTCGGGATTGTCACCAGCGGAGCTGGATACAACTATGCGGTCGAGGCGGCGAGAATCCTCGGGATCAAGCCCTCGATTCTCAAACTGGGGACCACTTACCCTCTCCCCAAGAGACTCATTGCCGATTTCCTCAAGAAGGTCAAGACAGTCATCGTTGTAGAAGAGCTGTCACCGTACCTGGAGCTGCATGTGACGGCGATTGCTAAGGACGCAAACCCGTCTGTGAAGATAATCGGGAAATGGACCGGACATTTCAGCGAGGCGTTCGAGTACAACACCAACATCGTTGTGGATGCCTTCGCGAAAGCGCTCGGTCTGAGGACCCCCGTGGACTACGATGCCGTTATGGCGAAAGCGGAAGAACTGAAGAAAGGCCTCTCAGATAGGCCCCCGACATTCTGCCCCGGATGTCCGCACAGGGCGACGCTCTGGGCACTACTTCAGGCGACCAAGGGCATGAAGCACATACTGTCGACCGACATCGGGTGCTACTCCATGAGCTTCCTTGAGCCTCTCAACTACGGGGACTCGATGCTGAGCATGGGCGCATGCATGGGAGTAGCAGCGGGGATGCAGTACGCTGCCAAGGAGAAGGTGATCGCCATGGTCGGGGACTCGACCTTCTACCACGCGGCACTGCCCGGACTGGTGAACGCAATTCACCACAACGACGATTTCACGCTGATCATCCTTGACAATGAGGTCACTGCGATGACTGGCCAGCAGCCGAATCCAGGATCGGACTACAACGCAGGTGGACAACCGGCGAAGAGGATTGTGCTCGAAGACGTGATCCGAGGCATGGGCATCACCGACATAACCGTCATCGACCCGTACCAAGCCAAGGCAGTCGTGCAGCCGATCAAAGAGGCGCTGGCCAGGAAAGGACCGAACATCATCATATCAAGGCGCGCGTGCGCGCTATATGCAGACCGAAACAAGAGGAAGCGCGGCGAAGCCATCCTGAGCAACAAGGTGGACAAGGATGTCTGCAAGAAGCCTTACGCCTGCATAAGGAGCTTCAACTGCCCCGCGATATCGATAGACGATGATGACAGGAAAGCGACGATATCGAAGGAACTGTGCGACAGGTGCGATGTCTGCGCGAAGCTGTGTCCTTTCGGCTCGATCAAGCTGAGGGAGGGCGAGTGACCATGGCGTCAGACGAGTTCAGCGTGTACATGTCGGGAGTAGGCGGACAAGGCCTCGTCCTCCTGTCGAACGTCATGGGATCTGCTTGCGCCTCCGTCGGGATACAGGCAATCACGGGGGAGCAGCACGGCCTTTCGCAGAGGAGCGGGTCGATCAACATACATATGCGCATCGGGGAACAGATACGGTCCCCTCTCATCCCCATCGCCGGCGCGGACGCGATCCTCGCGCTGGAAGCGCTTGAGGCCCTCAGATACGTCGAGTATCTGAAGCCCGGTGGCGTCGTCGTCATGAACAAGAGGATACAGCACCCGATCATCGAGACGATCGGCCACATGAAGGACAAGGCCACTCGGTACATGTCCGTCGAGGAGGTGAAGGCACGCCTGTCCGAGGTGACCGATAAGGTAGCGGTCGTAGACGCCTTGGAGATCGCCAAGAAGGCTGGCAACCCGCTCACCGAGAACATCGTGATGCTAGGAGCACTGAGCACGCTCGAGGCCTTCCCGATACCAGAGGAAGCGTTGAAGAAATCCATTGCAGAGAACGTCCCGAAGAAGGCCGTCGATGTGAACCTGAGAGCCTTCGATCTGGGCAAGCAGGCGGCATTTGAGACGCTGTGCAACATTGTTAAGTGCAAGAAGTGAGTTTCCGACGGGATTCGCATGAAGAAGGCCAGATATGTCAGGGTAGACGTGTTCGCCGACAAGCCCTTCGGAGGCAACCCACTGGCGGTGTTCCCCGAAGCCAAGAACCTCACCTCACGCGAGATGCAGCTCCTGGCCATGGAGATGAACCTCTCGGAAACGACCTTCGTGGTCCCGCCCACGAAGGGCTCAGGTGCGGACTTCAGAGTCAGGATCTTCGTCCCTGACAAAGAGATACCCTACGCTGGTCATCCAACCCTCGGGACGTTCTATGTCCTCGCGAAGGAGGGCAGAATCAAACTGAAGGCGCCCGTAACGACGGTCAAGATGGAGGTCAAGGCCGGCGTCATGCCGGTCGAGATATTCTCCTCGAAGGGTCGGATCACGAAGATAGTCACCGTGCAGAACCTTCCCGAGTTCGGTCCTACGATCGAGAATGTCCGAGGGATCGCCAAGGCGCTCTCTCTCGCAGAATCGGATTTCGATTTGGACAGAATGCCTCCGCAGCTAGTATCTACCGGCCTCCCGTGGGTCATAGTGCCAGTCCGCTCAAGGAGAGCTGTCGAGAAGGCGGCGGGGAATGCATCTGCGTTCACCGAACTCCTTTCCGAGCTTCCGCAGGGGATTGCTGATTTGTATGTGACCTGCCTCGACCCCATCGAGCCGTCTTCGACGTCTCATTCGCGGGGCCTCTACCTCACGGGCAAGAACGTCGTCGAGGACCCGGCGACGGGGAGCGCGAGCGGCTGCTTGGGTGCATATCTGGTCGACCGTGAGCTCGTGCCAGTCAGCAGGATAGTGGTCATGAAGAACGAGCAAGGATACGAGATGGGCAGACCCAGCAAGATATCGATAGAAGTGCAGACATCTGCGAAGAAGAAGATCGAATCGGTCAGAGTCGGGGGAACAGTCGTCGACATGATGGATGGGTACGCGTACCTCTGAGAAGACTTCAGGCTGAGGGTAGCTCCACCTTGAATACCGCACCCATGGAACAATCACCCTGTACTCTGTCTTCAATCCAGACCTTGCCTCCGTAACGGTGTGACAGAGTCTTCACGATATGGAGCCCCATGCCAGAACCCTTCTTCTTGGGGGCCTTCGAGAACCTGTCGAATATTATGGGCTTCAAATCGTCCGTGACGCCCATTCCTCGGTCAGATATGGCCACGCGCCAGCGCTTCCTGTCCTCCGCGTAGACCGGCTCGATCGTCACATCGATTTCGAGTGGTTCGTGCGAATCATACTTCACCGCGTTGGTGAATATGTTCGTGAAAAGCTCCCGAACGAGCTCGTCAGCCAGAATGAAGTAGGTGTTCCGCTCAATCGTGTGATTGACCACGATCCTTCTTCCGGGGTAGTACTGGCTCACGCTTCTGATGCAATCCGAGAGCACTCCGCCGAGGTCGGTCCTCACGAGTTCCACATCGTCGAAGGTGACCCGCGACATGGTCCTCACGTTGCTCGCGAGCCAGCTCGTGTTCATCACCTGTTCTGCGATCTTGTCGATTACCGCGACCTTGTCCGGGGTGTCCATCTTGCTCTTCAGAAGCTCGAGGTACCCCAGTATTGCCTGATTGAAGTTCTTGATATCGTGGGACAACACGTCCGTATACAGCTCCGCATCCTGCCTGCTCTCGATGTGGTCTTGGAGCATGCGGGCGTTCTCGATGGCTATCCCAGCGAGGCTCGCGAATATTTCGATGATCTCTATGGTGTCGGAATCGGGGATCCGGTCATCTCTCGGCTTCAGGAGTTCGAGGTAGGCGATGGGAGTACCCATCTTGTCGACGACTATCGTGTCCATATAATCGATTTCGTGCCAGCGCCCTTTCCCCGTTCTCGGCATCCTGATGAGGTCTGGGTCAGGGTAGTACGCCATCTCCTCCTTGGATATCGCCTTGACCCCCTCTGCTGGTGAATAGTATGTGATCCTGCCAAGCTTCTCCCACCACCTCGAATATAAGTCGCCTCTTGTCTCAGGACGTGCGTCAACGATGCTGTCGACCTGATAGATCGGGTATGTGATCTTCTTGATCTCTTCAGCGGCCTTTGCCGAGAAGCCGTACAGGGCCTCGATCTTGTAGACGTCCTCGCCGGCGTGTTTCACTCCGATGACCATCCTCCTGATGCCGAGGAGGCGCGCCAGAGTCTTCAGTATCGTGTCGAGCATCTGGTCGAGGTCACGGATATACATGATGCCCGTGGCCATGTCGAGGATCCTCGAGAGCTGCTCGGTCTTCTGCCCGCCTAGCCTCAGGGCCTGTTCCCTATCCGCGTTCAACCTGGCGTTTTCGAGTGCCACTTCGGCGAGTGAAGTGAAGATCTCTATGGTCTCTATTGTTGCCATGTCTGGGACTCTGCCATCCAAAGGATTTGACGGATACAGGACACCGACCACTCTGCTCGCAGAGTCTCGAAGCGGGAATGCCAGGTAGTCGCCCTTCCGCATCTCGTCCTTCTTCCTGGCCGTTGCAGGGATCGGATTCTCGTCCAGGTCCGCCTCATAAGCCATCTGTCTCGATGTCCTCTGCTCCGCCCTTGTGAAGTAC
This sequence comes from Euryarchaeota archaeon RBG_19FT_COMBO_56_21, assembly GCA_001800815.1. Lineage (GTDB taxonomy): Archaea > Thermoplasmatota > Thermoplasmata > UBA10834 > UBA10834 > COMBO-56-21. The sequence goes on from MGWC01000035.1 coordinate 15,851, forward strand.
GCGAACTTCCCGATCTTGCGACCCTCGGCGAGATCCTCGAACACTACGTCCACCGGGATGGACTTGTGCTGAACCTCGCTCTCTGCTCGCGGGCTATGCCCGAACAGGGCCCGCCACTTGAAGACTCCTTCTGACTCGTCATAAACGATAAGCTCTACTCTAGCGAAACCGAACAGTGAAGACACTGACGTGAGCACCATCTCGGAGAGCTTCCTCACGTCCCGCTCGGACACAACCGAAGAGGCGATCTTCAATACGTCCTCCAGCAGCTCGGTCTTGTGGGACGGCTCTGCGCGCTTCTTCGCCAGGGCAACATGGCTACGTTCGCGTCCGACCGCGATCGCGATCATCTCCACGAACAGTTCAATCTGCTCGAGCGTCTCCTTCAGGAGCAGCTTGCCAGTGCCGGGGTATGATGCTTCAAGCACGCCCACCATCTCGCCGTTGTTGTCCCTGACCGTGAACTTGTATGAATCCGCCTCGTGCCAGCTGTCAGCACTGCCACGAGGGGTCTTGACGTTCTCGGGGTGCTGGTAGTATGAAGGATGGTCCATGAACGGGTCGGACCTCGTCAGCTCCAGCCACTCCTCCGAGGGTACGTAGTATGCATTCTTGCTGACGCGGTACTTCTCGGATAGCACCAGGCTGAGCATCTCGTCGTCGATGAACTCGTGACTGAGGTTGTCGACGATGGCCTTGGCTCTGGCAGCAGGTATCCCGTAGGTCGCCCAGTGGAGATTCGGTTTGACATCCTCCGCGGTTATCTCGATGATGAGCTCGCCGATTCCGAACAGCTCCGAGATATCACCCAAGGTCTCCTTGACGATCTCCGCGATCGGCCGGTCGCGCGCGATCATGGCGGCGAGGTCCCCCAACCTCTCCACCATCCGGTCTATCTCCGCTCCCATGCCGAGCTCATGCGGATGAGGGGTGGCCCTCTCTTCGATGATGAACATTGGGGGCGCCGATGAGTTTGCCATCTCTCTCGTCACCGCTGGACTACTCTAACTGGCAGCCATTTGTCATTACTCTGATACGTATATAATAGGGTACAGAGTGGGTATCAAACCTCACGTTGGCTCCGCTACGCTTATCACCCCTTTCCATACTGGCGCGAACACGACCTTCAAAAGAGATTCTGCACAATGATTAATAAGCTGGAGGCGTTCGTCAGGCCTGCACGGGAAGGTGTTCTAGATGGCGGATATCAAGGAAATCCTTGCGACCGCGATAGAGTTCGAGCGGTTCGGGGTGGAGTACTACGCCAGGTTCGGAGAGCTGGTGAAGGACAAGAAGGCCAAGCCACTGATGAGCGGGCTGTCGAAGGACGAGAACGAGCACGCCACGATCCTCGCGAACGAGCTGAAGAAGCTCGGGGGCAAGCCGAAGAAACCCTCCAAGGAAATGATCGAGAAGGGCCTCGTTGAGATTTTTCCCGAGGAAGTGAAGGAGAACGCGATTGTGACCAGGGACGCGATCTCTGCGCTGAAGCTCGGCATCAGGACCGAGGAACGGTCCATCGAATTCTACTCCAAGAACCGCGCAGTCGCTGGTCCCGTTCTCAAAAAGGTCTTCTCGAAGCTCGAGAAGATGGAGCGGGGACACAAGGAGATGCTCGAAGAGAACCTCAGGTATCTCGAAGACGACGGCGTGTGGTACGGCTACGTGCCTTTGCTGGACTGATCGCGTTCCCGCAGAATCGACCCATACAAAACCTTTTTAGAGATTCATAGCATCAGTGCGCCTCTGGAGCACGGTTCAGTTGGCCAAGGTCATTCCATTCAGGGCCGTACGATACAACACGGAGCGATTCGGCAAGGATCTTGCACGGTTCGTCGCCCCGCCCTATGATGTGATAGATGGGGTCATGGAACGGAGGCTGAAGGAGGATAGGCTCAACATAGCCCACATCACGCTTGGTGACGAGAACGACAGATACGCCATCGCCGCGAGACGGCTGAGGACCTGGCTCGATGACGGGGTACTGGTCAAGGACGCCGACACTTGCTTCTACATCTACGAGCAGACCTTCAGCACGCCGGACGGCGCTCCCAGAATGAGGTCAGGGATAGTCGGGGCGGTCAAGCTGGAGGAGTTCTCGAAGGGCATCATCATGCCCCATGAGAAGACCATACCGAAGCACAAGGCGGACAGGCTGCAGCACGTGTGCGCGATGGCCGGCAACACCGAGCAGATATTCCTGCTGTATGATGACCCGACGGGAGGCGTCGAAACGATCCTCTCGGATGCTAGGAAGCGCGAGGAGGTCATGAGGTTCGTGGACCCCGAGGGTGTGCACCACAGGATCGTCAAGATCTCTCAGCCGGAGCTCGTGTCGAGGATATCGAAGCTCCTCGAACCCGCCAAGTTGCTGATCGCGGACGGACACCACAGGTACGAGACCGCTCTCGAGTACCGCAACACGATGCGGGCGAAGGATAACTCGAAGGAGGGCGAGGTGCCCTACGACTACATCATGGCGACCCTGATCAGCTTCAGGAACCCAGGACTCGTGGTCTTCCCGACGCATAGACTGATCAAGGAGGTCGATCCCAAGCTCATCCAGAAGCTCCCAAAGGCACTGGAAGAGGAGTTCGTGCTGAAGAAGATGCAGGGGGCCGACGAACTCGCGGAGGCGGTCGAGAGGTCGCCAGTTCCTGCGTTCGGGGTCTGGATCCCAGCGACAAGGACTTACATCTACGCGATCCCGAAGAACAAGGAGAAGTCTGAGGACCCCATGCAGGACCTGCCCGTGTTCATGGTACAGGAGAGAGTCCTCAAGCGTTTCCTCGGATACACTTCCGAGATGCTCGACACCAAGATCAACATCGAGTACGTGAAAGGGACTGGCCCCACGAAGTATGCAATGGCCTCGGGCGAGTTCCAGGCATGTTTCTTCGTCAAGCCGCCGAGCGTCGAGCATGTGATGGCCGTCGCAGAGGCTGACCAGAAGATGCCCCACAAGTCGACCTATTTCTTCCCGAAGATATGGTCAGGGACCCTGCTGTACCTTTTCGACAGCTGACCGGCCGAGTGAATCGGTCAAATACGGGGACTTCGATACGCCGCCCGGTGAGCCTTTGAGATTCGACCTGGGCATACTCGGCGGACGCATTGTCGATGGCGCCGGCAATCCTTGGTATGTTGCCGACATCGGACTGTCAGGGAAGAATATCGAGAAGATTGGAACCGTGGACAAGAAAGATTGCAGGAGAGCAATCGATGCTGCTGGCCTCTACGTCTGCCCGGGAATCGTCGACATCCACACGCACTCCGACATCACGGCGCTCGTGTTCCCGGGATGCGATAGCACCCTGAGGCAGGGCGTGACCACACACCTCATCGGCAACTGCGGCATGTCAGCCGCGCCGATCCGGGAGCCCTACGTCGACGACTGGAAGAACTATTGGGGAGAGTGGGCCGGGTCTTCGAATGAATGGAAGTGGAGGACCTTCGCAGAGTATCTCAAGAGGCTCGAGACCAATGGAGTCGGCCACAACATCGCCACCCTCGTCGGGCACGGAGCGGTGAGGACCGCGGTGCTCGGTCCCCAAAGGAGGGCGCCCAAGCCAAAAGAGCTCAAGCTAATGAAGGATCTTGTCGAGGAGGCCATGAGGGCCGGAGCGTACGGGCTCTCGACCGGACTGGTATACCCGCCGGGGAGCTTCGCGAAGACGAATGAGATAGTCGAGCTCTGCAAGGTGGTCGCAAAGTATCGCGGCATCTACACCTCTCACATCAGGGGCGAGCGGGAGACAATACTGACTGCGATCAAAGAGGCCATCCAGATCGGCAGCAGGAGCGGTATCCCTGTGCAGATATCTCATAACTGCCCGAAGATAGGGGCCTGGGGAAGGACCAAGGAATCGCTAGGGTTGGTCGAGGAGGCCAGGAAGAAGGGCGCGGATGTGACCGTTGACAACGATGTTCACACGGACCTCGCACCCAACCTCAGTCATGCGTTGCCTCAGTACCTTGCCGAGCTGAGGAAAGAGGAGATGCTCGACCTACTGAAGTCCACGGAGAGCAGGATGCGCATAAAGAAAGAGATCATCGAGGACAAACTGCCGGCCTTCGGCCCATCGGGTCTGTTGAAGCATGGCCTGTTCGACAGGATATTCATCATGCATGCGCCGAAGCAGAGGAAGCTTGAGGGGAAGACTATTGCGCAGATAGCCAAGGAGCGCAAGAAGGACGTGTTCGAGACTTACTTCGACGTGCTGGTGGAAGAGCGGGACGAGGTCATCGCGATATTCGATTACATCAGTGAGGAGGACATCAAGAAGCTCTTGGTCCACCCTCTGGTGATGATCTCATCCGATTGCGCCACATGGTCCGAGAAGGGGCCGCTGACTGAACCTCCTCGGTACATCCCCTGCGCGTTCGGAGAGTATCCCGGGATTTTCGAGAGATATGTCAGGGACGAGCCTTTGCTGACCATTCAGGAGGCGGTCAGAAAGATGTCGAGCTATCCTGCGCAGAGGATTGGTCTCCTCGACAGGGGTCTGTTGAGGCCCGGGATGAAGGCGGACATCGCAATGCTCGACCTCTCGAAGATCAAGGACAGGGCGACCAACATCTGGCCCCACAAGTACCCCTTCGAGAACTACCCTCACCGATATCCTGACGGCATACCCTATGTGATCGTGAACGGCCAGGTAGCGGTCGACGACGGAAGACAGACCAAGGTGCTTGCGGGCGAGGTCCTGAGGCACGAATGGCGCTGATTCGCTAGAGTTCGTACTTCTTGTACGCGCCCTCGCACGGGTTGCCATAGCATACCCATGCTACCTTCTGAGTCAGGTTGAACACGACGGAGAAGATGGTCCTGGTCTGCTCATCCTTAGCAAGTGCGGGGTCGGGATGCCTGCAGATCGACTCCGGGAAGCCCACATGGTCCGAGAAGACCCTGTGGAAGGATGAGAGATCGACCTTCCCCAGCTCCTTCTTGAAAAGCTTCTTGGCCCTGTTGTATCTGACAATGGATGAGAATCTCGTATGCATGTTCTCTTCGAACTTCCACATCCGGGGCGACACGTAATGGTTCGTGTGCACGAGCCATCCGTCCTCCCCGTACAGCGCGTCGAATGTGGTTGCCGACCCTTCCATGCTGAAGATCTCGCCATTCGCGTCAGTGACGATATTGTTGAAACTGTGTCCGCGTCCCTCGGGCATCGACGCCTTCAGAGCCTGATAGATTCCTGTCTCCCGCAGCACCTTCCTGCATGGTACGATCTTCGGAATCCCTGGCCGGGTGTCGTTCGGCACAAGCGCATTCCCCGTGAGACTGATGCCCGCAGCGTTCATGCCCGCGGTCGGCCAGATGCCCCCGTAGTTCATTCCGAAGTAGCCAGGTTCGTCCTTCGGCTTGATCTTGGCTATGGTGATCTCGTCGATCTGATGAGGGGCGACATCTTCGTTGTGGGCGGCGTACACGCAATCGTCCTTCGTCCACTCAGCGTTGGCCACGAGGTCAGTGCAGCCCTTGCCCCGTCCGACGGGGAAGTCGCACGACATCGCGTAGAGGACATCGAACTTGATGCCGGAGCCCCTCGCATAACCCTCCAGCTCCTCGACGTACTCGGGATAGAACCTTTTGCTCAAAGGAAGGCTCTTGCGAGATTGTGATATCATCTTCTCCACGGACCAGCCAGGGACGGACGAGATGTCCTCCTTGAACCGCTTCTCCATCCTCAACGCTTGGTCACGACACTGCCTGCCGAGAGTCTCCCCAACCTGGAAATGGCTCCCGCTGGCGGATACTTCCTTGAACCCGTCAATAGCCCCCTTCTTCGACATGATCGTCCCCTCGGCTCGTGGGCGGTGAACCCATCTTCGACGCCAAATAACCTTCCACTGACTCGAATTCAGAATCGCCAAAAACATTTATGTCGGAGTTCACCAGTCAGCTAGAACATGCCCAAAGTGGAACTCGAATACAAGTGCAAGAAGTGCAAGAAGGAATATCCTGCAACCGTCAACTACTCTGGCGCTATCAAGGATCTCGACCTGGAGGAGAACCAGTCAAGGTGCCCGTTCTGCGGGACATGGAACTGCGCTGACCCGAAGTCGGTCGAGGCAGTGATTAAGGACGCCAAGTAGGAGACGAAGAAATCGTAGTGACAGATGCGCGAGCCCAACCTCCAAGTCGACATCTGCCGAGTCATTGCATCCGACGGAGTCTCGCAACAATCGCTCGCTGTTTTTCGCCACACCTGACGTGCGCCCGGGTATCAAGGTCTTTGAGAATACTGGATATGGCAGCCAGGTTCCACCGGAAACCGGGTTGAGACAACCTTCATATATCATAAAACGCGTTAGCTCTGCCCGTTTATATCTGAGGGGTAAAACGGAGGATGAATTAGGAATGAAGAATAGAAGAGTATTAGCAGGGCTTGTTACGCTGCTGACAGTTCTAACGGCATTCGCAGTAATCCCCAGTGCGATGCCCGTGAGAGCCGAAGCTGCGGATCAGCCAAATGTCTTGTACATAGGCATGCAACAGGACATACCGGACTTCAACACATGGAACCTAGCTTCCAACAGCGTGTGGAAATCGAACGTCATCAACTGGGGTTTTGAGGGATTGGTCGGTTTGGACTTTGATGGTCTGCCGATGCCAGTTCTCGCAGAGAGCTGGTCCTTTGACGAACCCAACCTGACCTGGACGTTCAAGATCAGGCAGGGCGTGACGTTCCACGACGGGACACCGATGAATGCGGACGATGTCGTGTTCATCTTCCAGCACGCGCGGCAAGGCACAACCTATTCATCGAACATAATCAACGCGTTCGATGCCAACAACGACGGTGCTTGCAGCGAGGCTGAGATGACCGCCGCAATCACCAAGGTGGATGCCTACACGGTAAAGATGAAGATGGGGTCCTCATACGGACTGTTCTTGACGACCACGGCGGGAGTGCCTATCCTTTCGAAGGCAATCTGGCAGACCCACCTTACCACGGGCGGCCTGTTGGACGTGCTGTGGAACGACGAGAAGGCCTTGATCGCCACGGGACCGTGGATGTACAAGGAGGGTGAGGACAACACATACAGGATCATGGAGAAGTACACTGGCTACTGGGGCAAGAACAAGACAACGCCCCTAGGCTACAAGATGTATGCACCGAACATAGACCAGCTCTACTTCAAGATGTATGCCAGCATCGACACTGCAATCCTGGCGCTCCAGTCAGGCGAGGTCGACCACTTGCCGTGGGCGATCACGGCAGGCAGAATACCGAGCCTACAGGCGGACCCGAACATCAAGCTGTTCTACGAGTCCGACAACGGTTACTTCTACATGGCGTTCAACCAGAAATTCGACCCGATGGGCAGCCTGGCATTCAGGAAGGCCGTATCGCACGTCATCGACAAGGACCAGATCGTCAATGTGTACATGGGCGGTTTCGGACAAAAGGGTGACGCGACAGAGCCGCCATTCTGGGGCGAAGATGCATGGTACAACAAGACTGTCGAGAAATACCCGTTCGATGCTGACTTCAGCACACCGAATGCGATACTTGACGCGGCCGGATTCGCCATTGGCTCCAGCGGATGGAGACAGCTGCCAGACGGCACTCCGATGCAGAAGATCACAATATTGACTCCGCCCGCAGACTACGACCCGATAAGGATCAGGGCGGGCCAAATGATAGCCAAGAACATGAGAGACGGCCTGCACATCAACGCAGAGGCGAAGGCGCTTGACTTCGACACGCTCGTCACAAGGCTACAGTCAATGGACTTCCAGCTGCTCATCATCGGATGGTCCCTGAGCTCCGACCCCGTTGGCAACGTGTTCGATATCATCGGTCCGAGGGCGAGCCAGAACACATTCGGCTTCTGGTCAGAGGCGAATCCGAACCCGTTCTACAAAGACCTGTTCGGAGTGGTGACCCGTGCGGACGCCGAGACACAGGCCATCGCGGACGAGGTCCTGAGACTCGAAGACCTAGCCAAGTCGAGCTTCAACGTCAGCGACCAGATAAAGTACACGCGCTGGGCGCAGGGCGAAATCGCGGATGCGCTGC
>MGWC01000036.1 GCA_001800815.1 Euryarchaeota archaeon RBG_19FT_COMBO_56_21
CCTACATCCTGAGTCGAACTGACTCATGATTGAATCTTCTTGCTCGTTAGGGAGTCTGCCAAGCACACGCGAATTGAGTCCTTACATTCGTAACGGGCGATGTGAAGCAGATTGATGTATGCGGAGACATCGAAGACTCTTCGCAAGAGTCCGATCACTCTCGCAGATTAACGCGAGAAAGGATCCCTGGAAATACGATGAAAGGAGCCTTGCACGATATAGCGCCTACAGCTCTGAGGATCGAATCCATCGAGCGTGTCTGTTATCGATAATGATAGAATCACGAGGCTACTGGCACCCTCCGCGCCGCCGAAATGTTATTAGCACACCTGCAATGTGTATGCCACGCTAAAGGTGCGAATTGTTTGAGGGGAGACACAACGAAGAAGAACCGCAGAAGGAGGGTTTCTGACAAGACGAACCCCGCGGCTGGTTCCGAGAAACGCAGGCCGTCAACGAAGCTCGAATCACTCGAAAAGGAGCTCACGAGATCAGCGAGAAGAAGCAGGAAGATAGCGAGGGAGAGATTCGCCGAGTCACCTGACTTCCCGCAGACCCACATCGAATGGCGACTCTCGATGCTCGAAGGAGTCCTCAGCGCGGAGCAGAGAGCCCGCGCGCAACCGACATTGAGGACGGCTCGAGACGATCTCCCCGCGGAGCGCGGGTGTGACCGGGAGAGACCCGAGCAGGTCGCTCACAAACATGCCCCCATTGAAAGGCAAACCCGGGGCAGACCAATAACGCACGCGCCGATCGAAAGGACTCTCGTGACCTTCGATACGATGGCAGATAGGCTTGCGACTGAGATAATCAGGCGACAAGGCCTGGAGGAGCGGATAGCCGAGCTCGAGGGTATGATTAGGTCGATCCTCGAGAAGAACGATGACGGTGCTATCGACATCATCCCGTCAGAGATTGAGCCCGATCAGACGGATCCGATACAGATCCGCACACCGTCCAAACCTGTCGCAAAGGACGATTTCACTCCTCAGAAGATTCGCTCGGGCACGCCGAGGCTTGATGATCTCCTCCTGGGAGGGATACCATTCGGATCGAACGTGCTCCTCTACGGACCGCCATTCGCTGGTAAGGAACTTCTCGTGGACTCCTTCATCGCCGAGGGGGTCAAGTGGGGCACGCCCGTCATTTGGCTGCTCACGGACAGGTCCCCGCGGGAGATTAGGCAGGAGATAAAGGCGGTTTTCCCAGAGTATGAAGATGCCGAGAAGCTTGGCATCATCAGATACATCGATGCGTACTCCAGGGCGGTTGGGAGCGACACGGCGGATCCCTTCACCGATTATGTTGATTCGCCAACGGATTTCGAGGCCATCCAGAGACTCGTGGAGAAGACTGCGAAGGAGTTCAAGAAGGAACACGACTACTACAGGATGGCAGTCCGGGGGCTTTCAACGCTGATCGCGTATTCCGACCCTAGGACCGTGTTCAGGTTCCTTAACTCATTCGTCGGAAAGAGAAAGAGGGACAAGGCGGTCACCCTTTACACGATAGCCAAGGGTGTGCACACCGACCACGACATACAGATGATCAGCTCGCTAATGGATGGAGTCGTCGAGCTGAAGTTCGAGAATCACGAGACTTTCATGGCCATCAAAGGCATATGCGAAGTCAGGTCCAGAGCATACGTCAGGTACTCTCTCTCCAAGACGGGCATGGATATTGGGTCTTTTTCGCTGAACCACATCAGGTAGCTTCCCCAGCTAGTCATGCCCTTCTCGAGTGGCGTTCTATCATGCAAAATCATTATAGTCACAAGTGCCCCTAATCGCCCCCTGCATACCATGGAGGCGAGCACTAATGGCAGATAAGAAGAAACCGGAGGAAAAGGGTATGGTCGAGGGAGCGGCCGAGAAGACAGGGGAACTCGTTGGGACCGGTGTGAAGAAAGGCTGGGGAGCCGTGAAGGCGTTCGGAAAGGGAGCCAAGAACGCGGTCTCCGACAAGGACAAGAAGAAGGAATGAGCCACAATCATTCGCAACAACATTAGACAATTGTCTCAAGCCAGGTTGTCTTAGCAGTTGCTAAGCAGGGCGACACCCGAGCGGAGACCATAGAAGACATTTGAAGGATAGATATCAAGGAGGTCAGACTTTGGCAGACCCTCAGACTCCAGCCCGAAGGGTGCCCTCAGCAGATGAGCCTAGTGTCAAGGCTCCGCCTGCTGCGGACCTCTTGGACATAGTCACATCGATTCTGAGGGTAGAGCCACTTGAGCAACTCTTCGACAGAATTCTGACGACCGTCGCGCGCAACTACAACATGAAAGGCATGAGCCTTGGAACGCTCGACGAATCGACGGGCCTGTACTCTCACAAGGCATCTTATGGATACCCACCTGACGTTGTCAAGAGAATTAGGAACGTAGCTTACACCTATGATCGCATGAAGAGCGATCTGAAGGACGAATTTCGGATATCTCGGGGCTGCTACTACGTGAGGGTTGAGGATACAGCGATGGCATATGATGACGATTTCCTGTTCGTCTTGCAACCCGACCAGCTGAACGAGCCGAGGCCATCGCCAGAGGATTGGCACCAACTCGACTACATCGATTTCGTCATGACGGACAAGAACGGCAAATGGATCGGGTGGCTCGAGATAACCGAACCAGGGGATGGTAAGGTACCGTCAAAAGAGGTGCTTGACAGAATCGAGATTCTGTCGAATCTGGCGGCAGTGGCAATCGAGAACTCTAGGATGTACCAAGAGGCGGTGGATTCGATGAACGAGTCCAAGCACTATGTCGATCTCATCACCCACGAGATGAACAACATGGTGCGACCGCTTGAGCACCTAACAAAGGAGCTGAGAGGGGTCACCGAGCTGGACTCAAAGGCGATGGACATCGCTCTCAATATGGTGGCGATCACGAAATCCATGAGAGGCTTGATCGAGACCGTGAAACGGTACTCGGAAGCCAGGAGCACGAGGTCAATCACCCTCAGGCAAATCGATCTCAGAGATGTGATACGAAGAACCTCTGAGACCGCCAAGAGGGAGATTACACAGAAGCAATTCGCTGTCAACTTCATGCAGCCACCAAACGAATGCAGGGTGATGGCGGACGACCTCATCAACGATATGTTCCTGCACCTCTTTCTCGACTCAGCCAGAAGGACCAACGGGCACTATGTCACGGTCGATGTCGACATTGATGATGTTTACGACGTCTACACTGTATCAATATCGGACAGGGGGTCGACCATCCCTCAAGACATGAGGGAAAGGATCTTCGCGGACCCCGGTTCTGGAATGGGCGACTTGAAGTTCAGCGAGGTAGGTCTGTCGCTGGCAGCTCTCGTAGCCAAACGGTACGATGGCATTGTGTCTGCGAGGGACAGACATCCTGGTACTGATGCTCTGGGAATGAGCTTCGAGATTTCATTGCCAAAGGCGAAGTAGCTGCAAATAGGACGCAATTCTGGACAAAGCTCATATTGATAATAAGACTTCGTCTAAGCGATGACTGTAGCTGCGGTGAAATGCCCATCGTGCGGTGCTGAGAACCCAAGTACTGCAATCGAATGCAGATTCTGCGGTCACCCCATGAGGGGTGACACCATGGCTCCTCCGGCCTGCCCCGCCTGCGGTTGGGATGCGGACAAAGAAGCGGTAGTCTGCCCTGTGTGTCGTGCGGACATTCCTCACGAAAGCGCTCAGAAGAAGGACTCTGATACTGCGAAAGCAGAGGAATGCGAACATTGGTCGGAACTCCCCACGCATTCTGTTAGGACGGCAAAAGTGGGAGTTGGCGGGATCCTAGTTCTGCTCGCAGGCTTCCTGGGGATGACTCATGCACTTCTCTCGGTTCTCCCAGGAACGGGAGACGACATTCTGGCGACGTATGGATCCGTGATAGCTCCTGGAGAGGCTTTGAACGATATCCTGGACAGTTACGAGATCTTTGCTGGACTCATGCTGTTGTTCGGCGTTCTCGCAGTAGCCTTGAGCACCTTCACATTCAACAGGAGCAATTTCGACGGCGCATTGGCTAGTGGGGTCTTCGGCGTTTTGTCGATTGGCTTCCTATTCGGAGCCTTCTTCGCCCTCATAGGCTTGTTGTTGATAGCCACATCCAGGCGCGAGTTCATCCCGGAATGCAGATGACAGCACTCGCAATCTCGATCGTGCAAGATGCGGTTCACATCACCAGGGTTGGCCTAGGCAAAATTGAAATCGTACATCATATCTAGGGGACCTTGATGGTTCGAGGACATGGAGTCATGGTATTGTTCCTGCTGCTGTTGGCGGCTGGAATACTTGAGAGCTCATTCGAATCAGTCAAAGCTCAGCTGGAGTACAACTACTCCATCAATGCAGAACTCAGCGCATCAGATTACAGACTATACACGATGGTCTTGACGGAGAATACTGAACTGACCGTGTTCCTCACCTCAACAGGGGGTCGTGTCGATATCTATCTTCTCGATGCGCAGGGGACCTCTGAGTTCCTGAACGCAATGCTGGGTGGCTCACCCACAGGCAGCTGGTCATACTTGCCCGAGCTGTCACAGATCGATACGGACTACATCTCTCGGACCTCAATCATGACCGAGCCCAACACCTATTCTGTCGCCGTCCTCAACAACCTGACCTTACCTGTCACAATATCAGGAACGATCGTTAGCCAAAACCCTGAACCGAACACCCCAGTTGACTGGACAATAGTCGTCGTAGTGGTCGGTGCGGCAGCGGCTGTGATACTGCTAATCATAGTACTCGTTCTCATACCAAGGACCTACAGGCTCCAGGCGGAAGTGGATTCGGATGCGAGACAGCCCTTCGGCACCGAGTCGGACCTGCAGCAGATGCGGGCAGGGTTCGGAGGAAAGTGTCCCTACTGTGGCTACAAGAACCCTCAAGGATCCATGTTTTGCGGGTCTTGTGGAGAGAGAATAGACTGAACTATGGAAAAAAAACAGAAAAACGCTGGGGAAGTGGTTTTGATCCGACCTAGGTCTCTGGCTTGACCACGTACATCGGCCTCATCATCTCGTTGTCCTCGTGGTCGAGAATGTGGCAGTGCCACACATAGCCCGGACCGACACTCGCATCGAACGAATACTCAGGGCTTCCGTCATTCGGAGCGAACCTCACCAGAATGATCGTTACCTCGCCAGGATTCATCTGGATCGTGTCCTTCCAGCCCCTCTCCCAAGACGGCGCCGATTTGGCATTGCCGGTCAGGTACGCTGTGGGGCTCAGCTCCTCAGGCGTACCCATGAATGGCGGCATACCGTCCTCCATCATGCTCAGATCGGCGTTCAGCATCATCCAATCGTTGTTGTATGTCTCTGTGTCCATCTTCTGCCTGCTCAAGAGCTGGAACTGCGTCAGGTGCAGGTGGATCGGATGTGTATCCGCGGTCGGGTTGACTATGATCCACTTCTCGACCGTGCCGAGGGTTGGTATCTCGCTCGGGTCTGCATGCCACTTCTGGCCATTCAGGAGTATCTCAAGGGGTCCTTCCGGGCCCATAACCTCTGTCAGCACCAGGGTCCTTGTCTTGTCGACCGGCCCCATAATGGACGGGAACCCCGCGGCCAGAGTCGGGTTCAATATCGGCGGCAGCACCTTGGGAACGAAACCCGGGCTGCCAGTCACAGTGAACTGTACCAGCTGGCCGACTGTGCCCCCGAAGACCGGGGTGCCGGTCGGGAAGGGCGTTCTCGCGTTGTTCAGCATCACGACCTTGGTCCCCGGAGCAAGGCTAGAGAAGTCCACTAAGACGACATACCTCTCTCCTGGAGCAATTGTCAGCTTAGTGACTGTCGCTGGGGCCCTGAGGTATCCACCATCAGTGCCTATGACCTTGAACGGCATCCCGTTCGAGAATGTGATCGTGTAGAACCTCGCGTTCGACCCGTCCAGGAGTCGGAACATGTACTGTCCCTTGTCCACGTCCATGTTGGGCCATACCTTACCGTTCACCATGATCGTGTTCCCGAAGAATTCTGGCATCCAGTAGGGATGCACATCGACATTGAGGCCGACGGTGTCAAACCACAGGGAACCGTCAGTGTTGAATGTCCTGTCCTGGAACACCAGCGGCATCTCGTACTTGCCCGAAGGCAATAACGAGGCGATTGGGTCTACCGGGTCCCTCAGCATGTAGAAGCCTGCGAGGCCCGACATCACGTTGGTCCTCGTCACGCCCAAGGCGTGGTCGTGGTACCAAAGCGTGGTCGGAAGCTGCTCATTCGGGTACTCGAACACTGCAGCGTTGTCCTCGGTGGTCTCAGGGTCCAAAGTGGAGTATCCATCGCCATGGTCTCCGTCTGCTGTCCACCATCCCTCAGGACCCCCATCGGATGTGGATTGCACCTCGCCGCCGTGCAAGTGAGTCACAAGAGGAACGTTCGACTGCGCCTCAGCGTATCCCTCCGGGTATGGCTCGAACGGCTCCTCGGGCATCTCCATGTCGTTCGGGTTGGCCCAGTGCAGGGTCGGATCCACTGGGAACTGGTGATCTCCTTCGATGTTGTTGACCCACTTGACGTAGTTGGTCACGTATCTCGTCGCCTCGAAGGATGCTCCCGGCGAGTTCATTATGTAGCCGAGGTTCGCGCCCGTCAAGGCATCTTTCGCGTTCCCTGCATAGCCCCAGACAGGCGTCGTGGCGTACCCGGTTGGCAACAGCTGCTGCTCAAAACTGCGCATCGCGATTGTGTAATTCTGAGAAACAAGATTGTCCTCGTCATCGTAGGTCTCACTGTCGGGGACCCACACAGGTGGGGGACTGTCAAGTTGGTTCACCCATTTCGGTATCGACGTCGGGTCTATCGTCCCCGGCGGGATCACAATCGGCGGCCCTGCGCCCCCCAAGGGGGCGAATGGCAGGACGAGTGCCAATAGGGTTAGAGGGACGAGCGCCAGATGCAGGACTCCTCTCCTCGCCCTGCTCTTCCTCAGTGTGCGCACATGGCGCACGCGCGTGAGGGTTGGGTCGCTCGGGCTCACATTCATCGTATTACTAGCTCCAAAATCCATTTCTTCTTCCTCCCTTTTGTGTACAATTGTAGCAGTTCAGGCTGCTATTCCGCCGTCATAACACTGTCAAGCTATATCTCGAAAGAGCCGAACGGGTACTGCCTGAGCGAAAACGCAACATTCCTGCGACCTGTCAAGAAAAATGCTAGGATTAGGCTTCCGGCCGTAGGGCGATGCCTGAAGTACCCATCTCGGCCTTGAAATCCCTGATAACCTTCTGGTACTCGGCAGTGGGCTTCCGTTTCTCCGAATCCCAGCATTCATGGACTGTTTTGCCCAGAGGTGGATTTTTGAGCCGCGATTCATATCGTGCGAGGAGAGTCTTGCAGATTTCGTTCGCATCGGACCGCTTCATGCCTGCGGCGGCGTGGGCGCACTCGGCCGTGATCCGAGGCTCAACGGGTGTCTCCCGGTCCTCGTACTTATTTGTCGCGTAGCCTCCGGACTCGATAGAGAGACCCGATGCTACAGCGGCGATTGCCGATGCGGACGACTCCTCAAGGCACATCTTTGTGCAAGGGCCAGCGGCTGTGTAGTTAAGACTCAGTGAGAGCAGGTGGGTATTGCGGCTTATGGCCTGCCCCATCACGCTGATAATCCAAAGCATCTCTCTGCTGCTGTTCGAGACGTATCTCAAGTGCAGCGGGAACGGGATGAAGTAGCTGGAGCCCAACGTGAGCCCGGCCATCATGTGAGTCGCGACGGTACAGACCGCGGTCCCCTCCGGACCCCCAGAATATCCTCCCATCAGTGGCGAGAAGTCGCATCCGACCGCTCCGCCTAGAGACCTGACGATAACGGACTTGTTGAGCCTCTGGAAATCAGTCTTCATGGGGTCCATGCTCGCTATCATGTATCCGTCCGATGGACGCATGCCGAATTTCGGATGCAGAGCCGCGGCGAGCGACACATCCGATTCCGCCGTCGAAAGAGAGTTCATGAACGGGATCCCCTGCCTCCCGACCCTGTTACATGCCTCCCTCCCTAGGACCGCGTTCCTCATGGACGCCAACACCTCGAGGGGTGACTGCGGTCTCACGCGGATGCCGCTCACCTTCGTGATAGCGGGAGTCGTGATCGCGTCCGTTTCAGGTATCTCAGCATAACCTTCCATCAGGGTCGTGAAGACTGCGTCGCTCGAGACCGCTCCGCCTCCCGCGCCGAGAAGGCACCATGGGGGCGTCTTGTCACCGATCTTCCGAGGAACGAACTTCTTTCGCTCCTTGCCCTCTCCAAAATGCAAGTGGGAAGGTGCATTGCGGAGAGCCTCCTTAATCTCCTGTTCCGTGAAGGAGATCACCCTGCCAGTCGTGATGCAATAAGAGCCGACATCGGCCATCAGCTCGAACCCGGCCTTGAAGACATCGTCCGCCAGGGAGTTGTCGCTCGGCACGGGGTTCTCTGGGTCGTACTTGATACGGTACTTCTTCACCTTCTCCTGGACCTTGGGAGAGAAGGTCCTCAGTTGGTAATCGTTCTCGCTCATCGGCTTGCCGTCGAGAGCCTTCGTCATGACATCAAGGATCTGCGTCACTCTCTCACCCAATTCTCATGCGCTCTGGACTCGCCTCGCGACGCTCTCAGATGGGCCCCGGATTTC
>MGWC01000037.1:0-14283 GCA_001800815.1 Euryarchaeota archaeon RBG_19FT_COMBO_56_21
TGAACTCCCTAACCTGTTCCCACATGTCGCAATCAATCACTACCTGCTCTAGGGAGGATCCTTTTGCCTGGTCCAGCCCCCCAATTCCCGAAGCGAAGTCCGTGAGAGTCATCGACGTGATGCTAGTGAACACGAGCTCAGCAGGGTCGATGTAGATGCCGGGAACCTCACCGCCTAGCCCGAGCCCAAACCCTCCAACCATGGTCGTGGCGCCGTAGTGCTTCGCCATCTGTGCGGATGCCGCGGCGAGCAGTATCTCTTCGAGAGCGCCGTAGTGGATCTCCCCCGTGTGCATGTTGGGCGCCGTCGACTCCGAGCTGTACACGACGGGTGCGCCTGAGGAAGCCATCTGGGACACGGCGAAGCTTGCCAGGTTCTCAGCATTGATTATCGCGATGGTCGCGGCGAGAGTTACCGGTGAAGTCAGGCCGGTCAGGGCCATCGACATGGAGACCACTGGAATGCCAGCTCTGGCGAATTCGATCACCGCCTCAACGGAGCCCTTCTCTAGCTCCAATGGGCAGATGGGGCATTGGATCACCGAGAAGATCGGTCGCTTGGTCAGCTCGTCTGGACCTCCGACCACCGCGGATGCCAGCTCCACCTGGGCACGGGCCTCATCTGCGGAGAGCGCCTCGCCCTGGAAATGCTTGGTCGTATTCTCCAGACCTGTCGCGAGGTCGTACAATGACCGCGATCTCTCCGGCGCGTCGTGAGACGTCACGATAGGCCACACATAGTCTAGGGGAGCCATCGCGTCTGAGAGGATCATGAATTTGCGCAAGTCCTTGGCGAGTGATGTTCGTTTCTCCCCAGTGTCCGGATCTGCGACATACACAGCCGTGCCGTTGGTGGCCATGTATGGATAGTCGGCCTTCGGAGCCGTCATGTCCTGTTTCGGGTTCCTCGCGCAGAGCCTAACCTTCTTCGGAAGCTTCCTAACAGTCTCTTTCACGAGTCCTTCGGGTATGCTCGCACGCATGCTATTGCGGTCGATTCTCGCGCCCCCATCCTCCAAGAGCTTGAGCGCTCGCTCGCTGTGGATCCGCACCCCAGGGTTCTCAAGTATGTCAAGTGTCTTCGCGTGCACGGCCTCTATGTTATCGTTAGACAGTATGCTGATCCGGGCAACGGCCATCGTCCTCTCCCAAGACCGTAGATTGAACGCTGGATAAATAATCCATTGTGCTGAAGGGTCGTTGCTTCTTATCCTAGAAAGTATTGTCGGTTTCCAGCTTCGGTGATAGATGCCATGTTCATGGAGACTCTGAGGAGCGCGCCAAGGGCATTCAAGGTGCTAGTAGCTAGTGCGCTCATCGAGAATGTCGGGTTCGGGCTGATATTCCCGTACCTCACGATCTACATGGTGAAGGATATCGGAATCTCGGAGCCGCTTGCTGGAGTGGCTCTCGCGGGATATACGATGTCAGGAATCCCAGCAATGGTTCTCGGAGGCATGTTAGCTGATAGGATCGGGAGAAGGCCGGTCCTACTGATGAGTCTCGGCCTCATGTCAATTACATTGGCTATGTACTTCTTCGCATCCGATTTCCTGACGCTGTTCATCATTATACTCGCCGACGCGTTCGTTGGCACACTCTACATGCCGGCAGCGAACGCAATGATAGCCGACGTCATACCTCCGAAGGATAGGCCAGCTGCGTATAGCACACTGAGGATCGCATGGAACACTGGGCTTTTCATTGGGCCTGCGATCGGCATGTTGATCGTTTCCGCGTGGTCCATCAGGGAGCTGTTCCTCTTTGGTTCTGCGATATTGGGGGGAGCTTTCGTGATGAACGTCTTCTTCATACCCGAGACCAAGCCGGACAGCGTCGTGTCGGAGGAAGTCACGTTCCGCAAGACGATGGCGGTCTCCGGCAACAGGCCGTTCTTGATGCTGTGTGTCATGACAGGGACTCTCTGGTTCTTCATCTCCCAGTGGATGTCAGTCCTTACAATCTACATGACAGAGGACTTGGACTTCTCGCTGAACACGGTGGGAGCGCTGTTCTCGGTGAACGGGGTCATGGTGGTCTCGCTCCAGCTCTGGGTCACTTCCAAGATGGTGAGATTCAAGCGTTCCGCTGTCCTGTTATCTGGACAGCTTGTGGCTGCACTCGGCTTCTCGTTCTTGTTCTTCGTTGGAGATCTCCAAGGGGTGCTCGCGTGCATAGTTGTCATGACTTTGGGCGAGATAGTCTACATGTCCATCGTGGGAGCAATAATCGCGGACATGTCGCCTGAGGCGGAGCGCGGGCTGTACATGGGCTTCGCGGGGTTCATCCAGAGCCTAGCCATGGGCGCCGGCTTGTTCTTTGGCATGTTGTTCTTGGACATTCTCGATGGAGACAAGATGATCTGGCTCATTTTCGGCGGTTTCGGAGCTGTCACCGCCCTGGGCTATCCGTTATTTGCCAAAATGATCGGCCCTGAGAAGGACAATCCCGCGAAGTACGGTCATCAGCCTGCGAAGCAGGAGCTGGTCGCCGGGAAGTGAATAAAACAGAAGTGGTAAGTGGTTTCTCGCCGCCTCCGAAAGGAGACGGCCGCATGATCAATGGGCGCGACTAGAATCGCCTGCGGCCCTTGTTCATGTAAGCTGGCCTGTCGCTGTCGGAGGAATCTCTGTCCCTTCGGTCACGGCCGTATCCGCCTCTGCGGTCCCTGCCGCCTCCTCCTCCTCCACCACCGCCACCGCCGCCGCCGAAGCGCCTGCGCTCCTGCTCGTACTCCTTGTCGCTCATGTTGACTGCCGTGCTGGGCGAGTCGATGGGCTTCTCGGTCTTGGCGATTGTGCCATACTTGCCGACGTTCAACCGCATGTGACCGCGGACCAGCGAGACATATCCGTTCTTGATCTCGACGACGTCATCCTTTACGACGGTGCCGATCTGGTTGTCCCACAATGACAGGATTATCGCTCCTGTCTCGTCCGCGATTGTTGCCTCGGCGACCTTTCTGCTGTTCCCGAACTTGCCGGGGATGTCCTTAGGCTCGCCAACTTCGAGGCACTTTGCCACAACGTCTACTCTCTTTGACTGCGGCGTCAGGTCCTTGATCTTGACCTCGACGCTTGCTTGCTCTGTTGCAGTATTTCCTGCGCTCTCTTCCATGGCTATTCTTCCTTTGTTTTGCGCACAATTGCATCCGGCTGTTACGCGAGTCAAACCATCGGCTTCAGAAACATGCGATGTTCGGCTTGTCGTCTCGCTCGGCACAACTCGTGCTGGTTAGCGACTATACTGAATGCTATTAATAACCTTGCGCCATACTTGTGGCATTCAGACAACTTAGGACCTGGAGAACCACGCCAGAACACTCAATCCAGGCACATACTCGCGGATTCGTCCAAGGAAAGGGCTATATATGTACCCTAGCGTACGGCGTTATTCGTTTGAGGAGCACAAGGCCATTTGAGTCCACAAAGGCTTTAGGATTGGAGGGCTGCTCCCCACCGGAGCAAGTGGCTCATGGTGCTCGCGCTCTCCAACCAGAAGGGACTCCGAGGGGCATGGGTTCCTGAGGGGGGATGCACAGAATGGCAGAAGAAGGAGTAGGCCCGCCTATTTACCGCAGCAACTCGGCCCCTCCCCCGCCTCCGACTGAGTTCTCAGCGAAAGAGGAAAGATCCGATGGAAGGCTCGCAGAAGCCCTCCGGGCGCTCGGCCTTGATGACGTGCGCATCATCTCGTCATCAGGGGAGCGCATGCTGTACTCGCGTGACCAGTCCGAGATCCCCCGCTTCATGAAGGAGATAATGTTCAACTCCGCGCCCACGGTGGTCGTCCAGCCTAGAAGCGAGAGTTCTGTATCGGCCCTGCTCAAGTTCGCATCTTCGCACCGCGTTCCTGTAATTCCTCGAGGCTCGGGCTCATCTCCTTTCGGCGGTTCCGCTCCCGTGGTCGGTGGGATGGTCCTCGACATATCGGTCATGGATCAGATCCTCGCTATCGATGTTCACAGATTGACAGCTCGGGTCCAGGGGGGCGCACGCTGGGCTGATATCGACCACGAGCTCGAGAAACTAGGCCTCGCTCTCAACACGTGTCCGTCGAGCAAGTTCTCCACAGTGGCGGGGTGGATGGCAACTGGGGGAATGGGCCTCAACAGCTACTCGAAGGGCCATCTCAGGGAGAGTGTTCAGGCCGCCAGCCTCGTGACACCCGATGGATGGGTCAGGAAGATGGACAGAGGAGACCCGTTGTTCTCCGCCCTGTTCGGCAGCGAAGGGCAGCTCGGGGTGATCACGGAGGTGACTCTGTCCGTACGGAAGAGGCCCGAGATGTCCAGGCCACACCTCATCATGTTCAGCGATTTCAGGAGCGCTTTGAGCTTCGCGTATGCACTGGGCAGCAGCGATGTCGGCCCCGCTCACATCGTCTACGAGAGCCCGTTGAAGTTCTCGCTCGTCAACCGTATGCTCGGAGGGGAGAGGTTCACTGCGGAGCACGGGATCATCGTCAACATCGAAGGAAAGGACTCGGAGGATCGGTACCAGCAGTTCGTGAAATCCTCAGATCTCAAGGATGAGAAGGAGTACCTCGCACGATACATGTGGAACGAGCGGTTCTTCCCGATGAAGATGAGGAAGTACGGGCCAGGGCTGCTCGGATCAGAGGTCGTCATGCCGCTGAAGATCCTCCCGGATTCGCTTCAGAAAGCCGAGGACCTCTGCAAGGAGCTGGGTCTGGAGCCATTGTTCGAGGTGCACTTCCTCAACGATGGGAACGGTCTGCTGCTCTGCTACTACATTACCGACCAGGGGAATACGATCAGCTTCACGCTAGATGCGGCCAAGTCCATGATCCTGACCTCGATGCTCATCGACAATGGAGCGAAGCCGTACTCGATCGGCATCTGGAACACGGCATTCACGAACGCCGAGGAGAAGGCGCAGCTGACGAGGCTGCGCGATGCCAAAGCGAAGCTCGACCCAGGCAATGTCATGAACACGGGCAAGTACTTCTTCCTCTCGGGCCGGTTTGGAGGCGTCCTTGGTACAGCATTCAGCCCAGGGATCATGCGCCCAGCCCTGAAGACCATGAGAGTCTTCTCACCGCTCACAATGAGGCTCATGCGGACAGGATACAAATTCGCGGAGCGCAAGCTGAAACCGAAGACGCGCACGGAGCTGCTGAAGATCGCCGACGAATGTGCGATGTGCGGTGCTTGCGTGAGCGTTTGTCCTGCGTACCTGATCGTCAAAGACGAGCGTGTCACCGCGAGAGGAAAATTGCTGACGGTCAAAGCGCTGGCTCGCGGAGACAAGATCACCAAGGAACACTCGGACCGCACGTTCCTCTGCATGAGGTGCAAGGCGTGCGAGCAGGTATGCCAATCGAAGCTCCACCTCGTCGATGCCTTCGACAAGCTCGAGAAGGAGCTCGAGGAGCTCTTCGGAAAGGATGAGAAGGAGATCGAGAAGTTCATCAGGTACGCCGAGAGCCAGCCCGAGTTCGACAAGCTGGTGGAGCGGGGGCTCGTAGTTGGCGCCCCCACGCATGGAATGGGAGGTGAGCGCGATGAAGTATGAGCGCTATCACATCCCGCTGAAGTCTGTCCCGAGCAGGATCGCCCCAGTCCCGAAGTTCGTCATCATCAGAGCGGACAACTGCATCAACTGCGGCAAGTGCGAGAAGTCCTGCATATACGGGGTGCACAAGCGGAGCGAGGTTGATTTGCGTAAGATGGCGGACCCCGTCAACAACTTGTGCAAGAACTGCTTCAGATGCATACAGGACTGTCCCCAGAGGGCCATCACGATGATGGTGGGCCCGGACTACAAAGCGCTCGGACGAGGCCTGTGGACATCACTGCGAATCTTCACCGTCTGGAACGAGGCCGAGACTGGGAAGATCCCCGTCTTCGGTGCGGGATACCGCGGACTCTTTGCTGGACCCGGCTACGACGGCATGTGGACGGACATGTCCGAGATCGTCAGGCCGACAAGGGACGGAATACACGGAAGGGAATACATCTCGACGAGCGTCGACCTGGGCAGCAGACCGGCTTGGTTGGAGTTCGACAAGGCCGGACAGCTTGTGACCGACATGCCGCCGATCACCGAACTGCAAGTGCCTTTTGTCATCGACACCACCAGGCTCAGAGCTGTCACCAATGCCATGAAGACTGGCATGGCCAGAGCCGCCAAGCACGTCGATTCGTTGTTCTTCGCCGCTCCCGAGTCGCTTCCAGAAGAGGCCGCCTCGGAGCTGAACGGGCAATTCGTGCCTGTCTATCCAGAGGGGGCCGACGTTCGGAAAATAGTCCTCCCGAGAGGCGCGCGCATGGCAGCGCTCACGCTTGGGTCGACTTGGAGGGAGGATGCAAAGCGCTTCAAGTCGATGTACCCGCAGACGGTACTCGCCTTCCGAGTGAACGCAGGAAAGGACGTCGAGAAACGGATTGTGGAGCTCGTGAAGTCGAAGGTGGATGTCGCCCACGTGCTCTTCGACGAGGAAGGCATGGAGCTGGATTCCGGCGAGCCGAGATATGCGAAGGACAGTCTCAGAGCGATCCACAAAGCGCTTGTCGCCAAGAGCGTCCGTGACCAGATAACGATCATTGCAGGCGGAGGAATCGCCGCCGCCGAGCATGTCCCCAAGACCCTGATATGCGGAGCCGATGTTGTCACGCTCGAGAAAGCAGCGGTGCTGGCCCTTGAGTGCCGGGACTGCATCACGTGTTCCATAGGCTCTTGTCCCGCGAACTTGGGAGATGCCCCTGCGGACTGGATCGAAAACAGGCTCACCAACCTGATGGGCGCCTGGAGGGACCAGCTCCTAGAGGTGCTGGGCGCCATGGGCCTCAGGGAGGTCAGGCGGCTCAGGGGAGAGCTCGGAAGGGCGATATTCTTCGAGGACGTGGAGCGCGAATCCTTCTCCGACATAGAGGGAGGTGCGGGCAATGGTTAAGGACACGAAGGCCTGCGCGAAGGACCTGCCAGAGGCAGCTCTCGTTCCTTCGGAACACCTCAGGTTCATGAATAGATTCACCGTGACTAGAGCTGATATGTGCATCTCGTGCGGGCTCTGCGCGAGCCTATGTCCATACGGCGTCCACAAGCGCGTGGAAGGCCATGTGAGGATACTCCCGCCCGATGACAGAAGATGCATAGGCCCGTCCTGCGAGGTCAACTACTTCTTCTGCGTGGCCAACTGCCCGACGAATTCCCTGTCCGTGGGGCCGAGCGAAACCTTCGCCAGCCTCGGGGACCCAAGGTGGACCTCGGAGATGATACTCGCGACCTGGGCGATGTCGGAGACGGGCAGGCCGCTCCCGCTCGACCATCCGGGCAATGTGGGTGCTTCCGGAGGAGGTTTCGACAAGCTCCACTTCAAGCTGCCTGAGTTGAAAGGGAAGGTGGATCCGAGCCAGATATGCACGGCCATCGACCTGAACCGCCGTGATTCAGGAGCGAAGATACGGATCCCCATTCCGATCTACGGCGGCGGGATGTCCTTCGGATCCGTGAGCGCATACACGATGCTCGCCCGGGCCAAGGCCGCGAAGAGATGGGACACATTCACTTGCACGGGTGAGGGCGGATATCCAGAGCTCCTGATCCCGTACAAGGACCACGTCATCACGCAGATCGCGACGGGCCTCTTCGGCGTCAGAGAGGAGTCCATCCAGCGCACACGGATCATCGAGTTCAAGTACGCACAGGGCGCGAAGCCCGGCCTAGGAGGACACCTCCTGCATGACAAGAACACGCCCGAGGTCGCTAGGATGAGGGAGGCGGTGCCGTACACTAGCCTCTTCTCCCCGTTCCCGTTCCACAGCGTGTACTCCGTCGAGGACCACAAAAAGCACCTCGACTGGGCGCACGCGATCAATCCCAAGGCGCTCATGTCCGTCAAGGTCTCCACACCGAACGATGTCGAGATGGTCGCGGTGGGCAGCTACTACGCGGGCGCCCACATCGTCCATCTGGACGGCGGCTACGGCGGCACGGGGGCTGCCCCCGAGATCGCGAAGAAGAACATCGCGATGCCGATAGAGTACGCCATCCCGAAGGTCCACAAGTTCCTCGCGAAGGAAGGCATCAGAGAACAGGTCACCCTCCTCGCGAGCGGAGGTCTGAGGACCGCGCTCGATGTTGCGAAGGCGATTGCGCTCGGGGCGGATGGCGCCGTCATCGGCACGGCGGATCTCGTGGCCCTCAGCTGTGTGAGGTGCGGCAACTGCGAGAGCGGCAGGGGTTGTCCGAGGGGAATCGCCACGACGGACCCTGTCCTCGAGAAGCTCACAGATGCGGACTGGGGCGCTGAACGGATATCCAACCTGTACGGCGCGTGGAGGCTCCAATGGTGCGAGCTCCTCGCCAGGCTCGGGATGACCGACATCTCGGAATTGCGCGGCAGAACGGATCTGTTGGTACACGGTAACAGCCAACCCAAGGAGGCGAGCAAGTGACAGCTGAGATCGAAGTCCTTCTCGAGAGCAGGAGATGGATGCTCGAATCCAGGAATGACATGTCTGCCCGACCTCAGGAAGCCGAGGGAGGCTGCGGCGTCGTAGGCATAGCCAGCACTGTCCCGATCGCCGGAAGGCACATCCTTCAGCCGCTCCTACAGATGCACAACAGGGGCAATGGGAAGGGCGGCGGGATTGCAGCCGTCGGGCTGAATCCAGATCAGATGAAAGTGACAGACCGCGTCCTGGAAGAGGACTATCTCATACAGGTGGCCTATCTCAAACCGAAGGTTCGGGACGACCTGGAAGAGGAGTTCATCAAACCGAACTACAAGGTCGAGAAGAAATACAAGGTCGAGGTCTCCGCTGATGCGGATTACGTCAAATCGCTCGAGGTGACACCCCCGGAGGTTTGGAGGTACTTCTGCAGGGCGAAGAAGGAGGCTCTCGATGAGTTCGTGAAGAAGAGCAAGCTCGAGAAGCTGGACTCCCGCAGGGCAGAAGATGAGTTCGTCTATCAGACGAGCTTCAAGATCAACAAGAAATACTACGCAGGAACCACCATGACCGCGTTCGTCATGTCGCACGGCCGCAACATGATGGTGATGAAGGTCGTCGGCTACGCTGAGGACGTCGTCAAGTACTACAAGCTGGAGGATGTGAAGGCATTCGTCTGGATAGGCCACCAGAGATACCCCACCAAAGGAAGAGTCTGGCACCCAGGCGGAGCGCATCCTTTCATAGGTCTCGACGAGGCGCTCGTGCACAACGGGGACTTCGCCAACTATTACTCAGTCTCAGAGTATCTCGCGCAGAGGAACATAGTGCCGCTGTTCCTCACGGATACGGAAGTCTCAGTCCTGCTCTTCGACGTGCTCAACAGGACCTACGGGTACCCGCTCGAGCATATCATCGAGGCGCTCGCTCCGACAACGGAGCGGGACTTCGCAATGCTTCCAGAGGAGAAGCGAAAACTGTACCGCGCAATCCAGGCTACCCACATCCATGGCTCTCCCGACGGCCCGTGGTTCTTCATAGTTGGCCGGAATTGCTTCTACGACAACAAGTTCCAGCTGATGGGCATTACCGACACGTCGATGCTCCGACCCCAAGTGTTCGCGCTCGTCGACGGGCATGTCCAGCTAGGGCTGATAGCGTCAGAGAAACAGGCAATCGATGCCGCGCTCAAGAGCATATCCACACAGTATCCGTCAGTGCCCCACTATGCGGACCAGTACTGGAATGCGAGGGGCGGGAGCCACACGGACGGAGGCGCGTTCATCTTCACGCTGTTCCCCGAGAAGTCAGCCCCGGACGGACTTCGGCTCATCTGCACGGATAAGTTCGGCACGCCGGTCACGACCTCGCAGGAATGGGACAATGTCGAGGACTTCGCGATGGCCGACCCGCTGCCGCAGAAGCCGAAGCTGAGCTCGCTGGGCGCGGAGCTGGTCGCGAAGAAGAGCCCGAGGGACGCCTTCAACCTCTTCGTGAAGAAGGTCCAGGGGATTTCGGGCAGCGACCTCAACAACATGCTTTCGCATGTCGTCCAGGAAGCGTGCAGGAACGATTCGAACATGGCTGAATGCCTTGATCTCCTCACCCTGATTATCGACATGAAGTACTCCTCTGGAAGGATCAGGCGCAGCAGACTGAACCAGAAGGCCAACGAGGCGATCACGAGGATGCTCAGGTGCGCCCCGATGGTCGAGAAGAGCGCCAAATCCGCATTCGCGCTCGTGGACCTCAAGAATCGGGACAAACTGAGGGTCCCAGTTTCCCCATTCGACAGGCTCGTCATCGACTGCGAGAATTTCCCGATGGAGGGAGACGACGGAGTCTCGTTCCTGATCAAGAGGGCAAGGGATCTAGGCTGGAACCGAGTAGTCGTGATCGCTACCCACGGCCAGAGATTCATTGGAGCCGGACTGGGTCCAAAGTCCAAGGGGCTTAGGATCGATGTGTACGGGAGCCCCGGGGACTACCTGGCCTCCGGGCTGGATGGCGCCGAGTTATTCGTCCACGCCAACGGCCAGGACCAGCTAGGGCAGATACTCGCCGAAGGCAAACTGGTCGTTCATGGGGATGTCGGGCAGACCTTCCTGTATGGCGCGAAGGGAGGCGATGCATACGTCATGGGCAACGCTGCGGGCAGGCCGCTCATCAATGCTGTTGGAAGGCCGAAAGTCGTGATCAACGGGACTTGCTTGGACTACCTCGCTGAGTCCTTCATGGCAGGGAACCCTCTCTACGGAGGCGGGTTCGTGGTGCTCAATGGCATGGCCTTCGATCCGAACGGGAATCCGACGGACCTCCCCGCTCCGTATCCTGGAGGCAACCTGTTCTCGCTCGCGTCCGGAGGAGCCATCTACATCCGCGACCCGAAGAAGCTAGTGGGCGAAGATCAGCTGAACGGGGGCAGGATCTCTCGACTCACGAAGGCGGACTGGGAGCTGATACTGCCGCACTTGAAGGAGAACGAAAGGCTGTTCGGCATCTCTGTCGAAGGCTTCCTGCTCAAGGTGGACGGCATGACAAGACAACCAGAAGAGGTCTACAGGAAGATCGAGGCGGTGCCGATGGTGACTCTCGCGGGCACGACGCAGATGCAGGAGACGGGAGACTGAGAAGTAGTCATTTCGAATCTTGAAACCGTTTTTAGAATATGATTCTGAAATCGGAGTATGGCCGTCGGTTTCCATCGGAAAAATCAGCCCTTAATAATCGTAATCCCAGCAACCTTATATACAAACTTGGAAATGCAGCGCCGACAGGCATCACGGCCTCGTTTCATGCCCTCTGGGTCGGGCTTCTGGCCGAGGGCAGGATGCGTGCTAAAATGTATGAGATAGTCAAAGCAGAGAAGCTCACGCCGGATGTCATCAAGCTGGAGATCAAGGCCCCACACATCGCGAAAAAGGCGAAGGCCGGCCAGTTCATCATGGTGACTCCGACAGAGCACGGTGAGAGGGTCCCGCTGACGATGGCGGACTTCTCTCCGGAGAAGGGAACGATCACGATTGCAGCGCTGGAGATCGGCAAGACCACCAAGGAGCTCGGCACGTTGAAGGCCGGAGACAATGTGTTCAGCCTCGTCGGGCCGTTGGGATTACCGACGCATCTCCACAAGTTCGGCAATGTTGTCTCCATCGGAGGCGGCATCGGGCTGGCCCTGATGTACCCGGTCGTGCGCGCATTCAGACAGGCTGGCAACCACACGGTCAACATCATCGGCGCGAAGAACGAGAAGCTGCTCATCTACGAGGACGAGATCAAGACCGTCAGCGACGAGTTCTTCGTCTGCACGGATGACGGTTCTAAGGGCCATCACGGGTTCGTCAGTGACGTCCTCAAGAAGATGATAGCCGAGAACAAGAAGATCGACCTCGTGTACGCCGTCGGCCCCATCATCATGATGAAGGTCATCGCGAACATCACGAAACCACACAATATCAAGACCATCGTCTCGCTCAACCCGATAATGGTCGATGGGACCGGCATGTGCGGCTCGTGCAGGGTCATCATATCCGGCGAAACGAAGTTCGGCTGCGTCGATGGGCCAGAGTTCGACGGTCACGCCGTGGATTTTGACAACCTCACATCAAGGAACAGGAGATACATGCCCGAGGAGGCTGTCTCTCTCAAGAAGTGGCAGGGGGCGAAGTAGTTGGCGGATGAACCACAGCAACCGAAGCAGCCAAAGAAGATAGTGCCCAAGAAGTACCCCATGCCCGAGCAGGACCCGATGGAGAGGATCAAGAACTTCAACGAGGTCCCGATCGGACAGGAAGCCCAGACGGCCATACTCGAGGCTCAGAGATGTCTCCAGTGCAAGCGTGGCCCCAACAGGAAGGTCTGCACGGACGGGTGCCCGGTCGAGATTGACATCCCCGTGTTCATCAAGCAAGTGCAGGAGGGCAACTTCGAGGAGGCCATCAGGATCATCAGGCAGAAGCAGAACCTGCCCGCAGTGTGCGGCCGGGTCTGCCCCTACGAGAACCAGTGCGAGGGCCTCTGTGTCGTCGGGAAGAAGAACGAGCCCGTCGGGATCGGCAGGCTAGAGAGGTTCCTCGCTGACTGGGAGCGCAGGGAGATGAAGAAGGGCAAGATCGATGTTCCACCGCCCACGGGCAAGAAGGTCGCCGTGGTCGGGGCTGGGCCCGCCGGTCTTACGGTCGCTGGAGACCTCGCCAAGCTCGGACACAAGGTCACCGTCTTCGAGGCGTTGCAGTACTGCGGCGGAGTGCTCGTGTACGGCATCCCCGAGTTCAGGCTTCCGAAGGAGATCGTCCACGCCGAGGTCGATTACATCAGGAGGATGGGAGTCGACATCAAGAACGACTATGTCGTCGGGAAGCTGGACACGGTCGACGAGCTCATGCAAAACTTCGACGCCGTGTTCGTGGCCACCGGTGCTGGCCTGCCCGACTGGACCAATCTGAAGGGGGAGAACCTGAACGGCATACTGTCTGCGAACGAGTTCCTGACCAGGGTCAATCTGATGAAGGCGTTCAAGTTCCCGGAGTACGACACTCCCATCCGCGCCGGCGAGCGCGTCGTGACCATCGGCGGCGGCAACGTCGCCATGGACTGCGCAAGGACTTCGCTCAGGCTAGGTTGCAAGGAGAGCGTCATACTGTACAGAAGGTCCGATGCCGAGCTGCCCGCTAGGCGCGAGGAAGTGCACCACGCCCAGCAGGAGGGCGTCAGGTTCGAGCTGCTCGCCGCGCCGGTCGAGTTCATTGGCGACGACTGCGGCAACGTGAAGCAGGTCAGGGCCATACGCATGCAGCTGGGTGAGCCGGACGCGTCCGGAAGGAGGAGGCCAGTGAAGATCCTGGGCTCTGAGTTCCTGATCGACGCGCAGACGGTGCTCATCGCAATCGGTCAGAGTCCCAACCCGCTGGTGCCGATGACCACGCCCGACCTAAAGACTACCAAGGAGGGCACAATCGCGGTAGACGAGGAGGGCCGGACCTCGAAGAAGGCCGTCTGGGCCGGAGGCGATATCGCCTCAGGCGCGGCAACCGTGATCCTCGCCATGGGCGACGGCAAGAAGGCCGCGAAGTCCATGCACAAATACCTCACGCAGGACCAGTCTTGGCCCGCGCCCGAGGTCTTCGAGAAGCTCTCGTGCGAGATGTAGATCGACCAGAACGATTCGAAACCCCTTCCCAAGGATTTCATTCAAAAAACTCGCGGTCGTACTGATATCTATTTGAATTGTACGAATTAAGTCGGGCGTTGCTTGAAGGGCACCGTGAAGTGGAAAGTGCTCCCTTGACCCTTCTTGCTCTCGAACCACATGTCCCCGCCGTGTCGCCTCACGATCTCTTTGCTCGTATAGAGGCCGATTCCGACGCGTCCGTCCTCCCTCACGAGCCCTGCGTCAGCGAGGAAGAACCTGTCGAATATCTTGTCCTGCTCCTCGTCGGCTATGCCCACACCGTTGTCCCTGACCCACAGGTGCACCTTGCCGCCCAGTATGTCCGCGCCGATGGTGATCTTGCCGCCCGCGGCCGTGTACTTCACGCCGTTGCTGATGAGGTTCTCGATGACATCGTGTATCCTCACTCTGTCCGCCATGACGGTCGGGAGCTCGTTCCCGAAGAGGACGTTGATCGTGTGGTTCTTGCCCTGGATATCGCTGTTGAGGTCCTCGAGGACCTCCCTAGTCACCATGGCCATGTTGATGGGTTCGAAATCGAGTTCCAGTGTCTTCTTCTCAAGCCGCGACATCTCTAGCATCGAGGAGACGAGGACATTGATCCTGTTGACCTGCTGAAGTATGGTTCTGAACCTGTCCTGCATCTTCGCGGTCACTTCTCCGTACATCCCGGAGGCGGCCATCTCGATGTACCC
>MGWC01000037.1:14304-28973 GCA_001800815.1 Euryarchaeota archaeon RBG_19FT_COMBO_56_21
CCTGAGTTCGTGGGAAATGGTGTCCACGAGACTGTCCTTCATCTTGTCGAGGTCCTTGGTCTCGTCATAGGCCTGCTGGACCGTCTCGTAGTTCTTCTTCAGCTCTTCCTTGAGCCTCGCGTTTTCGATCGCTATGGCCGCGTGCGTCGCGAAGGGCTCCGCCACCGCGACTTCCACTGCCGTGAACTTCCGATTCTTCTCTCGGTAGATTTCAAGGACTCCATGTACTCCCTGCTTGGTCTTCAGCGGGATTGCCATCATCGTTTGGCGTATCTCTAGGTCCTCAATGCCCGGGATGTCTTCGACCCTGGGGTCGTCCATTGAATCCTCCACTATCTCGACCTTTCCGGATTTGGCCACCTCTCCCGCGAGTCCGGTCAGAGGTCCAATGTCTGCAAGCACCTCGTCGACGTAGGGTCCTGTGGCGTAGATGGGAACTAGCAGGCTTCTGTTCCAGTCGACTAGATAGACACTGATCTCGTCGAATGGGACCATATCGTTCATCCTATCCGCAATGGTCCGCAGAGTATCCTTCAGATCGGTCGATTCCTGGATGGCTGCAGTCGTTTCCAGGAGCGCTCTGAACAGCTTCACAGTCCGGTTCAGCGCGGTGACGAGCTTCGCATTGGCGATGGCGATCGACGCCAAGCTACCGAACATCTCGAGCGAGCCGACGGTCTCAGGAGTCGGCAGCTTCCTGTCCATCGGGCCGTCGGGCTCGAGGAAGCCGAGCAAATTCCCGTCGGAATCCTGGAACAGGACGTACAGTACATCGAGTTCGTGCCAGTCGTTCGGGTGGGCCCTCGGCTCCTTGACTCGTTCTGGGTGCAGGACGCTGTAGTAGCTGGTCCCGTTCTCCTCGGGCTGAGCTTTGAATACGTACGTCGTTCGGCCGAGTTTCTCGGACTTGTCCAGGTCCTCAGTTATCGACTGTCTGGATTTGGAGAATCCAGAGGTCCTATCCGAAATGTCGCTTGGAAAACCCTTGCTGGCCTTGAGAACGAAGTTGTCGTGCTCCTCGTCCAAGATGAAGACGTCACACGCCTCGAAGCCGAAGTTGTCCGTGATGGCGTCCACGATCATCCTGAGGATGGCGTCGATGTCCCGTGCCGCCATAATGGAGGCGGCAATCTCGACCGTCTTTCGAGCTTTCTCCTCGTCCACACTCATTCATCATTAGGCGTGTATATCTCCCTTTTGCACGTGCATATCATTCTTGAGAATCAACATATGACAAGCTTCAATAGGGAGGGGGCTGAATGACATGCGATTGTGCGAATTTCATGCACAACCATAAAATACGGCGTCGCCATAGACCCGTTCGATAACATGCCAGTGAAGTTCGAACGAAACCTCTGCGACCAGAATCCCTACTGCCCGGCAGCGAGGAAGTGCCCGAAGGGCGCACAGTTCATCGATCGCAAGACCTTCAGGCCGACCTTCGATCACGAGATGTGCACCGGCTGCGCGGTCTGCGTCTCAAGCTGTCCTCGAGGGGCGGTCCACGAGACCTAGGCCTTACGCCTTCTTCCAGAAAAGACCACAGTGGCACTTGCCGTTCTTCTCGACGTCTCCGCCCCTAGTTGGTTTGCACGGGCACTGATACTCGGGCACATGCTCCATCCTGCAGGGGCAATAGAAATCGCCGAAACGCTTGTACTTGCCCATCAGTCCCTCGACGATGTCCTCCTTGACGTCGTTGAAGACGTATCCCCGTATCTCCGCGAAGCCGTCGATCCTGTCGCGAATCTCCTTTTCGGTCCCCTTATCGATTCTGTCCCCGACCCACCCGTCTGCGGACTTACTGATGGTCAGCCTCTCCCCGCAAATGGGACACACGACCACGGATCCTTCCGACCAACCCTCTGAAAACTTGAACTTGGCCAGGCAGACCGGGCAGTAGATCCTTTCGACTTGCGAGCTGCTCATATGTTTAATGCCTTCTTCAGCTTCTGCTCGTCGTGTCCGACTATTATTTCCGTGCCTACGATGACGACCGGGAACGACTTTCTACCGGTGAGTTTCTCCACCTTGTCAAGGACCTCGTCCTGTTTCGAGTCATCGAGAAGGTCGACATCGACGTGTTCGTACACGACCTTGTGGGCATCCAGAAATCGCTTTGTCCGTTTGCAGTAGGGACATGTGCTCAGAGCGTAGACTATGATCTTGTGTTTCTCGGCCATCAATATCACTCCGCTTCGCTTCTAGACTTCGCGGCTAGTCGCATTCGGAAGCATTGTTCTCCAGCAATAAGCCTTTATCCCGAACGCTCTCATCCATTGACCCTGCCAAGGACGCGTCTGCAGACCTCGAGCTGTTTCGAGACGGCGTCGTGTTTTCCTTGCTCCGGAAAGACGACCTTGACATGCTCCCGTGCGTAGTCAGTGCTGCTCTTCCCGCCCCACTCGCCGAAGACTCGCACATCCTCGTTGTCCAGCGAGATGACTCCGAAGGTCACAGCGAGGTCAAAGAGCAGGTCGGACATCTTCCACGGATCTATCCTTGCGTGCTCGGGAACCGCAAATGGGATCTCCAGCGGGAGCGGCATCAGCTCGCCGGCGCGGGCATGGGTCACCATGTCCTCGTCCGCCGTGAGCAGGACGACGTCGTAGTCGTTGCTCCTCGCCCAGTGCTTGTACGATTGGGCGATCTCGATATCGTTGTGCTCCTTGTCTCTAGCGGGCGTCCCCTTTATCCTGAGGGCGCGCAGCTCTGTCAACAGATATTGCATCTCGTTGATCGCGAGCTTCGCCACTCTGGTGCGACGGCCGCTTCCGTTCGAGAATTCCTGGAGCAGCTCAGGATGCGAGAAGACCTGCGCGAGCGCCCTTATCTCCTCCCTCGAATACTTGTGTGTCACCCTCGAATCGATCTCGAGGAGCACCACCTCGCTGACGACGTATCTGAAGTCCCCCGCCTGAACGCTCCTGCCAGTGGGATCGGTCAAGGGAAGATGTCTGGACAGGAAACGGTCGTAGAGTATGTTGGTGTCCACCGCCACAAAGACCGGCCGCGGCCTCTTGTTCGGATCTCTCGAGTCCTCCCTCAAGGCCAGGAGTCTGTCCGTTATCTCCTTCTCGTTCTTGTAGCTCAGGAACCCTGAGGACAACAGGCAGTTCCTGAGGTCCGAATAGGATGGGAGCTCGTCCGCGCTCACGGATCTGTCGAGAGGCTTCTTCGAGCTCCTCGCCCAGTCGAAGGCATCCGGCCGCACGATGTCCTTCAGTTCAGGCTTTCCGACGTCGAGCGTGAACAGCTCGGTCCCATAGAACGGATATGAGACGTGGATGTACCTTGTGTCTCCCCTGTAGATCGCGTTTGTGAGGATCTGCAGCTCTTGTCGGGACATGATGAGCTCCTTCACTTCCACACCTCCTCTTTCAGGTCCACGAAGTGCTGCAGGTGGAACGGTATCATCGGATACGGGTTCGCGGCGTTCCTCATGTCCTCGAGGTAGAGATAGAACACATGGTCGACCTGCTTCTGCCAGGCCGAGATCAGCGCGGAGGAGATGATGGCCTTCCTCCCGGGCGTGATGTCGATCGCAACTTCGTTTCCAGCTGCTCGCTCCTGCTCCATTACGGAGGTTATCTTCTTGCCCGAGGAGGCGAACTCTCCCTCGTCGATCTCGAGCAGCTCTGGCGCGACCCGCTTGCCGTAGGCCTCGGTCAGTATGTTGATCCACTCGGCGAGGCTCTCAGCCTCTTGCATTCGTCCCCTCGAGGTGAAGAGGTAGATCTTGTCTGGCATGTACCCCTTGCAGCAGATCGCAGCCCAAAGCGCATTCAGCACTGGCCACTTGCTGATGCCGGTCATCGTGATGTAGACTCTGAGCGCCATTCCCGTCGGCTGATAATGCCTGAAGGTCGTGATAATACTCACGCAGCATCATACTGGCGCGAATTCCGCCACAGAAACCCACACTCAGATACCCCGATGCGACAGTACAAATAGAGCCATGTTGTTTCGTAACACGGGGGTAAATCATGAGGAGACTATGGATCGTCGCAGCTGGCGTGCTAGCATTGGGCTTTGTTGCCGCTTTGGCAATTGTTGGAGTCGCACCTGACGGAGGACACACGTGGATTGACTCCATACAGACCGCATTGAACTGTGCTGTGGATAAGGTCAGCCCCACTGGCGGACACACCTGGATCGACTGAACAACGCATTGATGAGCATCAAAGGACGGAGGGCTCTCCGTCCATCAGGAATTTTCCATGCTCTCGTGTCAGAGTGCAAATTCTGTGCCGTTCTCAGGCCGCGGCCGCTCTTGTCTCGATGACCCTCGCGCGCTCTACATTGCCGATATGTCTGTAAGCGGCGGAAGATTTCTTCAGAAGTCTCTTCGCGAGCTTGAGGTTAGCCATTGACAAGATCAGTGCAGTTCCGTACTCGTAACAGCAGGCCGCGTACGTGTCCTCCACGCTAGAGGCCTTGGCTGCGCGGATGCTCTTCTCGAACCAGTCGTACGCTTTCTCAGTGTGATGACACCTGAACTCTATCAGGCCGTAGTTTCTGTAAGCGAGTGCAAGGTAGTTCTGGTTCGTTGTCTCCCTTAGGATTGACATTGCTTCATCCGTGTTTGCCATTCCCCGCGCGATGTCCCCTATCCTGGCATAGCAGTAGCCAGCGTTGATCAGTGTGGCCCCGAGCACAGTCCGGTCTCTTGTTGACCTGCTTGCCATGATCGTCTTGTCGAAGTACTCAGCCGCTACGTCGAACCTCTCTCGCGAAAGGTTGAGGACACCGAGGTTGTTCGCAATCTTGGAGCATGTGAGGTCGTCCCCGACCTCGCTGAAATACGCAAGGCAATCCGTGCTGGCAATCTCGGCCTCATCCGTGCGTCCTTCCAGGTCCAGGATTATCGCGAGGTTGGCCTTGGCCTTCGCCTCAGCCTCGCGGTCGCCGATCGTCCTCGCCATGGAAATGCTAGTCTCGAAGCATCTATGAGCGGAAGCGTGGTCTCCCTTGTTGCCGTACACGATCCCCAGCTGCCTGTTGGTGTCGCAGACCCCCTTCCTGTTCCCCGACTCCATGTACTTCTCGAGCGCTTCGAGATATGACTCGAGGGCCTCATCCCAGCGGTTCTGGGCGGCTTCTACTCTGCCTATGTTGAATGCCGCGAATGCCGCGCTCTCGACGTCCTTGTTCCTTGAAGCCAGCTTCTTGAGCTCAAAGCAATTCACATGGGCGCTGTCCCAGTTGCCCATCGAACACGCGTTGAGAATCAGCCGTTTCAGGCCTTCCTTGCGGATGCCGTTCGAGGCCTCGTCGACCTGCCTTATCGCCTCGATGTGTTCCTGCACACGTTTGTCGAGTGAGTTCAATGTCGGCTTCTCCGAGGCGATCCTTGCGCCCTCCTGCGTGAGCGAATAACTGCCTTCGAAGTCCGCGATGCCCCCGTAGCCGATCCAACCGAGGTCCTGAAGTCCCATGAGCGCCGCGGTCCTCTGCTCCTTGGGCACTGCGTCTAGGCCGGATTTGATCTGCAACTGCCTGTTGCCCTCGCCTAGAACGTAGAAAATGAGAATTTCTAGTTCTTTTCTAGATGCCATTGGTTCCCTGAGGAGACTCGAGATAATTGGTGTTCGATGTAGAAATAGTTGTCCATCGGAAGGGATGGTCAGGGAGGCGTACTGACCAGCATCTAACGCACCCTGGATTTCCACTGAATCAACAGGCATCCAGCGCGATTGGACTCCGGTTCTGCGCAAAGTGCATCCTGCCGCGCTCAAGGGAAGCACCCTCTCCGAACGTCCAAATCTACACATTCATGATTACGCTTCCTGGTCTGATAAGAATGCCTGCCAAAGCACACAAGTTCGAGGCCGAAGGCGACTTCGTAGAACACCTAGAGGGCGCGAAGCGGAGAGAGCGGCTGCCGCTCAACGAGATTGTCGCGAGATTGAGCCTGTCGAAGTCGGACTTGGTAGTCGACCTCGGCCCGGGAACGGGCTACTTCACATTCCCGATGGCGGAAGCAGCGAAGCACGTTGTCGGGATCGAGATCGAGGAGAAGATGCTCAAGGTAATCAAGCAGCGGACAGGAGAACGCTCGGCCGACAATGTGTCGATCGTCCGCGGGGACATGAATCGGATGCCGATCGCGGACTCATCTGCCGATCACGTTCTCGCAGCTTTCGTCTACCACGAGGTTGAGAACCAAGCGAAGCTCATTGCCGAGTGCGCTAGGATACTCAGGCGGGGCGGGTGGCTGACGGTCATCGATTTCCAGAGAAGGATAGAGAGCGACGGTCCTCCAATCTGGGTGAGGAAGAGCCCTGCACACGTGAAGAAGACCGCCTCGAGTTTGTTCAAGCTTGCCTCGAGCTCCGGCACCAAAGGGTACTATCAACTGATGTTCTCGAAGAATTGAGATGGCGCCCCGGTCGGGATTCGGACCCGAGTCCCGAGCTCGACAGGCTCGGATGATAGACCGCTACACTACCGGGGCATTGATGGAGCGCTCTGGACAAGCGAATGTCAGAGCGCGCTCTTGAGGCAAAAGCGGACTGCGTATATAAGAGTTGGCGGTTGGCCGACTTGCTGGCTCACACCGAAATCCGCGTTGCTGGCTCAGGCCTTCTTCTCCTCGGGCTTCGGCGCTGGAGGAGCCACGGGTGCTGCGGGCGGAGGAGCGTCCTTGAACTCTTCGACGGGCCTCGAGGTGTACACGCCGCACTTCATGCAGTAGAAGCTGACGAAGTCATCGTCCTTGTCGTCGGCAATGAGTATCTTGCCGCACATCCTACACGGTGTCTTCATGTCTATTAGCTTCATTTCAATCAACTTGTGAGCGTGGTCGGTATGACTGGGAGTTCTTTAAGCTTTGCGCACTCGGCCAGCGTACCTCACAACAGGACAAAGCAACGCTTGTTCACGCTCTCGATGCCATGATCTTCAGGATGGCCTCCGCAGGGGCTCCATCCGTCTCCTCGAGCGCTTTCCTCGCCTGCGCTTCCGTGCATCCCGTCTGCTCCATCACGAGCCTGATATCCTCCTTCGGGATGCCCGCTGCCTCTTCCTCCTTCGCCCCCGACTCCTTCTTCCGCTCGCGCTCCTCCGGGGTTCCCATGATCTGATAAGTCTTCTGGCCTTGGACGGTGACTGCCATGACGGACGCGTCCTTGATGACGATTTCCTTATTCTTCATTCGGATGACGACTTCCTCGACGTCCTCCATCTCCTCTTGGTTTATCCCCATGCGCTTCATCATCGCCTTCATCTGCTTGGGGTTCATCCTTCCGCCTGGCATCATGGTTGTCACATCTTCGGCTTCTTGTGGAACAGAGACTACCGATAAAATAGTTTCCGGCCACGGGCGCAACTCCCGCGCCACCACACGCGAGTATCATCTAGAAATATCCAGCTGCCCAGGACATTCTCTAGACCGATTCCATAATGCGAATGTTTTATACTCCCTGCGAGTATTGATGCCTCACCTTCAAGGTTCAACGGCGGGTGCGTCAGAATGGCAGGCATCGAGAAGGACCTCATGGATGCGCAGGAAGCTATGGCGAACGGCGATTTCGAAGCCGCGGTCTCCAAGTACACCAAGGTGCTGAAGGCGGACCCGAAGTGCGCGGAAGCGTACTTCGGCAAGGCGGAGGCATCCGTGGGAGTCCCGAAGATGACCCCGGAAGAGGTCATGGACCTCTACAAGAAGGCCGCCGAGTTCGATTCGAAGAACCCGCTCTACTTGTCATCATACGCCGCGTACCTCACGGAGATCGGCAGGTTCAACGAGGCCGAGGCCGCATACAACAAGGCTGCCGAGGTCGACCCTGACAACGCGAGGTACTACTGGTCGGAGTTCGGCGTGGAGTACTTGCAGCGCGCACCAGTGGTCATGGAGAAGTTCCTGGACGACAAGACAAAAGAGATGATCCAGAAGAAGGGCTTGAAGTATCTCCTGAAGGCCGCGGGCCTGGAAGAGGAAGACGCCAAGAGGCTGCTCTCGACTCCTTAGGTCGTCATCTTGGTTCCTTTTTGCCCTGAACCGCATATCCTGCAGATGTGAGTGATCGGGTCGGAATCGCGTGGGCAGACCAGCCTTCCGCACAAGGGACATGAGGCTGTTGCTGGGCCTCCGCATATGCTGCACGTGCCTATCATCGTCATAGCTGAGGAAACGAATCGTCCTCGCCAGAAATAAACCCTTCCTGTTCTGAGCCTTCGAGGGCGCGCTACGTGAGGATGCGCCTCAGGAGCGGGGAGAAGGCGCAGTCCACGAGGTCCACTATGTTCTCCGAGGACACGACGAAGATCTCAGGATGCTGCGCGAGCACGCCCGACCTCTCGAACGGGCCGATGTACTCTCCCATCAGGGAGCTGTATTCCTTGAAGCTGGCGAACGGGTACACCGCGAACAGCTCGGAGTTGCGCTCGAGCGTGTAGCACGATTGCAGCCACCAGTCGTCCCCCGCGATCGAGTTCTTCTTATCGAGGTTCACTGACGGCTTGAACTTCAGGTGGACATAGGCCACCGCCCCGAACTCTACGGAATTCAGGGTCGGAACCGCTGTTCGAGTGAACAGCTCCCTCTCGAGGAAACCGTTCCTGAGTGCGGTCACGCTCTGCCTCGAGCGCTTGGTCCGGCTGGCGATCTCCGCGTCGGTCGCCGTGGGAAATTCGAGCATCTCGAGTAACACCTTCGTCTCCACCTTCGACAAATCCGGCGTTTCCAACTTGTGCCACTTCGGCTCTCTCCCTGTCGGCTCTGAGGCGCTCACACCCAGTATCCTGTGGATGCAGGGCGCGAAGTTGTAGACGTAGCTGCACCTGGAGATCTCGAACGGGAAGATAGCCACCTCGAGCAGCCCCTTGGAGGTCGGCAGATCCTCGAAGAATATGTCGTGCCTCTCGTTGAAGTTGAGCAGGTCGGAGACCTTCGTGAAGGCCGCGCTGGCCATGAGGAACCCCTCCCCGGAGACGGCGTCGAAGATCTGCGGATTGCGTCTGAAGAACCTCGTGTAGACCTCATTCTTGTCATCGAGCGGGATTGCCGGATTGGTCCTGCCGAAGAACTCGACCAGGAACTCGCACCCGAGCTTGTGGAACGCGGGGTAGTTCGCGAACTTCAGATGCCCGTTCTTGATCAGAGAGCGTCTGTGGGCGCCCACAGTGGACTCCTTCATGCCGACCCGCTCGGCCACTTCGGAGTCCGTGCGCATCCCGTCCTCCGTGAGCGCGAACAGCACCATCCTCTCAGGCTGCGAGAGCTGCTTCTTCATCGTGGTCCCCTGCGATTTCTCGGGCCTCTGCGTAAACATCGAGGAATCGGATAATTGTTGTGTATCTAGAATGAGGTACGAGAACAGCTCCAGTCAGGCTACCGTCTCGTCATCAGGACCTGATCAGGCCGAGCCATTCCAGGCCCTCGAGAACTCCCGCTCCGTGGGCCCGCTTGGCGACGAACGCGGCGGCCTTCTTGGTGCCCTCGAAGG
The DNA here is from genome assembly GCA_001800815.1 of Euryarchaeota archaeon RBG_19FT_COMBO_56_21. Classification (GTDB taxonomy): domain Archaea; phylum Thermoplasmatota; class Thermoplasmata; order UBA10834; family UBA10834; genus COMBO-56-21. Next base: position 23,754 of record MGWC01000037.1, read on the forward strand.
CGTTCCCGACCGCGATCCCCCAGCCGCACTCGCGAATCATCATCTCGTCATTGTCGCTGTCGCCTATCGCAGCGACCTGGTCAACGGAGATCCCCAGGAGTTCGCACCCCTTCTGCACCCCGAGGAACTTGTTCATGTCCTTCTGCATGATGTGGATCGCCCAGCCTGTTGTCTGCACATCGACGTCCCAGCCCTCGAGTATCTTGCGGACGAGCTCAAGGTCCACTTCCCTCCTCATGCCGACCTCGGTCTCACGCCACTTATCCGTGAAGAGCCTCGGAGCGGGCATCTTGGTCGTAAGGTACGCATAGGCCTCTCGCGGCCTCTTCGAATCTCCGAGCACCCACACCTTCTGCTGGTAGCACACCATGCCTCCGTTCTCCGCGATGAGGGGCCCCTTGAAGCCGAGGTACTGCTGCAGCGCGTAGGTGATCGGGAGCACGTTCCCGCTCGCTAGCATGACGCTGACGCCCGAGTCCTGCGCCTCCCGGAGCGCGCCCACCGCTGCGAGGTCCAGTCTCCTAGAATCATCCGCGAGCGTGCCGTCGATATCCACCGCGACAGCCTTCACGTCTCCGGCACGCGGCCTCTCCTTCCCGCTCAGCGAAACCACTAACTCCTGAGTTCGCCCAGTGTAGTGACTCTCTCGGCTAAAGCGTTGTGCTTATGGATCGATTCCTCGCTCTCGCTCCGCACGGTGACATGGACGGAATCGTCCAGGTCCTCGTACTTCAGAAGAAGCTTCCCCAGGATCTCGCGCACGACGTCCTCAACGAACTTCGGGTTCCGGTGCGCCCTGAGGACTATGTTCCCCTCGTCCTTCCGCTTCAGTATCCCGAACGTCGGGCTGCTTATCGAGCTCTCGACGATGTCGATCAGGTCGTCTGCCTCGACCTCCACATGCTCGGGCACCTCGATCATGAGCGTGGTCCGGTTCCTCTGGTTGTGCGAGATCATCGGGACCTCGCCCGCGAGCTTTTTGAACCCGGGGACCTCATCGGAGACGATGTTCCGGACGGTCTCCTGGGCGCACGGGCACACGGTCATCCCCTGGACCTCTACGCCGACCTCCTTCATGAGGCCGTTCCCGCGCATCGCGGTGGCCTTCGCCATCAGCCTGAACGGCTCGAGCGACTCCTTCCCGCCCTCGGGCCTGCGCTCCAGAAAATAGTCCGCCGCCATGCGCACCTCGGCGAAGCTCGCGTAATCGTGCCTCTCGAGCAACCTCCTGCAGATGATCGCGGCCAGCTCCTCCAGGCTCGCGACCTTCTTGCGGACGCTCGCGTCGATCATCTCGGCGACCACCTCCACATCTCGCGACATGTGCGAACCCCTCTGCGTCGAGGGAAGGTCGACGAAGACATCGATATCAGCAGTGAGATGACACTCCTTGCCGTCCCTGTTCACGATGATCGGCTTCTTGACCCCGGTGACGCCGACCCGCGTCAGCTTGAAACTGTTCTCAAGCCTTGCCGCCTGGCAGTCGGGGAACTCCTTTGGCTTCAACGAGCGGCTGTAAGCCAGGCCCGAATATAAAACGACAAGAGTTTACTAGCAGGACGGTAAGGGGAGGCGCTTTTTTATTCACTCGTACCGCTGGCAACGGAGACAGTAGTACCTGTTGTACTCCGCCATGTACTTCATCTCCGCATTGCACCTCGGACATGGCCTCCCAGGGATAGCAGGAGCGGTCGGAGGAGACAACGCAGCCACCGCCACCGGACCGGAAGCCCCGATGGCACGCATCCGGCGCTTCATCTCGGACTCGTCCTTGAGCGCCACCATCTGGAACGTGGTTCCCAGGACCATCACGGCAAGCAGCGCTAGCACAACGAAGAGCATGTCGAACTCGAGCCAAAGCGTCCCGATGCCGACCAACAGACCTCCGACTATGCCGGTCACCACTCCTATAGCAGTCTCGATGTACGCGAGAGTGATGGCGAACACTATCACCGCGGCTATCACCCCAGCGATGGGGCTCCCGAGGATCGCGGCGACCACGATGAACGCCAACAGCCCGGCGATCGCCCCGAGCCCGATCTTGGCGAGGAAGACCATGACCGCGCTCCCGATTATCGAGGCCAAGGTAGCCACCACCAGACCCATCAAAGGGTCGCCAAGGGAGGCACCGATCGAGTATCCGATGATACCTCCGACTATCGCGCCCGCGAAGGACATCACCTGCTTCCAGACTCGTCTCCCGAAGAACGCGGTCGCAAGACCGATCACGACAAGAACAATTGCGAACAGCGTCAGCCACTGCCCCTCAAGCTCTACCCCGAGTCCGGGGATCTCCTGCAAAACATGAGTGGTCATCGCCCGCCAATATCCAGTCCCGAGCCAATAAGCGTTTCCGAAAGGCCTTCAAAACCTCTATCTAGCAACTCATTCATGTGACTCGTACATGATATGCGGGGTCGACGAGGCAGGCAGAGGCCCGGTCATAGGACCAATGGTCATATGCGGCGTGGCCGTGCGCTCCGACCAGGAACTACGAGAACTCGGCGTCAAAGACTCCAAGAGACTCACCCCGAAGAAACGCGAAGAGCTCGAGCCGAAGATTCGCAGAATCGCGGAGGTCGAGGTCGTCGAGATATCCGCGGACCAGATAGACTCCGCCCGCACACACATGACCATGAACGCACTCGAGGCAAAGGTGTTCGCCACAATCATCGAGAAACTATCGCCAGACGAGGCATACGTCGACGCCGCCGACGTCAACGAACGCGAGTTCGAACGTTTGATAAGATGCGGCCTCAAGTGCAGACCGAGGATAATCTCCGAACACAAGGCGGACGATACATACCCAGTCGTCATGGCCGCGTCCATCGTGGCCAAAGTGGCGCGCGACGCGAGAGTCCGGGAGATAGAGCTGGAGATCGGCATACCAATAGGCTCCGGATACCAGACCGATGAGGTCACCATGTCCTTTTTGAACGATTTCGTCGAACGGAACGGTAAGTGCCCTCCGCACACGCGCCGCTCATGGGCGCCCGCGAAAAACATTATGATGATGAAGTCCCTAAGGACCCTGGATAAGTTCGAGTGATCGCATGGTCGAAGAGTTCTTCAAAGAGATGATTGTCAAGTTCAACCAGAAGGCTGCCGAGGACCCGAAACTGGCCAAGGAGCTGGCGGGCGTGAGAAGGGTTATCGAGATCGACGTCACCGACGGAGAATCCTTCAACTTCGTGCTCGAGAACGCACGCGTCGGAGAGCTATTCAGGGGGAAAGTCGAGAGACCGGACATACTGGTTGTCGGGAGCAGAGACACATTCTTCCAGATGCGAAGTGGAGAACTTCGACCGATGAAGGCACTGGCACTCAAGAAGATACAGGTCAAGGCAACTCTCGAGGACATGCTCAGGCTCAGGAAGTTCTTCTGATGTCGCTGAACGCCTACGCGCGCTAATACGGATACTTTTAACTATATCGTTCACGTTAGAGCCGGACAGCGGGGTGGGGTAGCTTGGAAATCCCATCAGGCTCATAACCTGAAGATCGCTAGTTCAAATCTGGCCCCCGCTAATTTTAGCCCCTCATTATTATAAAAATATGTGAATTTATAATGTCGATAGGATTGCCCCTTTCTTCCTCTGCTGGGTAATGATTCCGAGCTGCGTCATGTGGCGAGTCTCATACGAGGGGATTGCGAGGGACCATTGACAGCTCCAGAACCCATTATTCTTCAAGAAGAGGGAGGCGACCCGGACCCTTGGGTGGAACCCCAATTTCTTGAATAGGTCGGCCACATCACCCAGAACCTCGCTCCTTGAGAACGCCCAACAATACCCTAGGATTGGTACTCCATGAACTTGGTGATCCTTGAGGTATCCAGCTGATATCGACCTTCTCGAGTCTCCGCATATCAGATGTCTCGGAACGCTCTCACAATCCAGGTCGGTGTGCCTAGCCTGAAGCATCGTGAACCTCATGGGTCTGCCTTGCGAACTCCCTTCCACATGCCCCTCTCCATCGCACCATGGTTGAAGTGCGGCACTCCAAGTCAGAGGGTCTCCTGACTTCATTATCCAAGCGGGAAGATGAAGTTCTCTCGCTGCCTTGTCTCCTGGATGCACGCCATGCTCGATCAACCATTCAGCGATGAATCTGGAGTAGATGAATCCACGGATGGCTGCCGTGCCATTCCCTGGTTTTTGCGGTGGTCCGATTTCATAGAGGAAGACATCAAAGCATAGCGCTCTGAAATGTTCATAGAGGTCTGTCTCGTGATCTGCGAAAGTGATATTGACCGCGCACTCTCCCCACTTCGCTTTCTGCAACCACACCGACCCTTCCGCAAGCACATAAGAGACAATCGTCGCCGCCTTCCTCCTCAACTCATCATTGCTCTCAAGGTCTTCCCTCGTCGGTAGCCTCAGCTTCTCTCTGCATATTTCCCGATAGATGCTTATTGCATACTCATTCGCCCATGTCCGGTCTTTCTCGACCGCCTTCTCTTTAATGCATTTCTCCAGGTCGATATCACCAGCTATCTCCAGCATTCTCTCGAGGAGTGAGACCGGAATCGTCAATCTGCCAATCCTGTAGTAGTGCACGGACGACTTCGGTATGTTCAGGTGTTTTGCCAGCTCCTGGCAGTTGCCGTATTTCGCGGCCGCCTTCTCGACGAGTTCCTTCTGCAGTTCGGGTGGGAGTGAGACTCTGTCTTCCTTTCTGTACGCTCCTCTGGTGCCTCTGTTTGTCATGGTATCCAGAGGTTCAAGTCTGAGGGGACGTATAACGTCCAGTACTGCAGTTATGCTACGTCCAGCAAGACAATCAGGTCACTCGTCCCGTACTAGTGAATCGAAATCGTGATATAGCCCCGATGACACATACGAGGCCCGTGACTTTTCATCCAACCTGCACGGACGTCAAGAAGCAGCGGCAGTTGTGCCCGGTCTGTATCAGCTGGGACCCTCGTCCTGAGGACGGTGCGGGGCCCGGGGTCGGTTACTGTCTGAAGAAGGATGTCGTGACCCGGATACGTTGCGAGTGCGATGTCTTCGAGGAGGCGACCCAGATGAAGGTACAGGCCCGTAACCGCGCTCTTTATGGGACGATAGACGAGGAGCAAGAGGAGGAGTGAGGCCTGGCCTCCTCTACAAAACTCTTAAATCGGCGCAACCATGTAGCTTGCGGGCTGGTGTGTTTCTCATGAAGGCTGTTGTGCTGGCTGCGGGCGAGGGGATGCGTTTGAGGCCTTTGACCGTATCC
>MGWC01000038.1 GCA_001800815.1 Euryarchaeota archaeon RBG_19FT_COMBO_56_21
CCGGGGCCAGTGCCGTTGTACGTGTCATCAAATACCATCAGGAAGGCAAGTTCTGCACCAATGAAGACCTCTCGGTTCTCAGGGGTACGATAGTGCAGTCCGAAGAGTTGGAAGGGGACTGTCCCTGTACCGTTTTGATTCTCGACCATGTTCAGACAGAGGAGGAATGCCTGAACGTCTTCGTAGTTGACATAGGACGCCGAGAATGTGAGGTTGTCTCCTACGGCGTTCTGGACTTCTATGGAGCTGTTGGTCCAGTACTCCTCATCAAACGTGTGCCCGAATATCGCCTCCTCATCTCCATCATGCCATGTGACTGGAGGAAACGCACTCACATTTGCGATCAACATCATGCCCACGACCAGACTGAAAATGACTGTCAGTATTCTCCTCATGATGAATCACACAACTCCTGCGGATGCGCAGGATTCCCATCGCTCTGACAGGCAAGGATTCACATTGACAGGATAAGTATTTTTGCAGAATTATGGGCTTAGGCAGTAGAATCTCCGAGCGGCAGGCCACCATATGGACTACTGTGGGGCATGTTAATGCTGCCCCGTTCACTTCCTCGGAATTCCTCTGTCTGGCCCCATCAACGATATAGCCTCGGGCGGCATACTCCGTTGTAACATCGAATGGCAGAGAGGCGATAGCTCTGTTTGCTGTATCATGGAGCGGGGGCAAGGATTCCAGTCTGGCGTGCTGGAAGGCGATGTCCAATGGAGTCGATATCCGCTATCTGTTGAACGCCTATCGGGCAGACAGCGGAAGGGTAACGTTCCACGGAGTGAGGGCTTCGCTGATCCGGAAACAGTCTGCCGCTCTTGGAATGACTCTGCTCCAGAAGCGTGTTGGGGACCACGACTACGAGGAAGTGTTCTACGAAGCGCTCTTGGAGTTGAGGGCCAATGGTGTCAAGGGGATGATATTCGGTGACATCGATGTGCAGCGCAACCGCGAATGGTGCGAGCGCATAGCCCTTAGAGCGGGTCTGGAGGCTGTATTTCCATTGTGGAATATCGACCAGAGGAAAATCCTGGAAGAATTCATCGGAGCGGGCTTCAGGGCAGTCATCGTCGCGGTCGATTCGAAGTTCTTGCCCAAGGAGGTTCTAGGCAAGTCGATCGACCTCGATTGGCTGAAGCTGATGGACCGACTCCGAAGCGAGGCAATATGCGACCCGATAACATACTGTGGGGAGAATGGCGAATACCACAGCTTCGTTTCTGGAGGGCCCTGTTTCAAATCGAACATGAAATTCAAGACCGGCGAGTCTGTCCAAAGGAACGGCCATTGGCTGATCGACTTACTGGAACAGTGAGGCCCTACTGTCGCCAAACATCCGCAGACTGAGCAGGATGAGGCAAAAATCTCATCCTCTAGGTCAGCTGTTCCACAGATAGGAAAACGAGGCGGGTGTGATCTGAGGTCCCTGGATTTCGTCTGGCTTTTGCGGCCACAGTTCCTAATTGCAGGCGCAGCTCTGAACCTACTCGGGGTGGCGGTCGCTCTTCATCTCGGAGCTACAATGGACTGGGCCAAATTCGCAGTGTTCCAGATTGTCGTTTCTTCATCGCAACTTGCCGGCGCGTGCGCGAACGAACTTGCAGATGTCGACTCTGACGCCCTGAACGCAAATCGAACATGGTTCTCGGGCGGAAGCGGAATGATAGTCGAGGGGCGAGTCAAACCTAGGACGGTAACCTGGGCACTATCCGGGTGGTCGGGGCTGGCGCTGATCGGATCATTTGTGCTCGCTTTCCTGATGGACACCGGCGTCCTGTCCTTACTTTTGATGACATTAGGCCTATTCCTGGCTCTCTCATACTCTGTTGGGCCGATGAGATTCTCTTATAGAGGCCTCGGTGAGGTCGTGATGGCCTTCATGGTGTCTTTCCTAACACCCCTGGTCTCATTCTATATTCTATTCGGGACTCTTCACGAGCTGATCGTTTGGGCAGCTTTGCCTATCGTATTTCAGATGCTAGGACTGATGATGGTAGTGGAGTACCCTGACAGGGCCGCAGATCTGGCCTCGGGGAAGAGGAATCTGGTCGTCAGGTTCGGTTCGACCCGATCGTGGCGTTTGGGGATCCTGATGCTGGTCATCGGGGGAGCTATTGCCCTGTACAGCGTTCGTCTTGGACTGCCAATATGGGCAGGGGTCGCTCCCGGAGCAGTCTTGTTTGCAGAAGCTCTTGTCTTCTGGGCCTTGGGCAGAGTCCCTGATTCGAAATCAAAGAATTTCTGGTCAACGGCGATATCATGCGGCTTCTTCGTACTCGTCATACTTGTGATCGCGGCAACCCTCTACCGAGCGTGACAAAGACTGGCCGACCTGCAGGCTGACCATTACGGTCGCCTAGCGTTCTGCCAGAGCCCGACCAGGTTGCCCTCAGTGTCAGAGAAATAGGCTGAGAAACCCATGTCCCCGACAACAGTCTTGTGACGGACTATCTTGCCGCCTGCCTTCTTGACCACGTCAATGGCGTCTTCCAGGTCCTCGACCCCGATGGTGATCACGAGGTTCTTCACGGGTTCCTGTCGCTTCATCATCCCTCCATTTATTGCTCCAGGCTCCGAAGGCATCCCCCGCTCGTTGCTTGGCGTTGTCCCCACCATCGTGTAGTCCATCCCTGGGACATCGTCCAACTTCCATCCGAAGGCCTTCTTGTAGAATTCCTTCGCCCTTTTCATGTCATCCGCCGGTATCTCGAAATGAACGACTTTCGAACTCATCCGATTCACCGCAACTGTGGAGGAGCCCGTGCGATATAGCGCTAGCGACGTTCATGTTTGGCCGCCCCGAGCGAAAGAAATCTCATCCAGGACCCCTTCACGCTCTTCGCGTTAGACGGCCCAGTCCCTTTATTTAGAGGGACTTGCGTAGGGTTATTGTGACGGTCGCTCCCTGGGCAAGCACGCTCGTAGCCGTTGCGCTCATCCCGGTTGCCTTCTTCTTCACTCACGCCTACATCAGCGGCAAGAAAGGACTGGCATACCACAAAATCACTGGGTCCATCGCAGTGGTCTGGGACCTCAGCCTCTCGATATTCTACATGATCTACAGGCTGTTCGGGGGCCAGGTAGAAGGTTCCTCGCTCGACGTGCAAGGCGCGCTCTTGGTCTACTTCATCGCACACGGGATCATAGCAGTTGTAGTGATCGCCCTTGAAATCGTCGTATTGGCCGCTGCGTTGCTCTATCTCTGGAAGGCGAGGGGCTTGTCGTTGCACAAACGACTGGCGCCGTATCTCTTTGTGGTCTGGTTCGCCGCGTTCCTGTCGGGCGAGGCTGTGTATGTTGTGAATTATGTCATCTGATGAACGCGGGGACCCCGCCTGCGTTTCAGCATGTGAGCGGCGAAAGATGTTAGACAGGTGACCACATTCGCTGAACCGATGTCCGGGGAAGCTCCTGGGGCAAGTGAGAAGAGATGGTTCTCTATCAGCAAGGAGAACGTCCTATCTAGTTTCACCACCTCTGCTCAGGGTCTCGTCCAAGAGGAAGCCGCCAAGAGGCTGGCGCAATACGGCGCCAACGAGCCCGTACGCGAGAGACCGAAGGGGCCCGCGTACTACATTCTGAAGCAGATCAACCAGCCAATCATCTATGTGCTGCTCGTAGCAGCAGCAGTCACGATTTACCTCGGAGAATGGATTGACACCGCTGTCATCCTTGCAGTTGTGGTTGCGAATGCGATCATGGGGTATGTTCAGGAGAGCAAGGCAGGCCGCGCCATCGAGGAGCTCATCCGGTACTCTGTCGCAACAGCAAAGGTCAGGCGGAACGGCGACCAGCTCACGTTGCCTTCAAGGAACATAGTGCCGGGGGACATCGTCGTCTTGCAGTCAGGGGACATGGTACCCGCGGACTTGAGATTCATGTTCGCCAAGAACCTGTTCGTAGATGAGTCCGTCTTCACGGGGGAATCCGCACCCGTCCTGAAGCAGACCGAGACGCTCAATGACGAGTGGCTTGTTCCCGCCGACCAGGTCAACATGGGTTTCTCCGGAACTCTCGTGGTCCGAGGAAGAGGAGAAGGGGTCGTCGTTGCAACTGGCCCCCGGACAGAGATAAGCAAGATTTCCATCGAGCTGAGGGAAACGAAGAAGGCTACGTTCCCAATGATCAAGAAGATAGAGGAATTGGCCAAGGTCGTTTCTCTTGCAGTCGCCGTCGCTGCAGTGTTCACATTTTCCATAGGGCTTGTGCGAGGGTATGAGGCGCTCTACATGTTCAGGGCATCCGTGGCGCTCGCGGTCGCCGCCATACCTGAGGGACTCCCTGCACTTGTGACAGTGGTTCTCGCTACTGGGGTCCGCGTCATGGCCAGAAGAAATGCGATAGTGCGCAGTCTCCCCGCAGTCGAGGCTCTTGGTAGCACGACGGTTATTTGCTCTGACAAGACGGGCACCCTGACTATGAACAGAATGACGGTTGTGAAAGTGCACTCCGGAGGAAGGGACTACGACGCCGAGCCTCCCGTGTACTCCTGCGTCCAGCACTGCGACTACCCAGGGCCAGTGTCACTGAAGAACGAACCTGATCTGTACGACACCCTTGCTGCCGGAGCGCTCTGCAACGATGCGGTCATCAAGGACGGGATAGCGGACGGGGACCCTACAGAGACTGCTCTTGTCCTGGCAGCAGATGTCGCCGGCGTTCAGCCGAAGCTCGAGAGGATTGATGAGATACCGTTCGAGACGACCCTCGGGTACATGGCAACCCTGCACCACGATGTTGGGGAGGATGTCATCTTTGTCAAAGGGGCCCCCGAACGCGTCATCCAAAAATGTTCACGGGCCAGGAGGGGAAACAAACTTGCGAAGATAGACTCCGTGCATCTCATTGACAAATCACATGAGATGGCGAGGCAGAGCCTGAGGGTGCTCGCTGTGGCCATGAAAAGGGTTCCATCCGGAAAGAATTCACTCGATCCGAAGGATATTGACAACCTGATCTTCCTGGGATTGATCGGCATGCTGGACCCGCCGAGGCCGGAGGCCAAGGAAGCAATCGCCGCATGTCGGGAGGCGGGCATCAGGGTCATAATGATCACCGGTGACCACGTCGCCACCGCCGAGGCGATCGGGAAGGATCTCGGACTGACGGAGGGTCGAGAGCGCGTCGTCACTGGACATGACATAGAGACAATGCATGGTCCGGACCTTGCCAAGGCGATCAGAGAGTCAAACATATTCGCGAGGACAACTCCAGAGCACAAGCTGAGAATCACGAGACAGCTCGTGGCAGATGGCGAAGTCGTCGCAGTGACCGGGGACGGTGTGAACGACGCGCCGGCGTTGAAGGCCGCAACCATAGGCGTGGCAATGGGGAGGAGCGGCACCGATGCGGCGAAGGAGGCTGCGGACATTGTCCTGAAGGATGACAACTTCGCGACCATCGTCGCCGCTGTGGAGGAGGGGAGGGATGTCTACAGCAAGGTGCACAAGATGATCGCCTGGAGCATCCCAACGAACATAGGCGAGGCGATGATGTTGCTGATCGCCATATCCCTGGGAATTGCCCTTCCCCTGCTGCCCCTTCAGATCCTATGGATCAATTTGGTCACAGCCATTGCACTTGCGATACCCATGGCGTTCGAGCCGAGAGAGAAGGGGTTGCTCTCACGACCGCCGAGGCCCCCAGGCGAGAGGCTCATCACCAACGTGCTGATCAGGAAGTTCGTGATCGTTTCTGTCCTGATGGTCCTAGGCACCTTCGGAGTCTTCTACGCCTATCAGGACAGGGGCGAGACCGATGCCATATCGCAGACCGTGGCCCTCAACACGCTTGTCTTCTTTGAGATATTCTACTTGTTCAACAGCAGGTCACTTATCGAGCCGGCCCACACAGTCAGCCTTAGGGCTAACCTGTGGATGCCCGTGGGAGTGCTCGCGTGCTTCGCGTCGCAGCTCCTTGTAACTTACTGGAAACCTCTGAACATCGTCTTCCATACGGATGGCATCGGACTTGGCGACTGGTTCATCGCGCTGGGTTTAGCGAGCTCTGTCTTCATTGCAATAGAACTTGAGAAGGTAGTATTCAGAAGGAGAGGAAGTAACAACGGGAGATGAACCCTGTCCGAACACTCATCTCATCGCTCGTTTCCTCGAGATGAGGAGGAAGAAGGGGACGCTTCCCGCAGATATGGACATCAATCAGATGGCGAGAATCTTGATCGCAGTCTATCGCGGCCTGACCGCAGACATCATACTCGGCGTCAAGAAGGACGAGGCACAAGATGCGTGGATTGAGGCCACCAACAAGCTTCTTGCGAACCCGACAACAAGGCGGTCGAGGGAGTAGTTAGCCATAGGTTCAGGCTTCGAATTCACCGCATCTACTCTCTCGCTGCGGGGGAAGTGTGACTCCAGGACTTGCCTGATTTGTTCAGTTCCGCAGCGCGGTCGACGAGCGCAACGCAGTCGTTGCTGAGAACATACGCTTTCTTGCCAGGGATCCCTTCTAGCGGGCACTTCATTCCTCGGAGCTTGCTCTGGCAGAACATGTGAGAGACATACTGATCGCCATCCTTGACGGACGTTGTTACGATCCAGCATTTCGATCCAGACAACCGCAGAGCCGTGGTTCGCACCTAAGTAGGTCAGAAGAACTTCTCCTTAAGTGTCTGATGTCGAGCGCCCGTCATCAACGAATCCAAGTAGTCGCAAGCAAGACTCCCAGGGTGGTCAGAAAGTACCATATCTATGGGATGGAATCGAGGGAGAAAGGAGGGAAGTTCCATGCCGACAGTCATAGTGAACATGTGGCCAGGGAGAGATGACAACGCCAAGCGGAGGATCGTCGAAGGGATAACCAAGGTTTTCGAAAATGAGAAGGTTCCCCGGGACGCTGTAGAGATCCTGCTGTTCGAGGTCCCGAAGAACCACTGGGCTAGCGGAGGCAAGCTCTACTCAGATCAATTGTGAGCCCAGATTCTCTTCAGGCAGACACACCCTCACACCCATCTTCTCGAGCGAGGGACCCCATCAGCCAAGTCATGAGAGGTGTCTCTTCCGCCCGCTAACGCACGTGCTGACACGCGCGTCCGTGCATGCGCACGCTGTACAAGGGTTCGACTGAAGAAACCGTAGAGGGATTCACGAGTCCGCGCCCACTTCAAGACATCAATCTGTTAAGGTTCCAACGCAGTGATCATCCTGCAAACAAGCGCTAGCTTGTCCTTGACCAGATATAGGAGTCCTATCCACGATGGCGCTGCAAGTGTGCCGAATATCGGCAGCGCACCGGTCTGTGTCGCCGGGAGGCCGTATTGTGCACTGAATCAATACTCAGCTTATTGATTTCACCGAACATCTCGACTTGAATGACGTTGCCCAACGCCGGCAAAACCCCTTAGCATAGAAGAGACATTCCACGACGGGCATAATGCCGTCCGTCAATCGGGTTCTGATAGTTCTGGCCTTCGCCGTGGTAGTTGCACTCCCGAGCGTGGGTGCGTGGAGCAACGGCGGGTACTCCGCAGATCAGAGCAATCCGGATTACGGAACGCACGACTGGATTGCAGACATGGCCCTCAATTTGCAGACAAGAGATGTTGATTTTCTCAAGACGACCTATCACGCCAAATTCCTGCTCGGAACGGAGGCGCCTGACAACCCCGATTTCATAGGTGACACATCAAAACACCATGTTTACTTCGCCTCCGACCACCAGCTTGAAGACGATGCATGTGCCGTACGCGCAGCCGCGCTCTACCAAGGCGCACTCGGCTACCTCAAATCCGAGAACTATGACGTCGCCGCCTACGACGTCGGCGTCATGGCCCATTACATCGCGGATGTCGGTGTGTTCGGACACACAATGGGAGCGTACACGGATTGGGGGACCGAGACGCACCACTCGGACTATGAGAACGAGTTTGAGGCGCGGCTCGACTCATTGTCAACACCAACGGGGATCTCACTAGGCAACTCCGACGCATTCAATGCGACTGTGGAGCTGGCGGAAGACATCACCTTCGGGAGTGGCGCAATCAGGGCAAACACTTGGATGGATGCGAACTACAACTGGGCTGAAGCGTCCTTCGTCTCAAGTGCATTGACTTCCCTCAACAGGTCCGTCGCGGCAGTTGCATCTGCGATCAACCATCTCCTAATTGAGGCAGGTTCATCCATACCAACTCCAGATCCAATACCCTCTACCGCACCACCTCAACCCCCGTCATCCGTGATTGCGGTTGTTGATGGTTCAGACATCAGATTGTCCTGGTCTCCTCCATCGAGTGACGGAGGGGCTGCAATCACCGGTTACCTCATCTACAGGAGCACGACGGTCGATAATCCCGTGCGAGTCGCGACTCTTTTGGCTAGCAATCTGTCATGGACTGACGAATCCGCCCTTCAAGGCAGGACCTACTACTACTGGGTCGTGGCCAAGAATTCAGCCGGCCAGAGCGGGATGTCACAGGTGGCTTCAGTCGCGACACCGAAGGACTCTGATTCGCTGGTATTGCCTCTGATTGTCTCGACGATCTCGATCGCACTCGCATCAAGCGGGGCTTTGCTGTGGCGAAGGAGATCCAGGAATAGACAACGGTCCTGAACTGGTCAAGCTTGATATCCAGGCATTCGATTCTGAGGCCTGAGGTACTAGCATGGTGGAGCAGCACAAACAAGCCCGGACTGCTTGCGGACTTCATCCTCGGAAGCCAGGACGGCCTTGTGAACGTCCTCGGAGTGATACTCGGGGTAGCGATCGCATCGAATGATTTCACGATAGTGCTGGCGGGAGGGCTCGCTGCGACCTTCGCCGAGTCCATCTCGATGGGAGCCGTTGCCTACACTACCACTCTTGCAAGGAGGGACCATTACCTCGCCGAACTGGAGCGAGAGAAACGGGAGATGCGTGACGTGCCCGAGCAGGAGCAAGCGGAGATCCGCCAAATCCTGAAGCGATGGGGTTTCACCGGCAAGGACGTTGAGTCAATCAAGGACCAGATTGTTTCAAAACCGGAGGCGATGCTGGAGATCATGATGTCCTACGAACTCCACCTGGCGCCTGTATCGAAGGTCCAAGCCAGAAATAGCGCTCTTCTGGTAGGCATAGCTGCCATAGTCGGCTCCATCATCCCCCTGGTGCCTTTTGTGCTCATGCAACACGAGATAATGACGGCGATCGTGGCCGCGATAATCGTTTCCGCAATCATTCTGTTCGCCATCGGCTGGTACAAAGCGAGGGCGACCGTCGGCAGGCCTGGGAGAAGCGGGCTCCAGATGGCCCTCATCGGGACTGCTTCGGCACTCGCAGGATTCGCAATCGCATACCTTGTCGGTGGAGGGGTTGGAGCATGATCATCAGAACGAAGCCCACGCGGGGGTCATCCTTCGGCACCTGACAGGTAGTCTTTCCGCACGAGCAACATGTACACCAGGAGTACCGCTGCTGGTATGATTCCTGCGGCTGCCGACGACTGCACCAATGAGTAAGCCCAGATGTCGAACACAATCGTGTAGACGCTGACCGCAATAGTCCCCCAGAACCCCCAGGGCTTCAGAAGATGTACCCCTGGAAGCGTAATCAGCCCAATAACCCCTATCGCCAGGAAGCTGAAGGTCACAACGTTTTCCACAAGCTGGTACTGCTCTTCCTCGAATTGCATTTCACCAGTGGTTCCGACATAGAAGATGCCTACTCGGGCAACGTAATAGATGGCTGCGAATACCACTACCAACACCTGCAGAACTCTCTTCAATTCCATCATGAAGGGCAGAACCAGACGCCACAACTATCCTTCGCATGTCATTGATCATGCGTCTCAGCAGCACAGGACTCTAGGAGCACCTCGAGGTTCCTGGGGAAAGAGGTCAGGTCAAGTCCCGCTCGCTTGAGCCTCCTGTCCATGGCCGCAGCGTGGTCGCCCGAGAACTTCCCCTTGAGAAGGTAATCCGTCTCCTCCTCGCTGAACCGCGCGCGCAACTCACGCCATTTGATGATCTCTCTGTCGTAAGGACACACCCTCTGGCACTGCATGCACCCGATCAGCGAGTTGTGTGCCTTCGGGTCTATCCAGTCAGGGAATGGCTTCGATGAGGGGCGTTCGTTGAATCGCGGAAGGCATTTCTCAGCATGGATCAAGATGCGGTCCCCGCCTATTGCTCCCGTGGGACAGGCTTTCTGGCACGCCTTGCAGACCGCGCACTTAGAAAGCATCTTCTTGTCCTGCCAATGATACTCAGGGCTCACATAATCAGTGTAGAGCGCGGCCAAAGTGTAGAAGCTTCCCAACTGGGAGATGTATGTCACGTTGTTCTTTCCGTAGCACGCGAGACCGCTCCGAACCGCTAGAAGCTTGAGCGGGAGGATCGCTCTCGCAATCCAGTACTTCTTGGGAGCTAGTGCACCCTTGAGCAGTCGCCAAGTGCGGTTCGACGCCCTGAGATAATCTCCGTAGGTCGGGGGCACCGTGAAGTCGTAGGTCCTTCCACTCCACTCGAACCTGGCTATCAGCACGGGCGCGGGATTCGCCGCCACGAGTATCGATTTGGCCTTGCTCATTCCCCTAGGCGTCTTCGGGTCCACTCTGGATTGCAGCCACTCTTCGAAGAAGTCGTTGTCCAGCTGCCCCTCGGCATGAAGTGTCCTCACCTCGTTCCTCAGATCCTGCAAGTGATCAATCGAAACGAACCGACCGTAACATCCGTGTTTCTCGAGATGATCGAGGATACTCACTCAGCTTCCCCCTGGGGTCCGAACCAGTAAGGTTTTGCCCGCCATCATAGCATCGTTAAGCATATGTACATTACCCCGGGGCCCGAGAATGTGCCTAAGGAGCCAGGTCGTCAATCCTGGATTACCAGCAGACGCACTCGCACGCCTTGTCCCTAAGCTTCCGCCTCTGAACCTCGATTGACTCGATGAGAGTGACTTGCACCTTTCCACTGTGCATTCTGGCGACCGGCCTCAGAGCCAGCGGGGATCGATGCGCATAACCTCTTCTCAACATCTCCCGTTTCTGGCTTTCGTGCCTTAACCACAGCGCTTCAAGCTTTCCGCGCCACCGCAATACCTCAGGATGTCTTGAATAGCCCTTCTTGCCATGAGCTATGATGATCCATATCGCGTGCAGCTCCCTGTGCTCCGCTAGAAGATGCTTCCTGCACAAGTTCTCGATCGGGATGTCCCAAATACGCATCGCAGAGCGTCTATGGTCTGGAGTATCTTATTAGAATCCCCTGATGGCTCAACGCTATCGGGAACGGCTCATCGGAGCTTGGAAAACCTGTCGAGCAGGCCGCATATCTCCTCCGAGACTTCTCGGGGATATGTACCTGCCTTCTCCTGTTCACGGACGTACTCCATCGCGGAGTTGATGGAAATGCGCGAGCCCTTCGCAATGACACTCGCCACCACCGATGAAGCTGCAGAATCCTCTATCTCGTAATGCCTCATTATCTCCCTGATATCGTATCTGAAAGAGATGATCCTGCGGAGATTCAGCATGACGGTCCTGTCACGCTCACGGGGCTTCGGCACCCTAGGTTCGCTGTACCTGCGCCCCTTGTATCTCCTATTGACGACCAACCAGACCTCTCCGGATAGGCATCCATACTCCTCCCTGATACTTAACTTTTCACTGGATACCGTGCTTGATGGACGACAATGGGAGCGTGCTCGCCGAGACCAGGAAATCGAATTTTAGAGGGCGGCCTCGCGACTACTGGACGCGTGGATCCTGCATTCTTGGGTTGCATGCATCATTTCTTGTACTATGAGGAATTAAAGCATACCGCGGCGAGCCAGTAAGAGGCTCTCCGAAAGAATAGGAGAAATAAGAAATGAGTTACGGCGACTATGGAAGCCGCAGGCGCGACTCAGGGCCCAGGGAGATGCACAAGATTAAGTGCTCCGACTGTGGCGCAGAGTCCGAGGTCCCCTTCAAGCCTACAGAGGGACGACCGGTATACTGCCAGGCATGCTTCCAGAAGCACAAGCCCCCACGAAGAAGTTCGTTCTGATCGTTCTAGTTCATTTTCATGAATTAATCGTTCGAATCGAATGTGTTCGCAAACCCTCTAGACTTCATTTTATAGAAACCAGTGTACGGATCCGCAGCTGGCGTCTGTCTCTTTGATTTCCAGGACAAGTATTTCTACCGAGTTCTGCCCATACAGTCCGCATGGTCCAGGGCATGGCAGGGGGCGTTTCACCTCAGGAATCCCTCAAGCCGAGGACCAGAACAGACAAGATCATTCTTACCGTGTTCCTCGCCTTCGCAACCGTCACAGCGGCGGCAACGATGGCGACTCTAGCACTCATCGAGAATACATCTGCCTCAGAGGCCGTCTCAGTAGCAATCGGAGGTCTAGCTCTATCCTTCACCCTAGCCGGAATTCCAGCTCTGATTCACTATAGAAGGAAAGGACTAGTGAGATGGAGGAGGATCCTTCTTTGGGCAACACTCGCATCGCTTGCGTCCATCATCGCGACAGCTATTGGGATGGTCATAGCCAACGACTACTACCCAGATTTGTTCGAGTTTCCTCAATTGTCTGCGGCGGAGTTTGCCGTGGTCGCGACTTCGACCACACTCGCCTTGTTCGTCGCATTCTTGCTGATGATTCTGTTCGTCCTTGTCCTCTCCTTCGGGGTCGTGGGAGTAATGTGCGCGGCAGAACGCAGGCTCACCCCCTGGATACTGCGCAGGATAATCCAAGGTGGTGGGAGCGGTCAGCTCTCACTCTACGACATGACCCTAAAGTGGCTGTTCGACATACCAGATGTGCTAGACCCTAGGACCTTGACGATCAATCCGTCAGAGAGACGAACCTGCGTCCGATGGCAGGACCTCAAAGTGCCGGTCGCCTGGCAGATGCTCTTCGGCATCGTTCTCGCAATATACGTGAGCTTCAATCCCTTCTTCACTGACAGATCGCCTTCAGCCCTGTTCCAAGTGTTTTCCCTCCTTTCCAGCGCGGCATTCGTACTGCCCCTGATGATTCTGCCCTGGTTCATCTTCAAGAAGCTCGGCGCGAGCATAAGAGGCCAGGCGAAGGAATTCGCGCTGTACAGAGGGATACGTGCTAGAGTGCTTCAGAGCTATTTCGCAATCGGGACGATTGTACTGCTTGTGAGGATCTCGATCTCGAAGATCGAGCTCACGACCTTCCTTGAAGGATTGTCCTCATTCCTATTCGTGCTTCTTATCTCTTCGACCATGTGCACGTTCGTCTACTTCAACTACTTCGAGAACGAGCTGGCGGACGACATCGTCGCTGGTTTCAAGGATAGCGATTCGAAGGAGGGTCCATAGGCGCAACCCGAGTAGTTCTCTCGAGTCCTACCTTGCATCAATAGACGGTACTCTATTCACAAGCACTTGCGCGTGTGTTATCGAAGGCCCAACTACCTATGCTTTCGCCGCTTCCTTAACGATCCGCCCCAGCATGCTAGAGACTCCATTGTCCAGCCTGACGGGCCGATGGTTCTCAAGTATCCAGTCCGCCTTCTCCTTGGCCAATGTTAGGTCGTCCTTCTTGCCCTTCGACTCCCACTGTTCGTAGGGTTCGCTCGTGAAGAAGGACTGATAGAATTGCTTTGCCTCCATCATCGTCGCCCTCTCTCCGAGGTAGCTGCCCTTCTTCTGGCCCATGCCGAGAATCCCGACTTCCTTGATCATGTCCAGGTGGATGGTCTCCTTATCCACACGCAACTCACGCCCACAGGCCAGGGCCCTTCCGACGGTCTCGTTGTCAATTATCATCTGTTCGTAGGACAACACGGTCGAGCAGTCGAGCATTCCGATACCGTTGTTGACCTCCTGTCCGATGAACACGCCAGCCATTGCCATCGAGCTGTTCTCGAGGGCGCTCTGGGGGCCTGGGATCTTCGCGTTAGAGCCGATCCCGCCGCACGCAGACGGCATGTGCACATACTTTGCCATCTCGTGAGCGTACACGCACAGCATTAGAGCTTCCGCGGACCCCAGCCTTATCGCGCCAGTCCTCGGGTCCATGTTAGAAAGGACAGAACCGTACATGACAGGAGCGCCCGCCGAGTGAGCTTGCATCGCGGCTGTCAGGGCAAGAGTCTCGGCGTGATTCACTACGAGATCCCCGGGAATCGTTGCAGGACCGCTCACACCCATCATGGCCATACCGGTGATGCACACGGGCACGAAGTTTTCCGCCCAAACCATGGCCGCATCCGTTGCGTTCCCATCAAGTGTAAGCGGGGACATCGTGCAGACCATGGCCGACATGATTGGCCTCTTCTTCAGTTCCTCGACACTTCCGACTATCTCAGAGGCCATCTTGACCTGCAATCTCGCCTCCTCGGGAGTGGTGGTCGATTCGCTGTGTACATGTTTCCTCGTCGTGTCGAAGGCCTCCTTCATCGCGGACACAACGTGGATCTTCTCAGGAATGTCCGAAGGAACGACCATCGGCTCGTAGATGCTGCAGTATGGGAGGTAGTCGCCGATAATCGCGGTGTTCTTGATGTCCTGCATCACGGAGAGCCTTCGCGTGCGCGACTTCTGATCCCAGACAGCGATGCCACATCCGTCAGTCGTGTAGTAGCAATGCCTGCCATCCAGCGGGAGGTCGAACTCCTTCTCCCGTCCAGCAAGGACAGCCCTGGGCGGTGCTTTTGAAACCAGCGACATCACCAGACCAGGAGGGAATCTGACGATGCCTGTATTCTCATCGACCGCTGCACCAGCCTTCCTGAGCGAACTACGCGCAACCTTGCTGTGTATACGGACACCCACCGAGGCCATCACATCTAGCGCTGCCTCGTGAATCATCTTCTTGTCCTGCTCTTTCAGTATCTGCACTGGCTCCCTTAGTCTGAATGTGTCTGCAAATGCTGCCATGATAACACCTCCTGACCCTCTCCTCCTGGTCAACCGCTGGAGGTGCATTCGCCCGACCTAGAAAAGGTTTTCCGATTTTGGCGGCGCGGAATCGAGAATGAACTCTCGGCACGTACTCAACGAGAGATGCTCAGTGAAAAGACGAGAATCGAGTTTAATGCGTCGAGCCCGCACGCGCTAATGTAGTCGAGGGAACAAGCGACTAGCCCTTCTGCCCCTGTCTCCTGAGCCGAACGAGAGACAGCCCGACAGCCATCGCACCGATCCAGATAAGGAACAACGCGACGAGCGCAATCGCATTCCCAGGGTACAGGTCGTTCAGGAGCCAAATCGCTCCCAGGAGGACGAGAGTAGCGCCCCAGAAGACGAAATAGGACATCGCGCCCAGGCCTGAACCCCGCGCACCCTCGCCTGGTCGCATAAGGAGGCCTATCACCGCCCACCAACCGCCTGCCAGGATGAGCACCAGAGGAATGAACAGCCACCAGTCCTCCAGCATCCACGCGACAAGCATCGATACTGCGAACGCTATCACTAGGAATCCGAAGGTCATGCCCTCGTAACTGCTCGATTTTGATCGCCCCATTTGTCCACTTCCGCCTTCCTAGAAGCGAATTGGGGGGTAATGCCTTTTTCTATGGGATACCAGCGGGCCTTCCAGAAGCAGCAAAGAACCATAGGGAGGGAAGTGCAATTCTGGTATGGGTGCAGGGGCACGCCTCGGCTCCCTGTAGATAGTGTTCGCCATGCCTGCAGAGACCTTTCCCCCCGAGCTAATCAAGAGACGGTTATGGCTGGAGTATCAGTATGCCAGCAGCAACCCATCAAACCCCGTGGACTGCATACACAACCTCATCAACGAACTCGCGGACCCAAGCCTCGAACTGCAGAAGTTCCTCCAAGACGCGGCAAACACGATGACTGAGCGTTTGTGCATCCATGAGGCCACAATCGGTCTCAAGGACGCCGACGGGGCATTCAGGTACAAGGTCATGGCTGGCCTCGAGGACTCTGAGTGGGAGGCGCACAAGAGACTCTCGTACACTCTTGACCAGTTCGATAACCAGTCGCTGTACAAGTACAAGCAAATCGGAAAATACACAAGGCTCTACCTCGCCGAGGACAATCCGTACAGGGAAGGCGAGGAGGAGACTTACAGCAAGCCTCTGATGCTCCAATCATCGCGCAAGTCCCTGGAGGACACGATCGAGGGGGACTATCTTGACATCTACATCTACGGTAACAAAGACGAGCTCCTGGGCTGGATAGAGATCTCGGGCATGAAGAACGGAAAATTCCCCAGCTCCGAAACCATCAAAGTGGTCGAACTCCTCGCGTCCGTGATCGGCGTGACACTCACGCGCCCGAGACCGAACGTTGCATAAGCGTTTCTGCTTGCGCGGAGGAAATGGCTTAGCATCCATTGGACATATCCCTACTGGGAAGTGGCTCTCGCAGGGTTGCGATGCTCGTTTGGCCTACTCCCTAATTGGTAAGATGCGTACGACCACTCGTTGGGCCACTCAATCACGTGTGGAACATGTTCAAGAAGGAAGAGATCCTCCCGGTTGTCGAAGCCGGCGATGTTGCCAGAAAACTCAAGCTCGACTATGCGCGAGGAGTCAAGGACCAGCACGAGAAGGCCATTGAGGGGACCAACGAACTCTGGGAGCGGATCCTCCAGCCCGATGTCGAAATGAAGACCCTCGCGAAGGAGGCTTGCGAGTTCATCTGCAAGCGGTTTGGCATCGCAAGCACTGCGATCGCTCTGAGGAGTCCGGTCGATCTCAAGTACAGGTACGAAGCGGTAGCAGGGATGTCCGATGAAATCGTCGCCGGGTTCATGAAGCTCAGCTACACGAGAGACGAACTTCTGAACTCGAGCGTATACAAGAGCCACGAGGTTAGCAAACACTCGTGTATCTTCCTGGGTGAAGAGCACCCATATGCACCCGGAGAGGAATTCTCATACTCCCACCCCGGCCTCATGGGCATGAAGCGGAGATCTCTGACGGACTGCCTGGAAGCCGACTACATCGACACGTTCATACTCGACGCGTCCGGAGAGATCGCTGGGTACATCGAGATTTCTGGAACGAGGTTGAGAAAGCTGCCCGATACCACGACAATCAAGTGGGTTGAACTCATCGCGTTCATGATTGGCGCGGCCCTGCGACTCAGGCATCATGGCTAGGCACGATAGTGGCCGAACTGAGAATTGCGGGCGTTTGCGTGTGAATCGATTTCGCCTTGGGTTGGATAATCCTCCTGAGTCTGCTTCCGACCACATTGTGGCTTATCTATTCCCACATGCATGTCACCTGCAATCGATGGAGCGTGGACTTCCATGTCGAAGATAGTCGTCATCTATGACTCGAGGACTGGCAACACGGAGAAGATGGCCCTTGCGGTGGCCAAAGGTGCAAAGAAAGTCAAGGGAACCGAGGTCATCGTCAAGAACGTCGAGAGCGCGAAGCTTCAGGACATGCTTGACGCAGACGGCATAATACTTGGATCGCCGACATACTATGGAGATATGTCTGGGCGACTGAAGGAATTCATAGACACATCGAACAGGATCCACGGGAAACTGAAGGGCAAAGTCGGAGGGGCTTTCACCAGCTCGGGGGGCACAGCATGTGGTGCTGAGACCACCCTTCTGTCGATGCTGCACGCCCTGCTCATCCATGGCATGGTCGTTCAAGGGAGACACGATGACAAGCACTTCGGCGCTGCTGCTGTAGAGTCTCCGGGAAAGAACGATGAAAGCCTCTGCATGGAGCTTGGCCAGCGCGTAGCGGTCCTTGCCTCTGCGCTGAGAAGAACGAAGCAGTGATGCGAGGATAGAAGACAATGGCAGTAGTCACGACCAGCCTAAGATGGAGAGAGAAGAACGTTGCCACGTCCGTCAAGAAATCCGCATCTGCATCTCTTCTGAGAGAGCTCGGTGGCTATCTCGTCGAAATGCCTGCGGCAGCCATCATAGCGCTCTGGATCATCTGCCTCCCGTTGATGTACTTCGCCCTGTACGGGGATCTGAGCAAATCGGTGGGCATTCTCGCAGAAATGACCGCCACATTCCTTGCGTGGCTGATGGGGTTCATGACCGTTGTGGTCTCCGCATGCTTGATCGCTGCCTACATAGCGCACAAGCGCACGAAGACTAGATGGCGCAAGATTGATAGCAGGCGTTGATTCTCGCTCCTGCTGAAGCTAGTTCCGGTTCATCACGATCTGCTAGGCGAGGGCGACTCTGATGGAGTATCGTAAGTTTGGAAAACTTGACTGGAAGGCATCCGCGCTGGGTTTCGGGTGCATGCGTCTGCCGACAAAGGACGGAAAGCCGATGAGCGGCAGGATAGATCAGGAGAAAGCCACTAGGATGATCCGGAACGCGATAGACCACGGGGTCAACTACATCGACACTGCCTATCCTTACCATCATGGCAAAAGTGAGGCCTTCGTTGGAAGAGTGCTGACGAGCGGCTACAGGGAACGTGTCAAACTTGCGACGAAATCGCCCGTCTGGCTCATCAAGAAACCTAAGCATTTCGACAAGTACCTTGACGAACAACTAGCGAGACTCCGGACTGATCGGATTGATTTCTATCTGTTCCATGCGCTCAACAAGAAGGTGTGGGAGAAGACCATCGTGAAGCACAAGCTCCTGGACAGAGCGGAGCGGGCTCGGGAGGACGGCAAGATAGTGCACCTGGGATTCTCGTTCCATGACGATTTTGCGGCCTTCAAGAAGATAGTGGATGGACACGACCGGTGGGACATCTGTCAGATCCAATACAACTACATGGACACGGAGAACCAGGCAGGCACGAAGGGACTCAGATATGCAGCTTCAAAGAGCCTCGGCGTGGTCATCATGGAGCCTCTGCTCGGCGGCAGGCTCGCGAATCCTCCGAGGACCATAATGGAAATCATGAAGAGCGACCGGAAGATGCGTTCCCCGGCGGACCTGGCGCTCCAGTGGATCTGGAATCAGCCTGAGGTATCCTTGGTCTTGAGCGGAATGAACACACTCGGCCAGGTGAGAGGCAACATCAGGTCCGCGAGCGCTTCCGGAGTTCGGTCGTTTGGCGCCCTTGATCTGAAGCTCATAGATCGCATCAAGAAGAAGTACAGGGAGATGGTGCCAATCCCGTGCACGGAGTGTTCGTACTGCATGCCGTGTCCGAACGGAGTAGACATCCCCAGGAACTTCGAGGTTTACAACAACGGCTACATCCACGAGGATATGAGGACGGCGAGGAACACGTACGAACGATTCGTCCCCAAGAAGAATCGTGCGAGTGCGTGCGCACAATGCAAAAGATGCGAACGCAAGTGCCCTCAGAAGATCCCAATCAGCGAATGGATGCCTAGGGTCCATGCTATCCTGAGCGGGGGCCGAATATCCTCGTAGCGCACAACAAGGTCAAGTTCTTTATGACCTGACGAGCATTCGGGGTCAGCTTAGGGGGAGGACGATTTCGTGAAGACTAGAGCACTCTACGGAGCATTGGCGCTTGCGACTGTATTCGTCTTGGCAGGGCCGCTGTTCTGCGGCCAACTTGCCACGGATGCGAAGGCGGCAAGACCTGCCGGATACAATTTCTACTTCGGTGATCTACACACGCATACGGGTTACTCTGATGCATACGAAGACAGCACCCCATGGGAAGCCTACAAGGCGGCCATTGATGCTGGAGCGGACTTCATGGCCGTAACTGACCATGTAGCGATCTGGCACGCCTATGATGCGTGGGTCGCCACCCCGGAAGAGTGGGATGACCTCCTCGCGGCGGCGGATTTCTACACCTCCAAGAAGTTCGTGGCGATGGCGGGCTATGAGGCATGGCTACTCGGAAACCTTGGTGAGATCAATGTGTACAACACGCGTGAACTTCCTCCGCATGACCCCCAAGGATATCGACAAGACCGGCTGCCCAACTTCTATGACTGGCTCGCGCAACAGCCTGGCGCGATCGGTCAATTCAATCATCCGCTATATGTCAGCGACAATTTCGAGGATTTCAGCTACTATACCAAGACCAGGGACAATGGAATGAACATAATCGAGGCGTACAATGATGAGTTCACCGAGGACAGCTACATCATGGCGTTGGATGCTGGCTGGCACTTGATGCCCTCAGCCAACTCGGACACCCACTATTCCGACTGGATTGCGGGCCACGAGATGAGGACCGTGCTACTTGCGGATAGCCTTTCAACGGACAACCTGTACGCTGCCATGAGTGCGTGCCGAGGCTACGCGACCCTGGACAAGAATCTAGAGATATCATATACACTGAACGGGGGAGTCATGGGGTCGACGCTGTCGTCGAGAACATCGACCTACACCGCGTCGATACATATCAAGGACCCCGACAGGATAGCCTCTGATGCAATCACACTGGTAGAGTTGGTCTCGGACGGAGGAGAAGTCGTCGCGAGTATCACGGCGGATAGCACCATTGTCGACTGGACGATAGCGTTGAACTCCGTTGATGCGAGCTACATCTACCTGCGGGTGACGACAGCATCTGCTCTGGACGGCGGAGAGGGAGTCACAGCCTGGACAGCTCCGATATGGACTGGGCAATGAGCTGAGGACTGTTGTCGGTCCATTGATGAAAGACGAAGTGCCGGCGAAGTTGAACAGTATCAGCGGTCATGTCAAGCAACGATTGAAGGAGACTGGGTCATCCCGACCGCGTACGGAAGTGATCCGCCGGATTCCGCGTTCTTCTCGAGGGTGCCCTCCAGGGAGCGGCGAAAGAAGGGGGTTGTCATACTTTGTGGCACAGACCCTGAAATCAATACTGACGTTGTATTATTCCGCGGCAATGTTTAAGCTACATGAGCAATAATGAGGCCGCCATGACATCCAAAGGAGTAGCGCTATTGGCTCTCGGAATCGCAGCCATGGTGATTCTTGGGGGAGCGGGAGCATACCTACTCACGCGAGAGGATGCTGCCACTGGCAGGATAGTCATCTACGTCAAAGATGCGCCTGCTGATTGGACGCATATAAACGTGACATTCTCGGCTGTGAAGATCCACCAGGCCGGTCTCGGCGATGACAACGAGACGGCCGACAACGACTCGGACGACAACGCAACTGATGAGGACGACGGCGAATGGATCACCATCACACTTGAACAGCAGACGATAGACCTCACGGCTTTCGTGAACGTATCGGCACTACTCGCATCGGGCAACATCAGCACTGGGAAGTACACGCAGATCCGCATCGTTGTAGATAGCGTCACGGGAACTATGGTCAACGGAACTCACGTGGAGTTCAAGGTGCCTTCAGGTGTGCTCAAGATCAACAAGCCGTTCACCATCAAGGCAGACCGGTCCACCGAGCTGACAGTTGACATTGATCTGTCCAAATCGATTGTGGACAACCCGAACGGTTGGATCTTCAAGCCCGTTCTTGGCTCAATCGTCGAGGGCTGATTGGACTTCCAAACTCACTGTGCAAACCATAAGTCGCAGCGATGGATAGGATGAGGTCCGCGCTGCGAACGATTCGTTTTCCTTCAACCGCCTTGTGATTCTGCCTTCTCCCACGCATTGAATCCGATTGGAACGTTCAGTAACAGTTGACATGGCATACGAGGCCTAAAACCGCCTCAGGACATCTTCATCTGAGATTCCCACCGAGAAAGTGTCCATTAACTAGAATCTTGGTCATTAGCGAAGGGGCCGCCCATAAGACCTGACACTATGACTAAGCCCTGCGCAACTGCACAATTCTGGGAAGAGCTTATGGTTGAGGAACGCATCTTGCTCAAATGAGTGGGGCACGCCAGGCGGTGGGACGTCTGACTTACCAAGCAAGGGGACCAGTTCCGCAGTGGCAGGCTGATATGCTAGTGAGGACCCTAGAGGCCCGCAGATCTATGCACATCTGCAGCATCTTCAAGAATGAGCAGGACCAGCTCTCTCAGGCCGTTCCCTTTGTGCTGTCGGGCCTGAACACAAATCAGAGATGTGTCTACATCCTTGACAAGAACGACAAAGACGATGTCATGGATGCCGTTGTCCGCACAAAAGACACGAGGGACAGGATCGAGTCCGGCCAAGTGATATTTCTCAACAAACAGGAAACATATCTCAAGAACGGGAAGTTCGAATACAAACGGATGCTGTCCTTGATCTCGGACGCTCAGAAGGACGCCTTGGCGGACGGATACTCCGGAGCGGTCATCACGGGGGAGATGACATGGTTCAACGGCAGCGGAACCCCAGCAGACTGTCTATTGGAGTTTGAAGCGAGGATAAATGCACTGTACCCTGGGATTGAGGCGAACATACTCTGTCAATATGACGAAACTGGCTTCGACCCTGGACTAATGATGGACGTCATCAGGACCCACCCAAAGGTCATCTTGGACGGCATGCTCTGTCCCAACCCGTACTACATGCCCCCAGAAGATTACTTGTCCGTGAGAGAAGGGAAGGTGCCATGTGGAATCTACCAGCGGGCGAGCAGCGACATCCTCAGGAGAGCGAAGCTGAATCTCTTCCGGCAGGAGGAAAGGTCCTCGCTCAGGAAGACGAGTCGAAAACTGGGGGTTCTCAGCGATGTCGCGCTCAACGACATCGCGAGCCAGCTGGCCATCACTCAGTTCTACGCTGAACTGGCTCTCGACATGTGTCGAGAGCAGAAGATGTCTGAGTACATCTCTGATGTAGTGAAGAACTGCGAGATGATGCAGAAGCAGCTGAAGTTCGCCTCACAGAGTCTGAAGGTTGGCGAGGATGATCCCGCGTGGCAGAACCTCGAGAAGGTCGTTTGGAACGCCGCCATGAGCCTCGGGCTCGAGAGGATCAAGATGAATGGTTCTCTGACAGGTTGGCAGTTACTCGCCGACTCCATGCTGGAGAAGGCCTTCAGAGGTATGCTCGAGTTCCTAGAGGGAGGAAA
>MGWC01000039.1:0-15450 GCA_001800815.1 Euryarchaeota archaeon RBG_19FT_COMBO_56_21
TGCATGATACACTACACGACGCCGGACGGGAGGATCATCCCGTTCTGCGCCTACAACTCCGGCCCTGTCTACAGGACCGAGGTGGAGAAGAAGTTCTCAGTGCCCCTCGCCGAGTGGCGGAAGAAGCACGGGGAAGAGTACACGTGAGCTGATGGCCATGGCCAAGGAATTGGACGATCTAGATGTTGACATCACCAGATGCATGCACTGTGGTGCGTGCGTCGGTTCGTGCCCTGTGAACGCGATCTACCTGAACGATGTTCTGATAGAGTTCAACGACGACTGCACGATGTGCAAGCGGTGCATCAAGGTCTGCCCTGTCGGGGCGGTCCATCTCGCGGGGGAGAAGTAGATGACCGGATACGATGTGGTCGTGGTGGGCGGAGGGCCAGCGGGCACCATGACGGCCAAGTGGGCCGCTAAGGGCGGCGCGAAGGTCCTCATTGTTGAGAAGAGGCAGGAGATAGGCGCACCCGTGAGATGCGGAGAAGGGATATCCCGCTCATGGCTCGACAGCGTGGGCATCAAGCTCGACCAGAAGAGCGTCGCGTGGCAGGTCAAGGGCGCCAAGATCGTCGCGCCCAACGGCACCTCGTTCTTCCTTTCAGAGAAGATGGCGGGGAACGAGGTCGGCATAGTCCTCGACCGAATCTTCTTCGACAAGCTGCTGGCGCACGACGCCGTGAAGGCGGGTGCCGACCTCATGCTGAAGACCTCGGCGACCGGCCTGCTGAGGACCGGCGGGAAGGTGACAGGTGTCAAGATCAAGTCATTCGGTGAGACGAAGGAGATCAAAGCGGGCTGCGTGGTCGCAGCCGATGGCTTCGAATCTCAAGTCGGCCGTTGGGCAGGGATTGCTACCAGCCTCGCCCCAAGGGACATCACGAGCTGCATCCAGTACAGGCTCACGAACATCAGCTACGATCCCAACTACTGCGAATTCGTCCTGGGCTCCAAGGCCCCGGGAGGATATCTCTGGATCTTCCCAAAGAACGAGGACACCGCGAACGTCGGCATCGGCATGCAGCTGACCAAGCTGAAGGACAGGGCAGATGTGAAGAAGTACCTTGATAAGTTTATCCAGAACGATCCGCGCCTGAAGAAGGGCAAGGCCCTGGAGATCGTCGCGGGGGCGGTGTCGATATGCGCTCCCCTGGACAAGACAGTCGGGGACGGCATCCTCTTGGTGGGGGACGCTGCGAGGCAGATCGACCCGATCACCGGCGGAGGGATATCGAACAGCTGCAGGGCGGGAAAAGTCGCGGGCGAAGTGCTTGCCAAGGCCACCAGGGAGAGGAACTTCAGCGAGAAGTCGCTCGAGCGCTACGAGAAGGGCTGGAGGGACCTGATGGAGAACCACCTCTACAGGAACTGGATGGCCAAGGAGAAGCTGGTGACGCTCAGCGACGAGACTTTCAACAAGATCATATCCGCCCTGAACGAGGTCGGCGTGGAGAAGATGTCCACATTCGCCATACTGAAGGCGATAGAAGCGAAATACCCCGACCTGGTCAAGGAATTCCATGACCTGCTCTGAGCCCGGGGCACAATCAATATGCCCGTTAGCCGTTTCCGACCTGGGGAGCGGGCCACATGAAGCTGCTTGAGAACCTAACCACTGACAAGAGGAAGGTCCTGGCCGTCGCGGTGCTGATCCTGGCGGCAGCTGCGTTCCTCAGGTTCTACAACATCGGCTGGAGCTTCTCGAACAACGGTGTCGACGAAGGCATCATGCTCGAGAGGGCAAGGATGGTCAGCGAGGGGTACGACCTCTACACTGAACTCCCCTGCGACCAGGCACCTCTGGTCTTTCTCATCGGCTCCGTGTTCTCGGGAGACGTCGTCGTGCTGAGGGCATTGACCGCTGCGCTCAGCCTGGTCGCCATCGCCGCCTGCATGCTCGCATCGAAGAAGCAGCAGGGCAACATGGCGATGATGGTGACTGGTCTTCTTCTGGCGGTCGATTTCGCCCTGTTGCGCGAGTCGAGGCTCTTCTCGCTCGACGGCATCTCGACCGCATTCCTGGCGCTCTCGCTGCCGCTGTTCCTGCACTATCTGAGACATGATTCCAGAGTTGCGCTATTCACTGCAGGACTGCTCGTTGGCCTCTCTGCGGCATCGAAACTGTTCGGAGGGATCGCCCTTCTGGGGATGCTCATCTTCATGTTGGTCGAGTACTGGCGGAGCGGCAAGGAGAACAGGAAGGCTTCGAGAACGGTCTTCGACTTGATCATCCTGGCAATCGCTGCAGCGCTGCCCCTTGCTGTCGCGATCGTCGTCCTCGGCCCTTCTGACATGTTAGATGGGATACTATTCGATCAGGGGCACCGGGCGTTCGATCTCGCGATGAAGCTCTCGATACCCGTCTTCTTCGGGCTCAACCTCGCGTACGCGCTCCCGCTATTGTACGCGCGCAGAACGTGGACCCACTCGAAAGAGGCGAGGTTCCTTCTCATCCTGACTGTTGTGCTGCTGGCAGACTTCGTCTTGCAGCCTCTCGTATTCCTGCATCACATGGTTCTTTTGAGCCCCGGGTTGGCCATACTCTCCGGCATGTTCATCGCGCGGGAATATGAATCGATAAAGAGACAAACCACAGAGAAGATAAACCCAAATAATAGGAAAAAGGGGATATCTGAGTTGGATGTCTTCTTGGCAGTGTTGCTCGTTGGAATCGTCGTGTCCGCGGGGCTAGCCTCATATGGCCTCGCAGCGCAGGGGAAGCCACCTCAGCTCGCCTACGCAGAGAAGATAGCAGCGTGGACCTCTCCGAATGATTGGATCATCAGCGGGGACCCGCTCATCACATCGTATGCCGAAAGGCTTACCCCTCCCTTCATGGTCAACGTGGGCACGCGTGTGTACCCGGTACTGGAATTCGAGCAAGTCCGGGCATCAGTCGATTACTACAATGTGGCGGTGGTCCTGCTCAGCTATAGACTCGTCGAGGAAGACATGCTAGGGTTACCATTCTTCCTGGAGTTACGCGGTTACGGCATGGTCGCGCCTGACTTCATGGGGGAGTGGCATGGCTCTGCATTCGCCGCCTTCGAGAACTTCGACGCACCCATGGTTTTCGTCAGAGGGGACATCGTAGAGGCGTTCGATCTGCCCACTGAGGACTGGAAGGCGTCAGTCTAACTGCGATTCCTACTCCTCCTTATGTCATGCCTGAATGTCCAGGCAGAGTTCGCGAGAAAATTGAACACGCTGATGATAAGGATGCAGAGAGCCTGAACGGACACCAGGAGCAGACTACCTTTGTCAGGGACTATTTCCAGCGCCGGGAACAAGTTGTAGACGATTACATGGAACAGCAGCTCGTTCAGTGCCAACCCTATCACACTGATGATCAGGAACTGAGGATACTGGAACTTGATCTGACCTTTCGACTTGAACGTCCAGAGCCTGTTCCAGATGTAGTTGTTCGTGTCGGCGACGACGAACGCAATCGCGATGGCCCAGAACGGTGTTTGGTCGAGGACCTCTGCGACTATCCAGAAGATCGCCAGGTTGATGAGAGTGCCGATGCCCCCTATGAGGGCGAACTTCAGATACTTCCCGAGCCAGAACCTGCGATGCTCGTAGAGCATCGAGACGTGGTCGATGTACCTGAGCATCTCCGAACCGCCGAGCTTGCTCTTGCCCGCCTTCCTGTTCGCGAACCTGATCGGGACCTCGACGACCTTCGAGTACTTGCCCTTCACGAGTATCTCAAGGCCTATCTTGTATCCAACCGGGTCGAGAGTCACGCCATCGATCACCGACCGCTTGAGCGCGAAGAAGCCCGACATGGGGTCCTTGACTTTCGTGAGCCCTCTCGCAAGGAGGGCTGCGCCCTTGGAGACGACCTTCCGGTAGAATGGCCAGTTCTCGATGCTGCCACCCTCGACATGTCTGCTTCCGAAGACGATCTCCGCTTCGCCAGACTCTATCTTACCGACCAGCTCGGGGATCTTCTCCGGCGGATGGCTGAGGTCAGCATCCATCACGACTAGGATGTCTCCGGTCGCGGCAGCGAAGCCTTCCATGACAGCCGAGGACAGACCGAGCTTGCCGGACCGAGTGATGACCTTCATCTTGTAGGACTTCGCGAGCTCCCTGACCCTGTCGCTCGTGCCGTCCGGGCTGTTGTCATCCACTATGACGATCTCCGCGCCCGGGTTCGTCTTGGACACCCGCTGGACGAGCTCGTCGATGTTGTCCTTCTCGTTGTAGGTCGGCACTATCACGGAGATCGTGCGGGTTCCCTCCCCAAAGACTGCTTCTTCTTGTATATCACGGACGCGATGATGCTGGCCGTGATCACTATCGCGACTATTGCTAGCGAGACCCACGGGGCGACCTCGTCCTTGAGGGTCTCGAAGCTCAGCCAGAATACGATGATGTAGAACGAGAACTTGGCGATGGCGCTCGTGAAGATGTAGATCGCGCACTTCTTGAGGTTCCAGTTGCACGCAGCGATGAACGCGCCCGTGTACGGTATCAGGGGAGCGAACCTGTTCAGGATCAGCAGCCTCTCGTCCTTGAGTATCAGCCAGTTCGTGTACGCCTTCATCGCCTTCTCGACCCTCTTGGGGAGCTTCGCGGTCTTCACGAGATAGTAAAGTGTGAAGTTCCCCGCGAGGCTGGCGACGCTCGCGACCAGCACCACGGCAGCGCCCCACCAAAACGAGGTCGCGTGTGTTCCGAATATGAAGACCATCCACGCTTCGGGCAGCGTAGGGAAGGCTGTGCCGTCGATCCAGATGATGACGGCTATCGCCATGAGCATGCCCGCGTCGCCCAGGTCAGCGAATAGGTCGATGATGTCTTGGCCGATCATCAGACGGACCTCCCCGCTGCCAACGATTCGTACAACTCCTTCAACATCAGAGCGGTCTTCTTGATGTCGTGTTCCTCCGCGAGAGCGGCGGCGCCCGAGATCATCTTCCTGCGGAGAGATTCGTCGTCCAGCATCATTCTGAGCTTCTCGGCGAACTCGTCGTCGGACCTCGCCTTCAGACAGTGCTCCCCGTCGTGGACCCATTCTTCGTAGACCGGGATGTCTCTGATGAGCAAGGGGCAGCCGCAGCTGGCTGCTTCGAGCATCACATTGCCGTAGCTCTCGGCCCTTGTGGGGAACACGAATACATCAGCCGCGGAATACACTCCGATGATCTCCTCGAACGGCACATGGCCAGGGAAGACAACGTTCCCGGGAGAGGTCTTGTCAAGCGCATCCTGCAGGAGCGCCTCAGAGGCGCCTACCCAGACGAACTTCACATCCTTCCTGTCCGAGAACTTCGATGCCATGTTCACGAAGGTGTCGACGCCCTTCCTAGGTATCCTCAGACCGACGCTCAACACGAGTCTGTCGGATTCTGAGATGCCCAGGCTCTCCCTGAACTTCATCCCACGGGATCGGTCTCTCACGAAGACCTCGCGGCTGATGCCATTGGGGATGATCTTGAATGGTCCCTTGACGCCGTCCTTGGCCAGAGATTTGGTTACATAAGGCGTCGCGCCGACCACGACCGTCCCCATGTTGTAGAACCTGACGGAGTACTCCCTCACGAACGGGTAGATCAAGGAACCTCCAACGAACCCTCCCTTGACCAGTTCGGGCAGGTGGCGTCCGTGGACGATCAGCGGCTTGCCCGCCCTCCTCCATCTCATCGCCCAGTAGAACGAATCCGGCAGAGGGCTGTGCAGGTGCAGGACATCGTGAGTCATGCTGGGCTTGTTGAGAATGACGTTCACGCCCACCTTCTCCAGCTCTTTGATGACCATCGGCACGTTGGTGCCCATGCCTCCGGGGTTCTTGAACGGGATGATGGACCTGTATCTCTCGAGCTCGGTCATCATGCAGACAGATACCATGCAGTCACCTTGAGCGCAGGCTGTCGGAAGAGAGCTGAAGAAACCCCCCAGCCTCCGCGCGAGCATGAGCCTATGCCGATATATAACTAGTCTGCTCGTCCGAGAAGCCCAATGCTGGCCATGCCAGAAATTAGTGCTCCGCATATGTATTTATACGGTTCCAATCTTCGCTCGCGCCGTGGAGCGGAAAATCATGGCCTCTCCGGCATTGTTGTTCGCCCTCGGCACATTCTTCCTGTGGGGGACTACGAACATCCTGATCGGCTATGGCGAGAAGAATCTCGGAATGGATGCGCAGGTGTTCACTGCCATCATGTGGATCTCAATGGGAGCGCTAGGCGTCGGGCTGCTCGCATACCTACTGCTGACCGGAAAGGAGATCCAGTGGGAGACGAAGCTTCTGTACCCCATAGCTGCCGGACTGTTCCTGGGCGTAGGCATCCTGTCGTTCGTGTTCGCGATGTCCCAGAAGGACATGAGCACTGGCGCCACTGCTGCCATAGCGACCTCGAATGCGGTCTTCACGGCCACGCTTGCGTTCTTCCTGCTGAAAGAGGACCTCTCGATAAGGCAGTGGACAGGCATCGGCACTGTCATACTGGGAATAATCCTGCTCAGGGCCTAGGCGGCTACCGCTCCCAGACAGACCGACCGCCCTTGATCACGAGAGAGACCTGGTTCGTGCCGAACTTGTACGGTATGTGAGCGTGCGTTGGGATGTCCAGCATGATCACATCGGCCCTCTTGCCCTGTTCGAGCGAACCGATCTTTTTTTCCAGACCCAGGGCCGCAGCCGCGTTGATCGTTGCGGCCGTGATCGCCTCCGCGGGCGTCATGCGCATTTTGTGACACGCAAGGCTGATCGTGAACTGCATCGACTCGTTCCAGCAGTTGGGATTGAGGTCAGTTCCCAGCGCGATCGGGACGCCGAGGTCTATCAGCCGGCGCCCGTCGGCGTAGTCCTTGGACATAGATGAGAACGGCGTTCCAGGCAACAGCACGCCGATGGTGTCCCTCCTGGCCATCGCCATGATGCCGTCATCAGATGGCTTGTCAAGGTGATCGGCCGAGATCGCGCCCACCTCCGCCGCCAATTGTGCCCCACCAGAGTTCGAGAATTCGTCCGCGTGGACCTTGAGTCCCAAGCCGAGCCCTTTCGCTGCGAGAAGTACCTTCCTCGACTGGGGGACGTCGAATACGCCCTTCTCGCAGAACACGTCGCAGAACTCTGCCAGCTTGCGCCTGGCGATATCGGGAAGCACCTCGATCGCCATGAAATCCACATAGGCGTCCCCATCACCCTTGAACTCCGGGGGCACGACGTGCGCCCCGAGATAGGTTGGGACAATGGAGATCGGGTACTCATCGTCGAGCCGCTTGATGGTCTCAAGCATCCTTATCTCGACGTCCTTGTCCAGCCCGTACCCTGACTTCGCCTCGATGGTCGTGGAGCCGTGGGCCAGCATCGACTCAAGGCGCTTCGCGCTCTGTCGGAAGAGCACCTGCGGCGAGGCGTCTCGCGTGTCCCGCACGGTCCTGAGTATCCCGCCTCCACCCTCGAGTATCTCCATGTAGCTCTTGCCCTTCGCCTTGAGCTCGAGCTCGAACTCGCGAGAGCCAGCGTACACCAGATGAGTGTGAGGATCGACGAACCCCGGCATGACGACCTTACCGCTCGCATCGATCTTCTCGATCCCCGTGGAGCCGTGGTCCCTGAGGATCGACTCAGTCTTTCCAACATCGACAATGACGCCGTCGGAGATGGCAACCGCCCCGTCCTGTACGATCGATAGGTCCGACATCTCGGCTTTCGCCCTCGCCCTTCGTGGGCCTTTGAGGGTCACGAGCTCCGATGCGTTCAGGATGAGCAGGTCGTCAGCCATGGTAGACGAACGCGCTAATCCGCTTAGCTGTGTATAAACAAATCGAGCCCCCTAAGGGCCCCGTTTCCCCAGGATCTCGTTGGCGACATACTGGAATGTGTCCTGCGGGTTCAGGAGAGACCTGAAGTACCTGTAGTCGGAGGCCTCGAGCTCTCCTGTGAGGTAGGAAACGGCCCCGTAGGTGATGGTCCCCAGGACGGCTAGGAACATCAGCGCCAGCCAATCGACCTTCGGGATCAGCACCCAATGGATCGCGTAGAGTACCCCCACCATGATGATTGCGTTGATCAGGTGCCTGTAGGAGCGAGAGTTCGGGACGATCTTGGCAGCGCTCCAGGCCATGTACCTCAGGACGAAGAAGTAGTAGACCGACGAGATCAGAAGCGCCAAGGCCGCCCCCTGGCCCTTGAGCCCGAATGTCTTGACCCCGAGAAGTTCCTCAGGGACGAGCAACAGCAATGCTATCAGTTGGATGGCGACACCACCTATCCCTATGTAGAACAGCGTTGAGTGCTTCCCCGTGCCGGCGATGGCTGACCTCAGGGGGAGCGCCAGGGCGACGACCACTCCTGAGATGACGAGCACGTCCATCGTCCTCACCGCCGCCGTGAATTCGTGTGTGAGGAACTCGTCTAGTATCTGGGTGCCGAATGTGAGGTAGAAAGCGGCAGTCGGGATGACGATGAGGGACACGTACCGCTCGGCCTGGTTGACCACATCCCAGCTCGCGGCAACATCCTTTCTGATGAAGTAGGTCGTGACCGAGGGCAGTATGAGAGTGGCGACCGAAAGAGAGAACACTCCAACGAATACCGCCATCTTCTGGACGCCGAAGTAGAGTCCGAGCTCGTAGTCCCCCCAGAAGAATCCGACCAGGGCCTTGTCGAGGTACAGGTCGATCACGATGATGGCCGAGATGGCGAACACAGGAGTCAGTGAGCGTATGTACTCCATGATCGTTGCTCTGTCCGGCCGGATGATCTTGATCCGGCGCATCATGAGCGCGACCAGGATCGACGAGGCGACTATCCCTGCGGCATAAGAGGCCGCGAGGAGGGCTGCTCCCTCAGGACTCGACTTGAGAGAAGAGGTAGCGACGTAGATGATGAACGAGACTCGGACCACGAGCTCGAGCAAGGAAGGCACATGGACCTTGGCGACCGACCCAAGGCCCTCAAACGTGTGAGTTGCGATCTGGCTGATCCCCAACAGGATGTAGTATACGAGAAATACCTGGAGGGAGTCGACGACCATGAACGTGTGAGGCATCTCGCCTCCCAAGTCGGTCCGCTTCCAGGTTTCTATAAGAATGAATGTGACGACTGAGAAGATCGCTATCAGAACAAGACGGATGGCCGCATAGGCACCGACGCACTTCCCGACGTCACCACCGGCCCTGATGTGATTGACGTGTACAGAGCCGACTCCGAAGTCCGATAGAAAACTCAGGAGGCCGACAGTGGCGATGGCGTAGCCGAGTATCCCGAGGGTGCTTGGACCCATGTTCTGGGCGATGAAAATGAGCGCAGCCGTGCTGAGTATCGCCCCGGCGACGCCGTTGACCACGGAGATCGCGGCTTTCGGGCTCATCAACCGGTGGTTGCCGCCCGAGCTCTGACCGCCATCCGCGGGCATGTTCCCTTAACATATTGATGTCAATATATAACTACTGGTCAGGGGCCCAGCCCACCCAATCGAACGGATACCGTGACCCACTTCTGGTTACCTTCATGCGATGAGAGACAGTATCCTGGTCACACGAATAGCGTGACCTGAACATGAACACGACATCCAGTACTCGCACCAGCGTGATCTTTCGGGGATATCGTCCAGATGACCTGAAAGCCTGCGCGCGATTGGCCAAGGAGGCCTTCCCCTACGGCAGAGGGACTTCAGGGAAGGATGAGGGTGAGATGACCATGAAGGGCTACGTCGAATCGTCTCTGCTCTACTCCACGTGGTCGGAGGTCGCGTGCATTGGCGACGCGGTCGTGGGGTTCCTCTTCGGCAGGATCGAGAAGACCTGGAAGGGACGCAGCCGGATGAGGACTCTACTCGTCGAACTATCGATGACCGCTCGATTCCTCCTCCGGAATCCCCTCATGCTCGCTAGGTCGTTCGGACTTATGTGGAATGTCTGGATCACCGAGTTGAAGCTAGCCGAGCACCGTCCAAGGAGCGATGCGGAGATCGAGCTCCTGATCGTCGATTCGAAGAACAGGGGCGAAGGTATCGGGAAGGATCTCGTCGACAGATTCATCACGGCCGCGAAGGAGGCTGGAGCTGAGGTCGTGACCCTGTACAGCGAGGACCTCCAGAGCAACTACCAGTTCTACGAGAAGTACGGATTCAGGAGAGTCGCCACATTCTACGACGATGTGACATCGTATTTCGCGAACAAGGCCTCGACAGCCATCATCTACGCTCTTGACCTGAAGCAATCAACGGATACCGAGAGGCAATAGAGACCTGCTGCTGAATATCCTCGCCGAAGGCTGGGATCGCAAGTCCTGGATCCACCTCGATGGAAGCAGCGGAGGCGGACCTGCTAGAGGACTTGTGATAGGCCACGTAGATGTCCGCCTCGAGCATCGTCAGGTTCGACGAGAAGTAATGGTGCACGAAGTACAGGTTTCCCTCCGAGTCCATCGTGCATTCTCCCGCGAAGTTGGACAGCACCTCCACGGCTGGGTCCCAGCCCGAGCCGTTCTTGATGCACCTGAATATGGCCGGTCCAGTGTACCCGAGCTTGCTCGTTCCTGTGTACCAGAGTTCGCTCCCGTCCTGGGTCAGGAAGGGATAGCCTTCGGTCGAGTCGGTGTTCACATCTGGGACCTTCACAGGCTGCGACCATCCACCTGCGACTTTGTTGGTGGTCCAGAGGTCCATGTTCTCCCCGTAGCCTAGGTTGCCAGTGTGAAAGTAAATCGTATTCCCGTCGGCCGTGAGATGGAACTCGCCGATGTCGTAGTCCACGTTCAATTGGGACCCAGCGTTCTCCACGTTGCCCCATTCGCCTTCCTCATACTGAGCCGTAAAGATATCGATCTCGCCGTAGTTGCCCGCGCGTATCGAGGCGAACCACAGGGTGTCTCCGAGGACGAACTCCGCCCCGTCGAGCGCAAGATCATCATTCAGGATGATCTTCTCGGGCTCGGTCCAGACGCTGCCGACCTTCTGTGACCACCAGATACCGGTGACCTTGTCCAGGAGCTGCTTCTCCGCCGGTACCCTCACATCCGGAGTGAAGAAAAAGAAGAACCTGTTCCCGTCGGGTGTGATGAATGGAGAGTCCTCGGCGCCCGCGGTGTTAATGGGCCCCGACATGGGCACAGGGTCTTCCCAGTCATCCAAGTGCAGGACCGGTTTGAAGTAGTCCGTGGCAGGGGTTCCCTTCGCGACATCGGCCGGGATGGTATCGCTCCTGAGCGGAACCTCGGTCTCCGAGTCCAGGGTGCTCAGAATTGCTGCAATCATCAGAACCGCCACCAATACCACGACCACAACTATCACTATCAGTCCCTTCCGAGACAGAAAACCACATCCTATCGGGCAATGCCCGACCCGGTTTGGGATGGCATTCTTCCATATTAGGGACTTTTCGAGGGGACCGAGGAGGGGCACGCACATCGTCTCCAGCCCGTGGCCGGTGCGAAAGTTTCTTGTATGCATTCTTGCATGAGCACCCCATTCGAACGAATAGGAGGTTCCCGGAAATGATGTCCAGAATGGTTCTAGCAACTGCGCCGGGGACCGCGTGATTCTGAGAAGCGACCCTGGCGTTTGGCGAGCATTGGGCCTGTAATGCGAACGCTCTCGACGAACTAGACGAACATGCCAAACGATCCATATCTTGACGCCAGTGTCGCCTGGCGCATCAAATCAGGGATCCTGGACCTACATGAGGCAGGGTACCGAGACATCAGGGAGGCCATCCTTTCTTCGGGTCTCGCAACCGACGTGATCGGACTGATCAGCGCAGGCAAGGAGGCGGACGTCTACCTGGCAGGCTTCAACGAAGGGCCGATAGCGATCAAAGTCTATCGTCTGTATCAGACATCGCACAAGGGAGGAAGGCCGATCAAGCTCGACCAGACAGGCTGGTTGGCTGCGAAGGAGTACGAGATGACCCGACAGGCGTGGAAAGGAGGCGTCCGCGTCCCAACCCCCGCGAGAAGGGCGGAGAACATGTTCTCGATGAGGTACCTCGGAGATGAGAGCGGACCAGCTCCGAGGCTGAACGATATCGAGCTGGATGAACCTGAGTCATTCCTCACGAAGGTGATCAACGGAGTGGAGGAATTGGCCAAAGCGGGCGTCGTTCACAGCGACCTGAGCGCATACAATATCCTGGTGTACGAGCACGAGCCGTGGTTCATCGACTTCTCCGAGGCCTTGCGCGTTGACCGCTTGGGAAATGCGCCTTGGCAAAGGCTGCAGGAAGCATCGGTGGCTCTTGAGCGAGGGCTGAATTCGCTGAAAGGATATTTCTCCAAGTACGGCCTCGAGATCGACTCCAAGACAGCAATCTCCAGGATCTTGAGAACGCTTGACAAGTTCGGCGTCCTTGAATGAGATGCGTGCCAAACGCAAATGGGACATGCATCCGATGGAGTTCGGGGCTCTCACGCGAACATGAAGGTCTTC
Organism: Euryarchaeota archaeon RBG_19FT_COMBO_56_21; assembly: GCA_001800815.1. Taxonomy (GTDB): domain Archaea; phylum Thermoplasmatota; class Thermoplasmata; order UBA10834; family UBA10834; genus COMBO-56-21. The sequence goes on from MGWC01000039.1 coordinate 12,393, forward strand.
GCCTTGAGGTCGGTTATGTCGACCACAGCGTCTCCGCCCGATACTGTCACGGGCAAGTAGCTGGGCCAGCAGCCTCCCGCAAGATTCTCGGTTCCAACGCTGTTGATTGCGAACTCCTTGCCGCAATTGTTGCACTTCATGACGTCGCCGACCTGCTGGTAGCCCTTCTTCTCAGCATAGCACACATCGCAAGCGTCCATGGCCATGTGAACGTAGCCGTCCGTTCCGACGGCGGCGAAGTAACGGACAGTCGTACCGCCCGAGTTGTAAGTGTAGAACAGGGCGCTGGCGCTCAGCTGACTCACTGGAATCCGCACAGCGCTGTCCACTTGCGGAGGTGGTAATTGGACCGGAGATGGCCCTGGCGTATCGTTTCCAGACGTGAGGTAGACTGCGGTCCCTGCGAGAGCGACCAGCAGAATACACGCGGCGACCGATAAGTTCCGTGTCCTCCTCTTTCTGACCAGCTCGCCCTTCCTGGTCTCCGCCCTCTTCCCCTTGTTGGAGCCATGATGACCCTGTCCTTCGGAGGCTGCCATGTTGTGCACTCTTTTCATGTGGTCGCTATAGTTCTTGCTCCTAAGTTCGCAGTTACAGACTGGGCACTTCTTCGTGTCTGCTCTACTCTTTGGACCGGCCATCCTAGCCCCCTCCTACTCGATTCGAGGTCTGCTTGAACGAAACCGCCTGACCGTCCAGGAATTCGACAAGCACCTCTCCCATCGTGGCGATTTCCGGATTATGCGTGATGAGAACGATCGTGTGGTCATCGTCGTGCAGGTCCTTGATGAGGTCCAGCACGATCTCACCGTTCTTCTTGTCCAGGTTCCCCGTAGGCTCGTCAGCCAACAGTATCTCCTGGTCATTGACGAGTGCGCGGGCGATGCATACCCTCTGCTGCTCTCCGCCGGAAAGTTGCGATGGAGTGTGGGTCAAACGATGTCCCAGTCCCACGCGTTCCAGCGCCTCCACAGCGCCTGCCTCATCGACAACGCTGTGGTAGTATTGCGCGAGCATCACGTTCTCGAGAGCCGTGAGGTAGGGGACCATGTGGTACTGCTGAAACACCAATCCGAGATTTTCTCTTCTGAAGGATGCTAGAGCTTTCTGTCCTAGCTTGGTCACATCAGTCCCGTCGATCAACAGGGACCCGCTCGTCGGGGAATCAAGGCAGCCAATCATGTTCAGGAGGGTGGTCTTTCCCGAGCCCGAAGGCCCCATGATGGTCACCCAGCTGCCTTTCTCAAGCTCCAGGTCCACGCCCCTCAGCGCCCAAGTGTCTGGTTTGTACAGCTTCGATATCCCTTGCATGCGGATGATCGGGCCATCCATATCAATCACCCCTGAGCACGACCGCGGGTTCTACCCTCGTCGCTCTTCTGACAGGGAGCAGAGATGACAGCAACGCGACGCCTACTCCGATTCCGACGGCTATGGGAAACACGAAGAGATTCGGCATCACTTGGGAGGCGAACACGCTGAGGCCGATGAGGTACGCGAGCACGAGCCCGACCGCGTAGCCCAGGATCCCGCCGAGGACTCCCATGATCCCCGCCTCAGCCAGGAACAGGGACGCTATCCGGCCGTTCTCCGCGCCCATTCCCTTCATGAGCCCTATCTCCTTCCGCCGCTCGACAACCGAGGCGGTCATCGTGGTCCCCACACCCAGCGCGGAAGCCGACAGAGCCACTGTTGACACGAGAAGCATCATGTCTTCGATCTTCGACAGGAGGCTCATCTCGGCGTTCGCCAGCTGCTTGACGGTCCTCGCATCGACGTAGTTGATCTTCTCTTCTATTTCTCTGGCGAATTCGTCAACATCGCACTTCGTGCAGAGAGCGCTCACCTGAACCGTGTGAACCATGTTGGGCCTGTTCGTGAGCTCCTGCGCCGTGTCCAGCTTCGCGAATATCTGATCGTCTTCGGGGCCGCCCGCGCTGATGATTCCAACGATATTCAGTTCGAGGTACGTGGCGTTCTCGAGGTCATCCGGTCTTTCGCTGTAACTGACCGTAACGACGTCTCCCAATCCCACCCCGAGTTTCTCGGCCGCATTGGCACCGATCATGGCGTCTTGAGAGGTGCCGTTATCGTCCACCCATGTGCCTTCGACGTCCCACCAGCTATTGATCGTCTTCACACCGGTCTTGAACACCGTGCCGTCCTCCAGGACCGTGTCCTTCTCGAACCAGGTTCCGGTCAGGATCGCGACATTCGACTCGTTGCCCGTCTCGACCGTAACCGCCTGATACAAGAACGGAGCATACCCAAGAACGTTCTTCGCCCAGTAGATGGTCTTGATCTTGTACAGGTCGCTCTGATTGATGTACTTCTGTTCCGTGACAGCTCCAAACCCGAACTGACCGATTCCAATGTTGATTGTGTCTGAATCGGGGATGACGAGGAGATTCGCACCGAACTTGCGGAATTCGTAATTCATCTTCTCGTTGACGTCGAGCGACACGGTCAGAAGCGCCGTCGTTACCGACGCGCCCATGATGACTGCTACCACAGCGATCGCGATCTTTCCTTTCCTCTTCGAAATCGATTTGGCAAGTATCCTCAGGAACAACTCAACCTCTCCCAGACATCAGTAGTGTGTTATCGTCAGACTCGAACTGGCGGCATATATCACAGCGTTATATACCAGGGCTACTCTTTTCAATTGTAAGAGCGACGTATGAGGCGAAATGCGTTGCTGCCAGCAATCCGAACGGAGCTTCCCCTACGGAGCATTTGACAGATCGCTCTCAGAGCACTACCAGAGAACATTCACAATTGACAGAACCGAGCCTTAAGGCCGTTCACGCGCCGCCGAGTGCCTTGCCGAGATCCTTCTTCAGGTCATCTATGTCTTCGATGCCGACGGAGAGCCTGATCAAATCATCCCGTATCCCGGTTCTCTTTCTTGATTCGGCCGGTATGGATGCATGTGTCATTGCGGCGGGGCTCGATATCAGCGACTCGACCCCTCCGAGGCTCTCTGCGAGGATGAATAGCTCGGTCGTCCTCAGAATCCTACGGGACGAACGGACCCCTCCCTTGGGCCAGAACGAAA
>MGWC01000039.1:15459-28262 GCA_001800815.1 Euryarchaeota archaeon RBG_19FT_COMBO_56_21
CGAATCCAGTCATTTGGCGTCGGGCGAGACCGTGCTGAGGATGCGCCTTAAGACCAGGGTAGATGACCTTCTCGACGCGGGGATGGCCCTCCAGGAATTCTGCGATTCCCTGAGCATTAGAATTATGGCGCTCCATCCTGAGAGCCAGGGTCTTCAGCCCTCGGAGCACCAGCCAGCAGTCGAAAGGACCAGGGACCGCGCCAGCCGAATTCTGGATGAACTTGAGCTGCTCGATTATCCCAGGATCGTTTGCGACGACCGCGCCGCCGACAACGTCAGAGTGTCCTCCGAGATACTTGGTCGTACTGTGAACCACGATATCGGACCCCAATTCGAGCGGGCGCTGAAAGTAAGGGCTCATGAAGGTGTTGTCGACAACAGTGACAATCCCACTGCGCCTGGCCAGCTTGGAAGCTGCACGAATGTCAGTCAACTTCAGCAGTGGGTTGCTCGGCGATTCGATCCATAACATCCTTGTGCTCGGACGGATGGCGCCCTCGAGAGCATCAAGATCGCTAGTGTTCACGAAGGAGAAGTCGACCCCGAACTTCCCCATCACTTTCGTGAACAGCCGATAGGTTCCTCCGTACACATCATCCGACACGACGACGTGGTCCCCTTTGCGAAGGAGCCTGATGACGCTATCCGCCGCGCTCATGCCCGAAGCAAAGGCGAGACCCTGAACTCCGTTCTCAAGGCCGGCGATGACATCCTCAAGAGCGGTCCTTGTCGGATTCCCCGTTCTCGAATACTCGTAGCCCTTGGTCTTCCCGACATCGTCCTGAGCATAGGTCGATGTCTGATAGATAGGCACGGTGACGGCGCCGGTCGACCTGTCAGGTTCCTGCCCAAGATGAATTGCCTTCGTCGCGAATTTCATTCACACACCTCAGAGATAGCCGTTCTCCTTCATCCAATCGTCAGAGAATATCTTTGTAAGATAGTTGCGCCCGGTATCCGGAAGCAGGGCAACGATCCTCTTGCCCTTTCCCTCCTTCTCGAGACCGAACCCGATCTGCAGGGCTGCGTACAGCGCCGCGCCGCTCGACCCGCCAGCGAGAATCCCTTCAGTCTCAGCCAAGGTCCGCGCTGTGATGAAGGCATCTTTGTCTGTGACCGTCACGACTTCGTCCACGAGGCCCATCTCCATCGTCCTCGGAATGAACTCCTCTCCTATTCCCTCGATTTTGTAGGATGCGGCAACTCCGATCGTTCCCCGCCGTTTGTATTCTGCGTACACAGAACCTTGAGGATCGACCCCGATCACCCTGATACGCGCATCCTTTTCCTTCAAGAACCTTGAGACGCCCGTGATTGTTCCCCCTGTTCCCATCCCGGCGACGAAGAAATCGAGCTTGCCTCCAGTTTGACGCCAAATCTCGGGGCCAGTCGTTCTGTAATGAGCTTGCGGGTTGGCCGCATTCGAGAACTGATCGGGCACAAATGAATTCGGAACTTTCTTGGCGATCGCTCTCGCCCTGTTGACATAGTAGTCCGGATGGTCCGACGGCACGGCAGTTGGGGTGATCACAACCTCCGCACCGAAAGCCTTCAGAAGGTCGATCTTCTCCCGGGACATCTTGTCCGGAACAACGAATATCATCCCGTACCCTTTGGAGGCCGCGCCGATGGCTAGACCCACACCGGTGTTGCCTGCAGTCGCTTCGACGATAACGCCTCCCGGTCTGAGAGCGCCCCTCGACTCTGCGTCTTCTATCATTGAGACACCAGCGCGGTCCTTGACGCTCCCTCCGGGATTGAATGATTCGAGCTTGGCAATTATCTCCGCGCTCATGCCGGCGGTTATGTGCTTCAGCCTGACCAGAGGTGTGTTCCCTATCGTATCTGCAATGCCGTCTCGAATGTCCGTGCCTTCGTTCTTCTTCATGATCATCGGAGCACTTCCACGACCATTGGTCTCATCGGACGACAGCGCGTAGACGTATAATACTATAACGGCGTTAATTCAGTCCGCTGTCGACCGCGTATCTCAGACTTGCTCACGTCAACTGGGCGGTCCTTACTCAGTGATGCGTTGACGAGGCTTTCGACTCAAGAAGAAGAGTATCATGATCGGAGCTAGCAGCATAAGAACGAAGTTCCCAGAGGAGGCCAGGAGACGAATCAATCCTTTGTAGGTTTCTTCTGGGCCCCTGCCTCCAGCTTCGCGTACTTCTCCTTGTACGCCTTCTCACAGATAGGACAGCACAAGTAATGGTCACGCCCACCAAGCCGTATCTTGTACGGTGTGCCTTGGATGGGCTTCCTGCAGTAGTAACAGGCCAAGGAGACGTCTACGCCCTCGGCGACGATAGCCCAGTTCTCCCTCTTCTTGACCTTCACGACCGAGTAATTGTCGTACTCCTGGATCGTCGGAATCCTAGCCATCTCGTTAGTCAACCTTTCCTGGTCGGAAACGTCCCTGAGCACGGCGACCGCAATTATCCTCCCACCGCTCGCGAGATGCACTTCCCGCACCAACGAAATCCTAGCGAGGGCCTCGGCAGCTTCTTCGAGGTCGGCTGGCTTCGCCTTAAGCACGAAGAACATCACCCTCTGACCGAGGGAGTCTGGCGGTATGTCGACGTGATATCCCAAGATGATCCCCAGTTCCTCGAGGGACTTCATGCGGGAGCTCACGGTCGGGGGTGTGAGCTTCGCCTCTTCCGCGATGTCCTTCAACGATGTTCGCGCGTCTTTCTGCAGTATCTCAAGGATCTTCGCATCGTGAACGTCCAACTTCATGGGGAAAAGTATCGCGAATCTAGTCCAAATACTTGCTTTGTGCGAAAAGTAAAGCCCTTCGACCGCGAAAAAGAAAGCAACAGGTGGTTCAAAGTCCGCGATACTACAGATTCCCGAGGGGAACAAGAATGTCCTGCTGCGGATCACACGGAAACCACGGAGCAACAAACGACGAAGAAGAGAGGGCGCATAGCGAAGACCACGAGGGCCATCAGAACAGCCGGCCGCCTGCGACCGAGGCGGCTGGGCCTAAGAGCTCACACGCAACCTGCGGGTGCGGCGGAGGTGGGAATTGGATGTTTCTACTGATGATTGGCGTGTTTCTGAGCATCTTCGTTCTCGATTACTTGCTGAAATAAGCATAAAAGGTGTAAAGAATAATGATTACGAATGTCACAGTCCGGATCGAGGGAATGAGCTGCCACTCGTGCGAAATCAACATCGAAGCAGCCCTGAAGACCGTCGAGGGAGTCAGGTCTGTCTATGTTGACGCGACGAAAGGTGAGGCCCAGATGGCGTTCGATGATTCTGTTACGTCGCTGGACAAAATAAGGGACAGGATCAAGGATGCGGGCTACGAAGCTCCAGACTTGGAACGGCCGAAGAAGGAGCCTTCAAGACTCCTCACTCCTTTTTCGAGAATCCGACACAAACCAGGAGCACAACGCGCTCAGATGACGCATGCTGGGACTCATGCGCTCCCAGAGCAACCCCCAAGCGGAACGGATCCCAGCATGCTGGCCCGCGATCCGGTCTGTGGCATGACCGTGGACAAGCGCAGCGCCATTCACAAGCAGATAGGCGGGAGGGACTACTACTTCTGCATGGAATCATGCGCGCGCACATTCGAGAATCCCGAGAAGGAGCTCAAGGCTCTGAAGAGGAGAGTGACGATCGCCCTATCAGGCGTACTCATCCTCGCAGTTCTCAGGGTGGCGGTATTCCTTGGGCTAGCTGCCGGAGCGACACTCGTCACTTGGGCGCCCATCCCTTCGTTGCCTTGGTTCACTTGGGGTGTGTGGCTGTTCCTATTGGTCACTCCTATCCAGTTCATTGGCGGCTGGCCATTCTACATCGGAGCTTATCGCGCGCTCTTGAGCAGACGCGCCAACATGGACCTCTTGATCAGCATAGGCACACTGACAGCGTACTTCTACAGCGTGGCGGTGATATTCGCGCCATCGCTCGTGCCCGTCGACGTGAAAGATGTCTACTTCGAGGTCTCCGCGATCATAATCGCCTTCGTGCTGCTGGGCAGGTTCATGGAAGACTACATCCGACAGCGTAGCTCGGCCGCGGTCCGCAAGCTCATGGACCTGCGACCACTAACCGCCAATATGTTGCGCGATGGGATCGAGACGACGATACCTGCGGACCAAGTCCAGGTCGGTGACACACTGGTCGTAAGACCGGGCGAGAAGATCCCGGCTGACGGCATCGTAATCGAAGGCCAGTCCACCGTGGACGAGAAGATGATCACCGGAGAGAGCCTCCCAGTCGAGAAGGCCGCGAAGGCCGAGCTCGTCGGGGCCACCACAAACCTGAACGGGCGCCTCGTATTCAGGGCGACCCGTGTCGGCTCCGAAACGGCTCTGAGCCAGATCATCAGACTGGTCGAGCAGGCGCAGGCGAACAATGCTCCGATCCAGAGACTTGCGGACAACGTTAGCGCTGTCTTCGTTCCTGCCGTGCTGTTGTCCGCGCTTGCCACATTCTTGGCCTGGACTTTCACCGGCGATTTGACCCTCGCCGTTCTGAGCTTCGTGGCGGTCCTGATCATATCGTGCCCGTGCGCTCTGGGCATAGCGACGCCCACGGCCCTCATGGTAGGCGTTGGAAGAGGGGCCGAGATGGGAATACTGATCCGGGGCGGAGAGTACCTTGAAAGAGCAAGGAAGCTCCAGGTGATTGTCCTCGACAAGACTGGAACCATCACTCAAGGGAGGCCGAAAGTGACAGACATCGTGGCGGCCGAGGCGTCAGAGAACGAGTTGCTTTCATATGCTGCCACCATCGAGCACGGGTCAGAACATCCACTGGCTGCTGCGGTCGTCGAAGCCGCTAAAGCGAGAGGAATTGAGGTAGGCCCAGCAGATGAATTCGAAGCCGTTGCAGGTAGTGGAGTCAGAGGAGTTGTGAAAGGCCACAAGGTCCTCCTAGGGAACAGAGCTTTCCTGCAGAGCGAAGGAATTGATTACGATCATCTGGAAAGCGATGCTGCAAGATTAGAATCCGATGGAAAGACAGTGATGTTCCTCACCGTCGACAAGAGACTGCTTGGCGCACTCGCGCTCGCTGATACGCCGAAGCCTAACTCGGCTCATGCAATCGAGCAGCTGAAGGCGATGGGACTCGAGGTTATCATGCTCACGGGAGACAACGAGAGGACTGCAAAGGCCATCGCGAAGCAGGTCGGCATCGAACGCATCATCGCGGGAGTGCCTCCATGGGAAAAGGTGAATGTCATCAAGAAGCTCCAGCAGGAGGGCAAGGTTGTGAGCATGGTGGGTGATGGCATAAATGACTCTCCAGCTCTCGCCCAGGCCGACGTAGGGATCGCCCTTGGTAGCGGGTCTGACATAGCGAAGGAGACTGGCGGGATCATCCTGATCCGGGATGACTTGGGCGATGTCGTCCGAGGCATATGGCTGAGCAAGGCGACCATGCGGAAGATCAGGCAGAACCTGGCGTGGGCGTTGGGCTACAACACTGCGGCGATACCGATTGCTGCGTTGGGTCTGCTGAATCCGATAATCGCGGCTGCGGCAATGTCGCTCAGCTCGCTCTCAGTGGTGCTGAACGCGGCGACTCTGAAGAAGACTCGCCTTGAACCAAAGGCCCAGAGAAGGGCTGAAAGGGACGGGGAACCGGCAGGCACAATCGAACAAGTGATTACTGTGCCCTCACAGACGTGAGTGAAGAACAAAAAGAGAGGGAGAAGTAACAGATCCAACACGACGGACAGACTCCAATAAATGTTGAAAGCGAAAGGAAGAACGAGAAAAGAGGAGGTGACAAAATGACTAACAGAAACACAAGCACACTGCTATGGATTGTAATCGCTCTCGTGATATCTGTAGCGGCTATGGCGATCATAGGGACGCTCGCATTCTCGGGAGACGAAAGCGGCTATGGGATGATGGGCGGTGGCGCCTGGGGCTGGGGTATGGCCTTCATGATCGTGCCAGCAATCATACTGATACTGATCATCGTGGTCGCTGTAGGCGGATTGGAGGAGAAGCCCACCTACAACACATATCCGGTATATGTCCAGCCGCAGCCAAGCCCGCTCGACATACTGAATCAGCGCTACGCACGTGGAGAGCTCAGTCAGGAAGAATACGACAGGATAAGGGCTAGGTTGGGCGTGTAATGCGTTTGGACGGGCCTCACCGGTCAGGCCGACCACTAGCCGGTCTGGATCCCCAAACCGTTCCCCTGCTTTCAAAGCCAGGAAAGCAACATCGGGGGAACTCATCGCATGCCGACCGTAACGCCAAAGAACCCGTCTGATGCATCAGTCCTCCGACGGAGATATGGTCCGATACACTAGTTTATCAGCCACCGAGCCTCTTCTCCCCTTTGGGGTTCGCCATGGGATCCGGTGAAGGATTTCACGCGCCCGCGTGGATCAGTGGACAAGCGGAGAAGGAGGCCAAGTCCGACAAGCTGGCTGTCAATGAGCGAAGAGGGCAGCTCGCAGCAGTCGCGGGGTTCCTGATCCTCTACGCGTTTCTCGCGCTCCATCATGCGCGGTCGACGGGGTTCTTCACCGATGATTTCGGGATAATCGCAGCCATTCTCCTCTACGGCATGATTGTATACGGCCCGGTCCCCATGTTGATCAGATTCTTTGTCGGCCGCAAGAACTATCCTGCCAGACTCCTCGAGGCGTTTGGGATGGCGCTGTTCTTCGTGGGACAGCTCTATCTCCTCGTAACATTCCCGTTCGACATGGCGCACTTCGCGGACCCACTGCCTCATTCGCTCGAGTTCCTCCTCGATTGGATATCGCCCACGCTCGCCAAATGGATCCTGGGGATAGGCGCTGTCGGGAGCATCGTGTTCACGGTCTACGACTACTTCCTGTATGTTGCGGTCAAAGAACGCCTTTCGAAGACCGATGCCTCCGGCGAGAAACCTGTTGAGTGATTGAGAGGCCTGGAGGAGAATTCAACGGACGAGAAGACCTGTCACCGTTTCATCTCACTCTGGCGCAAGTACTTCGGCGATGCTCAGCTGCCCATGACGGTGTTCTTCTCGGATGAGCGCGCACAGACGGCCGCCACCTCAGATGAGTCTGGTCAGTGCATCGTCGCCGAGCTTCCGCTCGTCATGGAAGGAAAGACGCTCTGCTACTCGGCTGAGAGCCGGATATGCAGGGGCGCGAAGAGATACCTGGGTTTTGCAGCCGATGTCGAGATGCCCAACTTCAACTACTTCCTCTCGTACGGCATTCTCGGGAAGGTGAAGGGAGAGCGATACAAGAAGTCACCCGAGCTGGTGCGCGAGAGCGTGAAGCTCTCTCCTCCGCTCAGAGCTCCGAAGCAGTTCATGATCTTCAAACGGTGGGACAAGCTCTCCGCATCGGATCAGCCGGAGATCGTCGTTTTCCTGGCAGGCCTGGACACGATAGCTGGCCTGTTCACGCTGGCAAACTTCGACGAGGTCGAACCGAACGCCGTGATCTGCCCGTTCGGGTCCGGGTGCTCTTCGATCGTGTACCATCCGTACATGGAGCTGAGGTCTCCGCGCCCGAGATGCGTCCTGGGGATGTTCGACATCTCCGCGAGGCCATACGTCGGGGAGGACTCCCTCTCGTTCGCGGCGCCGTTCCCGAAGTTCCAGAGAATGGTCGACAACATGAGCGAGAGCTTCCTGGGAACCGGCTCCTGGAAAGCTCTCCGTCGGAGGAGTCTCAAAGGTCCACCGTGAGCGGTATTGACGCTGTCTTCTGCGTGAGATGAAAAACAGAAACGGAAATGGTTTGGCAGAGTCCGGCTCTGCCGCGCGACAGGCAATGATACTTCACTTCACATGTCGGGTATTGCGGCCAAGGCATCATCTGCTTGGATCAATCCCGAGCCAGTCGCATTCGCTCCCCAGGAGTATGTGTACCAGTCCATCTCAGGGGACAAATCGAATATGTCCATGGACCCAGCCGGGATTTCCAGCGCTGTGTCCTTCAGGATCGACTCGACCTGTGCCTGATCCAACGACGCGTCCTTCTCGAGCATCTGCGCGGCAACGCCCGTCACATGTGGCGCGGCCATGCTCGTCCCGCCGAGGTAGTAGAAGTTGCCCGGGTTAATGCCCATGAGCCATCCCCAGCCGGGGCTCCACCACGGAAGATGCGCGTAGCCCGGATCTCCTGGATACGGTCCTCTGACCCAGCTTCCCGGAGCGACGACGTCGAGCTGCTGGCCCTCCAACTCCCTGCTGCTCCATTCAGTGATGTAGACCTCACTGGCCAGAGCTGCTGAATCCTCAGGCAGATCGTTGAACCCGTAGGTGTCGTCCTGGAGCCACCAGAGCCTGTAGCGTGGCGGCGGGGCAGTCATGTCAGGTCCGTACCATTCGTACTTCCATCCGCAGGCGCCCACTGATATGATCTGTGAGTATCCGCCCGGATAGCCCATGCCCTCGTCTCCCTCGTTCCCCGCAGATGCCACGACGATGACGCCGTTGGCTATCGCGTAGTCGATCGCCTCCTCCATGACCGATGCAGGAGCGGGCCCTCCGAGGCTCATCGTGATGATCATCGGGCTGTATCCCGCGATCTTCAGGTCAGTGGCGTATCTTATTCCCGCTGCCACAGCGCGGTCCGTGCCCATGACGAACTTCTGGTCCGTGTAGTTGACTGGATCCGTCTGCGAGGCCCCGATCGCGTAGTCCGCCAAGACCTTGACGGGGATGATCTTCACGCCAGGAGCCACACCCTTCACGAATACCGGCGGCAGCTGCAAACCAGACGCAGCATCGGCAGGCGCGTAGTAGTTGTAGCCGAGTATCGTGCTCGTCACGTGCGTCCCGTGAGTGGAGCCGATGTCTCCGATCCAGCTTATCTCATGCACCGTTCCGCTCTCCACGAATGTCTTCGTGGCTGAATCCCATTTAATCTCTTCTTTGAATCCTTTCCCAAGGTCGGTTGCTATGCTTTTCACCGGGAAGTAGTCCTTCCAGTTGGGCGCCAGTCCAGTGTCCAGGACTGCGACGTAAACGCCCTTTCCGGTGTATCCCGTGATATCGCTGTCTATCATGTCGGTATCCCATGTGCTGCGTTCTTCCAGTGGTATCTTTTTAGCTGCGCTCACCTGGAAGCTCGCCAACGGGACGGCCAACATTGTTGCGCATATGGCGACAACAACCAATCTGATCAATCCTCGTCTTCCAGAACCTATCTTCATGGTCCTCCCCCTTTTGACTGAGTCAGTCATCAAAATGAGCGTATATAAGAATTAGTACTGGCTGATAAGGGACGCTAGAGAGCAACATCAGCCGGATTTCTCTCGGATCTCCTTCTTTCCAGCTTCGAGCGCGCGCACTTGCTCCTTGTCCTTGTCGAGCAGGAGCGCCAAGAACTCACCCAAATGGGTCTTCTCCTCACGGGCGATGTCCAGGAACACGGCCTTGAGCTTCTTGTCCGAGGTGGCGGCTGCAAGCTGCTCGTAGAGATCGATGGCGTCGAGCTCGGCGATCATTCCGAGCCGCAGCACTTGTCTGTCCGAATCTGTCTTCGTCAGTTTCGCGCTGTCCGTCGGGAATTTGGCCAACATCTGGATTCCCCCTCAGCCAGATTCGCCACTGCACGTCACATGCGTTTCGTGAAGTGCCTCTCGGCCGATTGTCGGGCAACACCAGTAGTCAGTTCTCCTTCATAGCACTTCCGAGCCGTCTCCCGGCCGAGAAGGCGACAGAGGCACTCTGTCCGAGAAACCCAGGACCATATTCTCGTTAGGGCCGCTTGGCCTCCTTCAGTCTCTCGATCCCGCCATTCTGGATGGCCTTCTTGAGCACGCTCTGAAGCACCTCGCCGAGCTTCTGCGCGGCCACATGGGACATGTAGACTCTGGTCCCGTTGACGACCATCTTGCCGTCCTTCTTGACTCCGGGCATCTCTAGGAAGTCAACACAGACATCCCTCGGTGAGGCCTGCACATAGGCGAGGTTCGAGTAGCGCGTTATCGTGATGTCGGGGATCAGGTTTGAACATGACAAGGCACGTGCTGCCAGATCCTGGATTTCCGCGAACGAGTCGGCATTCATTGCCGACAGAGATTTCCCCCAGCGGAGCCAGAAGGAGTCTAGCTCGGTGCAGCATTCCTATGACTGAGGAATAGCCAGACTCCTCAGTTCATGCCCGGCTCAGTCTGTCCTCCTCAGCCGACAAATACGCTCCAAAACCAATTGCCCAGAACATCGCAGGGTAGAGTATCATCCTCTCCATACCGCCAACGCCCAGACCGATATAGATTCCTCCACCATAGAGCGCCAATGCCGAAAGGCCGATCAAGCCGAGAAGTGCGAACACACAGGCGAGCGGAGGACGAACCATCCTGTAAGAGTACAGCGCGGCCAAGTTCCCAAAGAGGAAAGCCAAGAGGGCGGACGGCCTGTGGACCAGTGGGTAGTCCTCATTGAACACACCGACACCAATGGCTCCGATGCCGGAGAGCGCCAGGAGTAGCCAGATCAATGACTTCCTGTCCCTCTGCCGCAACAGAGCCGCCGCCAAGAGGGCCATCAGCCCGAACAAGATGACCGCGACAGTGAATATGGCGCTTGACAGCATCGGCCCCACGCCCAGGTCGCTAATGTAGTTGGCAGATATGCTATATCCCGGATAGAGCAACTCAGACAGATGGACCAGGAATAGAATCTCCAGGCCCCCGACGAGAAGCCATAGGCCGGGAGATCGCAGAATGGCCATGATGCGCGAATGTTGGCGACGGGTGATGATGGGCCCCACTATCCTCGTATCTCCTTTCCTTCCCTATTGGCTTTTCTCGCCGGCTCCGGGCTTCGCAGAGTCTGATAGCCATTTGTTGTAGAACTTCGCTGCTCCGAGGTCATCAAGACTCTTTCTCGCCTTGTCCACCACCTTGGGAGTCCAATATCCCAGCAAGAAAGTGGCACCGAAAACCATCATCATGCCAATGCTCGACGTTAGCCAAGATTCTTGGGCAATCCCGAAGAAGATGGCCGACCACCCGATGCCTAAGGTCGAGGCCGTCGATGTGATGGCAATCGCCTGTCTCTTGCTGATCTCGTAGGCTACTTCCCCCTGATACTTCAGGAATTCAACCGACATCAAGATCGTATCTGCTATTTGCTCTCGATCACCGATTCTTGGGAAATCGAGATACGAGAACAGTTCCTTTCCGCTTTTCTTGTTGCGAACCATAAGTTCACTCGTTCGAGCATCGCCTTTCATCCCCTAAGGTCTTTTCTCGGGTTATAGTTTGAACATCACGAAGCTGCAGGAGCGAATTGGTGTCCAGATCTTGCGACCATGTAATTCACAACGGCGTTTCTTACCTGCAAAGAATTTCTTCAGCACGCTGAACATCATGAGCAAGATACTCGACTGTAACAAGATTGGCATTCTAAGGTTCAAATCCCCCTACATGCAAACTTGTCAAGAGCATCCTTGCGGCACAGGTGTCGGGCATCCTGCATCGCATCATCGTATGGGGGTCAATTCCAAGTTGACGACAGATGTACTAAGCTGGAGTCGATGTACTATATAAAGGATTTACAAATAGGTGAATGTTATATATATTTGGAGTGCTCTGGACATGAGCATGGAATCCGCGTTCGAAAAGACCGCCCGTCTTCTGCTCACCGAACCCCAGAGGCGGTGGACTGGACTTGAACTAAGTCAGCGTACAGGCTTCTCGAGGGCGATGACGAGCCGCATTCTCACGCAACTCGGAAAGGATGTCGTTGTCGCAAAGCCATACAAGAATCAGTTCGTACTTGTTGAGCCAATACGCTTGCTGATGCTGTGGTCCTGCAGACGGAGGATGCCGCAGCCGACATATGTGAAGACCAGCAAGACCGACGACGACCTGGACGCGATCATCAGGACGACCAATGGCGTTGCTTTGACACTGTTTAGAGGGGCTTGGCTCAGAGCTCATTACATGAGAACAACCTCATATGAGCTATACGTCGTTCCAGAGAAGCTGCAGAAGGTCGTTCGGTCCATCGGAAGGACTTCCACAATCCCTCAGCGCGTCTCGATCTACTCGGCAGAGGACGGTGCTGTCTTCCAAGGAATCGAGAAGGTGAAGAGAACCCCCATCGTCTCTGTCCCGCAGAACTTCGTGGACCTCATGAGCGTCGGCGGATCCGGTCCGAGGGTTGCGCTCCAACTTGGGACCGCCTCAGGCCTGCTGAAGGTGTGAACATGGACATCTATGAGACATCGAGGGAGGTCGTCAAGGAACTTCTGTCCTCAGGGACAGAGATTGGAATCATCGGAGGCTGGGCCATCTGGGCTTACAGCCCCTACAAGTATTCGATGGACATAGACATCGTGACAAGGCCGAGCGGTCTGTGGAAGATCCGAGAGAGGCTCCAGCAGCTCGGCTTCAACGAGACCTCGGGTGGCCACCTCGGGAAGAAGGGATTCAAGAAGGCCGTGGAGGACGGAGCCATCGAGGTGGATGTGTATGATGACAAGATTGGCCCGTTCACCGCCGAGGAAGTGCTCAACAGAAGTCTCGAGAAGGATTTATTCGGGATGAAGTCGAAGGTCGCCTCTCCGACCGACCTCGCGATACTCAAGGTGTACGCTCTGGCGGAGAGGAGGGAATCTGGCAAGGGGCAGAAAGACATCTCCGACCTAATCGCCCTCCTGCTGGCAGAACGACAGGAAATCGACGTCGCTGAGGTTAGGAGGGTTGTCGAGAGGAAGGTCCTGAAGGACGCCATCGCGCTCATCACCTCAAGCTTCCAGCAGACCTCGAGATTCTACCCCCTTTCCATGGACGAATACAGGAAGCTGAAGTCGGCTCTAGAGAAGTGGATTGGCTAGAGCCCTCATGGATTGA
>MGWC01000039.1:28333-28476 GCA_001800815.1 Euryarchaeota archaeon RBG_19FT_COMBO_56_21
GAGAGAGAGACAAATGATGTTCAAAGATCTTAAGCTCATAGAGCCTCTTCTGCAGGCAATTGCCAGACAGGGTTATACTGCGCCAACACCAATACAGGAACAGGCAATCCCTCATATTCTTCAGGGCAAGGATTTGATTGGGA
>MGWC01000040.1:0-13966 GCA_001800815.1 Euryarchaeota archaeon RBG_19FT_COMBO_56_21
TGACATGGTGACTCTAGCCAACGCCACGCTCGCTAACTCCTCGATATTCATGTCTGTCACAGACACTGGACAGGTCAACATCACGGATCAGAACTACACGTACGCCGAGGAGACGATTGTCATTCGTGCTTCCGCGGGTCCCCATGTCGGGTGGAGCGCGTCGATCGTCGTATCCGCTGGCCCGGTCGTCAACATCTCGATAGATCCGGATGACCCAGACCCTATGGCTTCGGGGAACAGCCTTGCGTTGACGGTCGTTGGAAGGGATGCGAACGACAATGTGAACTCCAGTTGGAATGCCAACTGGTCCCTGAATCCATCAGCAGGATCTCTCGTTGCGAACGGCCATTCGGCTGTGTACATCGCCGGTCTGATCGGTTGGCTGAACATCACGTGCAGGAACGACATGACCGGTGCGTCCGATTCAGTAGCCGTGGAAGTCAGCGCAGGTGCCCTGGCGCGCTTGGAGATAACTTCCCCGTCCAGCCCACTTACAATCAGCGAGTCACTGAGCGCATCCATCACCGCGGTCGGCTATGATTCTAGTGACAACATTGTCGACATATCCGGTCTCACGATCTGGACAACTAACACGAGCGGGGTCGTCGTCGGCAGCGGAGGTTCGGCGACCTTCACGGCGGGCTTCATCCCCGAGTCCGGAGTGGTGAGCGTCCGCGCGGGAGCCCTTGTGGCCTCGATCGTGGTGACCATAGTCAACCACCCGAACGGGCCGTGGATGAGTGACATCCCTATCCAGATCAAGAACGAGGACAGCGGCAAGTGGAACCTCAGCCTCACGGGATATTGGCACGATGTCAATGGCACGGGCACCCTGATCTGGTGGGTGGAAGGAGTCTACACATCGCTGTTCTTCGTGTCGAAAGATCCAGTTGCGAACTCAGTCATGCAGTTCCACACGCAGCCGGACCAGTACGGCGAGGCCGAGTTCGAACTGTGGGTGATGGACGTCACGGGATTCAGGACCTACGAGACGATCGTCGTGAGGATCCTGCCAGTCAACGACAAGCCAGCTTTCGTGAACAACCCTCCGGCCGAGCTGTATGTCCGCTTCGACACTCCTTACACTTTCGACTACAACTACTATGTCTATGACGTGGATGACCCGAAGAACGAACTCGTTCTTTCCTCTTCCCTCGAGGAGTACCTCTTCTTCGACAGGCTCATAGGGACGTTCATATTCCCCACGAGGGACGGTGAGACTCCATATTTCGAATTCGTGACCCTGACATTGAGCGATATCTCGGATTCTGCTGAACTGAAGATTGTCGTGAGGGTCACCTCTGACTATCCGCCAGACCTCATACAGGATGGCCTTCCAGATATCGAAATACTTGAGGGAGCGGTCAACTATCCCGCCTTCGATTTGGACGACTACTTCTTCGACTTTGAAGGTTCTTATCTCGTTTACACATCCGGGTTCCAGCACCTGGTGGTGGACATTGACCCTGTGACTCATAATGTGAACATGTCCGCCCCCGAGGAGTGGTCGGGTCTCACTCAAGGCACGTTCACCGCCACCGATCCAGAAGGCGCACTGAAGGCGGATACCATCAACGTGACCATAACCGCGGTGAACGACGCCCCGATTGTGGCCAATCCCGGGACGCTTCATGTCAAGTACGACACCACCTACTACCTCTATCTCAGCCAGTACGTCAGTGACCCGGACAACAGCATCGATACGCTCTCATTCGGATTCAACGACACGCGGGTGATCCACAACACGACCTATACTGGGGCTCACATTCTCGAGATGGTGTTTGCGCCGACCCCGACGGGGCCGGGAGTGTTCACAGCGCCTTATATGGCCTATGTGAGGATGACCGTGAGCGACCTTGAACCGCTATCCACCCCATGCGACCTGAGGATCCTGGTCACCGACAACAGCCCTCCTGGGATCATCGCGTCGAACCCGGACCAGCTATTCTACTCCTTCAAGGAGGACACGTACCTCAACGACACGATCAGGTTGTACGACATCTTCGCGGATCCTGATGACTCGAGCCTCACTTTCCTAGTATCGACCCAGGGCAGCATCTATTCGCAGGTGTACTCGAACGGCGTTGTGAACCTGACCGCCTTGGTGAACTGGTCGGGGACCGAGGAGATCAGCATCAAAGCGGTCGATTCGCACGGTGGATGGGCCTCGGTGAAGGCCGATGTGACTGTCACCGAGGTCAACGACGCCCCGGTCATCTTCCCGATCGACAACATCATCAACAAGGGGCGCCCCAGGTCAACCCACACTGCGATCTCAATGTACTTCCATGACAGCGACGACGTGTTCGCCAACCTGTCGATCAGTGCGTCGCCCGCTGAGAACGTCGTGGTCGTGGGCGACTACATCTACCTCAGCCTGCCGGACGGTGTGGATATCATCACGGTGACTCTCGTGGCCAATGACGGCGAGGCCGACTCCAACTCGATGACTTTCAAGTTTGGCGTCACCAAGACGATTGCAGAGCGCATCGGATACCCGTATTCGTTCCCGCTGGTGCTCGTGCTGGCTGGAGTAGCGGGCTACTTCATCGCGATGCGGCTCCCTAGACCTCACGCGCTCGAGAACCTGTTCCTGATACACAACGACGGCAGGCTCGTGGCTCATGTAACCAAGGAGGAGAACACGAACCTCGACAAGGATGTGCTGAGCGCGATGTTCACCGCTGTCCAGGAGTTCGTGCGCGACTCCTTCCAGCAAGGGGAAGTAGGCCTCAAGAAGCTGGAGATAGGCGACAAAAACGTCGTTATCGAGAAGGGCGCGTTCGCGTACCTCGCTATGATCTACTCCGGGTGGCCTCCAAAGGAAACCTTCGAGACGATGACCATGCTCCTCAAGGACATCGAGGAGCGCTTCAAGGGCAAGCTCGAGAAGTGGAACGGGACTGGGAGGGCAGTCAGAGGCGTCGACAAGATGCTCCAGGACTTCATGGTTGACGAATACCACCCCGGCGTGTGGCAGGAAGAGGAGGAGCTGGCCGAGAAGGAATGGGTCGAGATCCTGGACAAAGAGGCCTAGGGGCCGTCACGAGCCGCAATTCTCATCGCGTACTCGTATAGCGTCTCCTTCTGAGGCGGCAGTTCAAGCCCATGCTGTTCCTTGAGCCGAAGCGCCACCCCTCTCCTCATGAAGGGCATCGGGAGGCAGCCCGTGTATAGCAGCGCGTCGTGGAAGAACTTGAGCGAGAACCGCCCACCCAGCACCTCTTTGACATCCTCCCTGAGCTGCAGAATCGCGAGTTTCCCCAGGAAGTACGAGCAGTAGTAGGTGGGCGTCATCGCGCAGTTCCTCGCCTCGATCATGGAGGCGTTCACGTCCATGCTGCATTCCTTCGCGAGCATGTCGGCACCTTCCGCGACGGTCATCTCTCCCTTGGCCAGTCTGATTTCGACAATCAGCCTGCATATCCTGAACAGCATATCGTTCAGGATTGTGAGCTTCCCGAGGTCGTCGTCGGAGTACCCGCTGGCCCTCATCATATCTTCGACATACAGTCCCCATCCTTCGCCGAAGTCCGGGGACTGGATCAGGATTCTGATGTAGGATGGATGAGTGTTCGAGCATATGCCTTGCATGTGGTGTCCTGGGTATCCTTCGTGGACCGTCGTATTGACAATCCCGGCGCGACTGTGTTCCCTGAGGATCCCTGGATTCGTCTCATCGGGAGTCACGAGGAAGAACCCCGTCCTGCTTTCGTCGAACTTGCCGGGCTCGAACTGCCCTGCATATGCGAACATGGGCCGCATGAACTGCGGAGTCTCCGTCACAATCAGTTTCTCGTTCGGAGGAAGCGTCGCCAGATCGTGTTCGATTACGTAACTGCGCGCTTTCTGCGCGGAGTCCCTGTACTCATCCAAGGCCGCCTTGAAGGTTGGCGGATGATCCGATTTCATCTTCTCCAGAGCCTCGGCAATCACACCAGAGGGAACGATTCTCTTCGCAATGGTAGCCATCTTCGTTCGGGACAGCTTCAGATATGTCTCTCCGATCATCAGCGCCTCGTCCATCGAGACACCGTAACATTTCTTCTCAAGCAAGCTCGCATACTCATGCGATGCCACAGCGTATTCGTCGCTGGAGCTTGGAATGACGTCTTCCGAGATCCAGTTGTTGTATTCCTCAACAGCTGCAACGGCAGCCGTGGTGGCCTTCTTCAGCCTGGTTGCCACAGATGGGTCCTTCGGTGTGCCAAGGCTCTGGATGCTCTTGATGAGCCCTGGAATCTCCTTTCCGACCTCTTGTGCTGCCTCGTTCCATACTCTGTAAGGCCTCGTCACAAGTTCCCTGGAATATGCCAGGAGCGCCGGGATCATCTCGATCCTGCTTGTCATTGATTCTAGCCTAATGTCCAAGCTAGGAACGTCCCTCGAAGACAGGAAGAAGAGCGAATAGCCAATCTCCTCACAGGCGAGCGCCTCTCGCTCGTATATCCTCAGGTCTTCCATCTCGTATCTCTTCAGCTCGAAAAGGTAGATCGCGAGGTCTCGGTCGATGACTTCCTCTCGCGACAATGAACCTGGATCTATCCTCTTCAGCGACCTCAGGATCTCGGAACATCTCTCAGTCTGACGAGCGATGGCAATCCTTCTGGGATCGCGCAGAACATGGTCGTACTTGTGCCAACCGACCTGAGTCGCAAAGGACGGGTCCCATCGGAGGTACTCATCCATCAGACTCTTGGAGATATCCTGGAAATCACTGACCATGGGCCTGAGGGAGGTTCATGGCGTCGCATGATTTAAATCTATATATGGGCGGGCAAGAGTGCACGACTGGCCTCCCCGGCGAAAGGCCAAGAACCCGTCGCAAAGTCTTATACGCTGAGTCAATCATCACATGGACCCAGATGTCTAGCACCACCTCTCGTCGGGCCGTTACGGTAACGCTGAGGCGCGACCTGGGCCTTTTCGATGTTACGATGATCGGCATCGGTGCCATGATAGGCACTAGCATATTCGTGCTGATCGGAGTCGCAACCGCGGAGGTCGGGGCTGCCGTCATCATAGCGTTTGCCTTGAACGGTGTCATGACCATATTCACGGCCTCGACCTACGCTGAGCTCGGCTCCTCATTTCCAGAAGCGGGCGGAGGATACCTGTGGGCGAAGAAGGGGTTGCCTCACCCCGCAGGCTTCATGTCAGGGTGGCTCTCCTGGTTCGGTCACACTGTCGCCTGCAGCTACTACTCGATCGGATTTGGCCTCGCAATGGTGAATCTCCTCGGCTATTTCGAGTTCTCCATTCTTGGCATGTCTGATAGTCTCCTCGTGAAGTTCTTCGCATCAGTTGCCATTCTATTCTTCCTGGCGGTCAACTACTGGGGCGTCGGCGCAACGGGAAAGACCGGAGACACCGTGACCTTCATCCAAGTGCTCATAATCGCATTCTTCATCTCATTTGGGATCATCTACGCGCTGGACACAAAGGGAATCCACATCCTGGACCCTTTCGACCCAATCATCTCGTCTGATAAGGAACTCACGAGCATATTGATGGTGATGGGGTTCACATTCATCGCATTCGAAGGTTACGAGATCATCGTCCAGTCCGGAGAAGAGGTGAAGGATCCCAAAAAGAACATTCCAAAGGCCATTTTCATATCGGTCGGGGTTGCGGCCCTTCTCTACATCGCAGTCGCATTCGTATGCATATCTAATTTCGGGGTTGCCAAGGTCGGGACAGAATGGGGTGAGAACGCCGTAATCAACTCCGCGACCGAGATGATACCAATATTCGGAGCCCCGCTCATGATTCTCGGGGCGATCCTGTCCGCCACGGCCGCCCTGAACGCGACTGTGTTCTCCTCTTCCAGGGTGAGCTTCGCCATGGGGAGGGACGGATCTCTTCCGCGACCATTCGGCCTGATTCACGCGAAGCGGCGCATCCCGCACAATGCGATCGCCATCACTGGTGCCATCATGCTTTTCATGGCCATCGTATTCCCGCTGCACATCATCGTAGCGGCAACGTCGATAGTTTTCTTGGTGCTGTTCTCGCTCGCCAACATGGCCTCGATCAAACTGAGGAGCAGGTTGACCGAGATCGATGTCGGTTTCAAGACGCCGTTGTTCCCGCTCTTCCCCGTGATCGGGATGATATCCACACTCGGCGTAGCCGTATACCTGTGGTTCCTGATTCCCGAGAGCTGGTACATAGCCGCTGTCTGGATTGTGGCCGGACTTGTGATATCCATATTCGCGAGGCCTAAGGAGGAGTACCCGTCGATCATCGATCAGAAGCGCGTTCCTGTCAAGCCCCTGTCGAGAGAGGAGATCGAGACGTACAAGGTTGTCCTCGCTCTGGAGAATCTCGGGGATCTGAGGCTCGTGGAATCAGCAGGGATATTCGCCAGATACTTCAATGGCGACCTCACCGTGATGAACATAGTCGAAGTTCCTCGCGCGATGCCTCTGGAGGCGATAAGCCAGGAGTACATCGACGATATCAAGAGTGGTCTCAGCAAGGCGATCAGGACCGCTCCAACAACGGTGACTGTGCGGCCCTATGTGTCTGTGTCCTACGATGTTGCCGGCGCCATTCTGGACCAGACGAAGTATGAGGCTGCGAACCTCCTCGTGCTAGGCTGGAAAGGCACACGTCGCCGCGGAAGGACGGTCCTGGGCAGGAACCTGGACAGGGTCGTGAAAGAGGCGCCTTGCGACCTGGTCATCCTGAAGACCAAGCGATTGAACAAGAATATCGAGAACATCCTGGTCATCTCCGGAGGGTACTTCGAGACCCGGAAGGCGCTCCTCCTTGCGCTCCCGCTGGCGAAGGAGTACAGTGCCAGGATCAACATACTCTCGGTCATCACTGACGATAGAACGATTCAGCTGGTGCGCGGGAACGCGGAAAGGTTGAGCAAGATGTGTGACCGTGTCAAAGTACCACACGATCTCAAGTACATCCATTCACGGTCACTTGTGAACACCGTAATTGAGCAGTCGAAGGGGTGCGACATAATCGTCATGGGCTCGGGCCCGCAGTCCGCGCTGGAGAGAACCATGTTCGGCGCGGTCTATGACAGGATCATTCGATCGGTCGATGTCCCCGTCCTCGTTCTGAAGACCGCAAGAGGGGATAGACCGCAGATGCAAATGCCGCCTGGACAGCCCCGGCAACCCATCCCAGGCCTTGATTAGTGGACAGAGCCGCCGAACAGTTCCTCGATTGCCTTTCGCGCGGTCTTGGTCATGTCCAACGACTTAGCCTCTTGATGTGTCACCCATTTCATCTCGGTGGCCTCCGCGCTCATCTTCTCAGCACCCCCCACGGGCTTTGCCAAGAAGTCGACGAGCACATAGTGGTATTGGACCCTACCTTGGTCGTCCTTGTCAATCATATCGAAGACGTTTATCAGCTCGAGCACTTCGACCTCAAGCCCCGTCTCCTCTTCGACCTCGCGCGCGCATGCCTCCGAGAGCCTTTCGCCGACCTCGACCATACCTCCTGGAATGCTCCACTTACCAGCACCTGGTTCGAAGGCCCTCTTGATCATCAGGATCCGACCTTCCTTGATGATCACCCCACCGACTCCGATCCTTGGAGCATTCGGATACTCTCTGTCTGGGCGCAGCTCATCGTGTTCGCTAGATTTCTTCATTTCCTCACCTTTGAGATGTAGATGGTGATCACGACAGCCACCGCGACACACAGGATCACCAAGATGAGTGCGGTTTCAGTGCTGGTGCCTGTATCATCCGACGCAAAGCCATTCAGGGCGAGGATGCTCCCCAGAAGGGCCTTGGATACCTCGGTCATCTGCTCCATGGAGAGTTGGTCGATGGTGTCATCTTGAGTGTGGTAGTTCGGATTGAATTCGTATGGCAGTCCCTTGTCAGACACTGCCTCGCAGATGAGCATGCTCGGGTACCCAGCTATCCAGAACGGATAGTGGTCGCTGTAGGCGATCGAGGAGTCGATGACGACTCCGACAGTGACGTTCAGAGCGTGTGCGGTGGTGGCCATGAGCATCGCATTCGCGAGACTGTTGTTTTCATTGATGACCACTGTAGCGTGATTATCGGCGTCGCCCCGATAACCTATCATATCGAGGATGGCAGACCCCTCATATGACGAGTTCCTAGCTCTCTCTTCCGCTACGAAGTGACGACTTCCTTTCAGACCCCCGCTCTGATCGTAGCCGATCTCCTCCGCCCCGAAGGCCACATACTTCATGGTGTAGTTGAGCCTGAGTCCTTGAAGTACTGTGGCTAGCTCGATCGCTGCTGCGACACCAGAGGCGTCATCGTCGGCGCCAGGCGCCGGCAGGTTCTGCGCTAGCAGAAGCGTTGATGCCATACTGTTCTCGGAATCGTAGTGCGCTCCAATGAGGAATTGCTTGCTCGAATCCAGGGAACCCTTGTGAGTGGCGACAACGTTCCTGGAAGAATGCGAACCCGCCATGAAATCCTGATATTCAACCTCGAGGCCTAGCTGAGAGAACCTCTGGAAGATATACGTCGCCGACTCGTTCGACTGGTTCAGATAGAATGCCCTAGTTCCGAACGCCTCCAGGTCAGCTATGGTGTCCATGATTCGATTCCCGTCTACGCTGCCCATTACCATTGCGACGGATGGCTGGGTCGATGAGGAGGAATGGACAGGTGCGAAACAGACAACGAGCATCGACAATATCGCGAACATGAACGCTTTCGTGAAGACCTTGGATTTGTACATCGGCTTCCGGGGATTGGCAGCGAACGATATAAAGACATTAAGCCATACAAAATTCGTGAGTCTGCAGCAGAGCTTCCAATGCGTAGCTCGGGAGCTCGGGATGGATTCGGTAGTCGCTATTTACTTCCCATATTCAGAGCTCAAGCACACCTGGAGGTATGATGGGCGTAGTTGGGAGTTCAAGGTGAGTGACTACCTGGAGCCTGCACCTGAGGAAGTCCTCGACTCGCTTGCCTGGCATCTGCTCTCACGGGCATCTGCTCTGAGATGCCCACCGGAGCGAGCTTCGTCGTACATAGACTACGCACGATCATCTGGGCTCTGGCGTGAAGCGGGACCGAAATATCTGGCCAGGGCTAAGTCGCTGTCAACAAGACCGGTGGGAGGACACCGGGATCTGCGAACGGTATTCACATATGTGAACTCCACGTACTTCTCTGGAGGATTGAAACCGCCCACGCTCGCATGGACGAGCGAATCCCCCCGACGACGGCTGGGATTCTACTTCGAACAGTTGGATCTGCTCGCGATAAACCGTGCGCTTGACTCGGACCAAGTACCTCGGTATGTCCTCGAGTTCGTGATGTATCACGAGTTGCTCCATCACGCTG
Organism: Euryarchaeota archaeon RBG_19FT_COMBO_56_21; assembly: GCA_001800815.1. Lineage (GTDB taxonomy): Archaea > Thermoplasmatota > Thermoplasmata > UBA10834 > UBA10834 > COMBO-56-21. Next base: position 9,309 of record MGWC01000040.1, read on the forward strand.
ATCGAAAAGGGTGCTCTCATCGGACGGTCAGACACACGAAGGCGTTCCGAGAAAGAGAGAGGGCCTTTTCGGCGTACTACGATGCCGAGGCTTGGCTCAGACGGATTGTGACCCAGAGCAGACGGACAAGAGACTGAGAAGGTTGTCCCCCAGGTGTAACAGCGCGGTTCATAGGATGCCAAGGCACTCTCGCCGCTCTGACCCTCCTGGGGGTTGTGTTGAGCGTCGCGTTGTCCCCTACACATGCTCCGGTGTCTCACCGTGGATTCGTAGAGGGACCCATTGTTCGACGCACTGTCGCCTGGTGTCGGAACACTGCATCACGTAGAATCAGCAGCATAGTATTCCAGGCGGGAATGACTAGGTGACCCTCCCTTATATCTCTTTCTCTGCAGAGGTTCTGGAACAATTCGGGTGGTGAAGGAACAGAAAGGCGGGTTTCTTGGTTTCCTGGCACTGCACGTAGTCGGAGAATCATAATATGCCTGTAGGCCTGAAGGAACAGATGCTAGTGAAGGGAGTTGCCTTCCACCTCGAATCGGGTCTTCCTCCGGAAGCCAGATTCCTTCTAGAAGATTTCAGGTTGGCCGTCAACAATGCGATCCGTGTCGGCCTTCAAACGCATACGACATCGAGAAACGCCCTCATTAGGCTGGCCTACGGGGATTTCCGAGAGAACCATCCGAAGATGTACGCCCAGCATCTGGTCTCTGCGTTCGGAGTGGCTGCGGGGGTTCTGAAGAACTATCGCAGGCGCGTCCGGATGAGCAGCGCCCATCGGGTCCCCTATGTTAAGCGCCTGATGATGAAAGCCGAGAACCAGGCTTACAAGCTAGACAGGGAAAATGGAGTCATCGACCTCCCCATCAGGGCCGGCTGCCATGTTCACCTGAAGCTGGTCCTCAGCCGGTATCATCGCAAGTACCTTGACGACGCGACCCTGTCACTGGGGTCGCTGACCGTTCTTCCGGACCGGGTCATAGTCGCATTCAGGAAGGAGGCTCCCAAACCCTACGACCCTGAATCAGCCCTCTTGCTCGACACGAACGAGAGGAGCCTGGATGGGGTATTCGTTCAAGGAAACGGTACCCGGATCGTGAAGGCGGAATTCCCCGCTGTGGCCACCATCCAGCAACGACATCACGACAGGCGCAGGAGGCTTCAGAACAAGAAGTCTCATGACAGGCGGATGGCGACATTCCTGTGCAGAAGAGAAGGATCAAGGGAACACCGCAGAATCGACTACAGGATGCACCAGGTAGCAAATGCTGTCTTGAAGTTCGCCGAGAGTCAGAAGTCTGCCGTAGTGCTCGAGGACCTGAAAGGAATCAAATTCAAGAGGAACAAGGATCTCAACCGACGCCTGAGCCTCTGGCCGAGACGAAAACTCCACCAGATCATCGAGTACAAGGCGCAGTGGAGAGGGATCCCAGTAATGAAGGTGGATCCCAGATACAGCAGCAGAAAGTGCCCGATATGTGGGAGGATACCAGATTCCCGAATGGGCACGGAGTTCGTATGCGAGTGCGGGTGGCGCCTCGACAGGCACATCAACGCGAGCATCAACCTGCTGCAGACAGCCATCTCCAAGGGATTGGAGGTGGCAGGGGGTCTACGGTTCGACCCCGGCGCGTTCCAGCATGACGTCGTGATGACCCTATACGACCCCGCAAGGGGCGCACGGTCGGAGCCGAATGGAACGAGTTGCGCTATCGGGGTGACCTGACGGTCACCACCCGTTAGTGCACCAGAACCCTCTGCAGACTGGCAGCGCGATCATGAGACGGTTTCGGCGTTTCATGAATACGGGCTAGGGCGAGCTGAGGAAAGCCTAATCGCAGCGCATAGCATAGGGGAATCGGACGATGCTCGCAGCAGAGTTGGAGCGGGTGGTTGAGGAAAGCTCGAGGAAGCTCTTCCAGATTTCAAAGTCGCCAGTCAGGTACTTCCTGCTTACGGACATCATGGGCATGACCAATGATGACGCGCTCGTGCAGCAAGCCCAAGAGGAGATAAGGCGGTATCCTCCCCGCGTCAAACTTCTGAGCAAGCTGAGTGAGGATGGGACTTGGCCAATCGCGAAGCAGAGGCGTTTGGCTGAAGAGCGTGGTCCCGGTCCCCCGATAGGGTGGACCTATACTACTATGCTGAGGAACCTTCACGACCTGGCAGACTACATGACCTCTCCAGATGAAGGGAACGTCAGAGCTTCACTCGAGAGGATTCTAAGCTGGCAGAGCAAGGCGGGGTACATCCCAGGGCCCACGACAGACTTGTTCCCCCTTCCTCACTACAACGGTCTCGCGATGAGATCATTCGTCCGATTCGGGATGGAGTACGATGAGAGAGTGCTGAAGATGGTGGGATGGCTCTTCAAGACACAGCGCGCGGACGGCGGCTGGATCATCCCATACCTCGAGGATGTCAGATACCTCCCTCAGTACAAGCACATGCGAATGATAGACTTCATCAACTTGCTCGACAAGGGGAACCTAGTCGAGTACGACCCGGATGATTTCAGGGATATGCCGAGTTGCGTCTGGACCACGATGATGGTCGTGCGAGGACTCGGCCAGAGCTTCAAGCTGGCTGATACCAAGGAGGTTGCCCGAGGTGCCGATTTCGTGCTCAACCATTTCTTCAAGAAGAACAACCACACCGCCTTCCTAAGATCCGCCTCGACATGGACCAGGCTCAGGCACCCGGCCTACTTCGGTAGCGGCCTATGCGCCCTTGATATGCTGACATGGCTCGGACATGGGTGTGATGACCCAAGGATGGAGAAGCCCATAAGATGGCTGCTTGGATCACGTTCTGCGGACGGTCTCTGGGTGCAGTCCGAGCGGCCACATCCGGACAAGGATCAGTGGATTTCTGAAACTGCCATCAGCGTGCTGAACAGGTACGCCCAGTCACTGCGGCATGTGCCGTTCGGCAGGGACGCGGAGCTGCTCAAACTGGGTTGCTGACCGACTTGCGACCGCCATCGCCGAACATTTTTATAGCCACACACTATCCGATTTCATGATGGCAGCGCTAATAGGCTGCTCCGGGTGGTCCTATGATGACTGGGTGGGCAGGTTCTACCCCAGCGAGCTTGCCAAGAAGAAAGGCGAATGGTTAGGGTACTACTCCCGGTATTTTCCCACAGTCGAGATCAACTCGACTTTCTACAGGGTCCCCAACGAGTACATGGTCAGGTCGTGGATCGAACGGGGAAAGCAAAAACCTGGTTTTCAATTCTCAGTGAAGCTGCCGCAGTTGGTTACTCACGACTCGATTCTCAAGGCCGAGGGGGAGAAGGCTGCAGCTCAAGCTTCGAGCTTCGAAGACATATGCGTGAAACCTCTGGCGGACGAGGGTCTGCTCGGGTCCGTGCTCGTTCAGCTCTCCCCTTACTTTAAGCTCGAGGGACGGGAGTCGCTGGGCAAGCTCCGTTCACTGTTCCAGATGCTTCACACTGACATCTACGACTACGCGGTCGAGTTCAGGCATCGAACATGGCTGAACGAGAAGCATAACGAGCTGGCTGCTGATGCCCTTGAGACGCTCCAGGAATTCGGTGTGGCGAATGTGATAGTCGACGGACCCGGGTTCCCGATGACGCGCTCGCTCACAGCCAAGCACGCATATGTCCGATTTCACGGCCGGAACTACGACATCTGGTTCAAGGACGAAGCCGATGACGATTACAGAATAAACAGATACGATTTCCTGTACACCCTGGACCAGCTCGAGGTCTGGAAACCCCGGCTTCAGGAGATCGTAGCGAACAGCACGACCGCGAGGATCTACTTCAACAACCACGGCAGGGCCAAAGCCGTGAAGAACGCGTTCCAGATGATGGACCTGCTCTCGGTGGCCCACGAGGCCAAGGACATCGACATCCAGGATCAGAAGAAGCTGGGGGAGTTCGGCTCCTAAGCCATGAGCTCCGCCCTGCTCGTCCCATCCTCTTGCTCTTCTACCTTGATCACATAGTTCATCGAGTCCTTCACGTCCTCGATGTGGGTTATCAGGAATATCTGGCGGAATTGGCTGGACAATCGGGAGAGCGCGGCCATGACGCTCCGTTTTCTGTTCGGGTCCTGGGATCCGAATATCTCGTCCAGTATCAACAGGTTCATCGGGGAAGCCCCGGTCCGGTCCGCGATTATCCTTGATATCGCGAGACGAAGGCTCAGGTTTGCGAGGTCGGCCTCCCCACCGGAGAATCGGTTGACCGGGTAGAGCTGTCCCTGGTCGTCGATGCGCATCTCGTAGTCCTCGTCGAGCTCCACCTTGGAGTACCTGCCCTCCGTCATAGACTCCAGTCCCCTCGACGTCAGGTCCGACAGAGTCGGAGCGACCCTTGCGATCAGGTGGTCTTTGAAGCTCGCCACCACATCCTCGAGCAGGGAGAACTCGTCCGCCCGCTTCCTGTCCTCCTCGATGGTCTTCTTGACCCGAGCGATCTCGACGATCTCCTTCTTCGATCGCTCGAGTTCTCCTTGCGCTCGCTCGCGCGCGGAGGAGAATCGCCTGACGGTATCCTTGGCCTTTGACAACAGCTCCATTTTCAAGTCAATATCCTTTATGGTTGAATCATAAAGCGCCTTCTTTGGTTCAAGTGATTTCACTATTTCGTCGTATTGCTTCTCTTCGGCGAGCCCCTTCTT
>MGWC01000040.1:13972-17772 GCA_001800815.1 Euryarchaeota archaeon RBG_19FT_COMBO_56_21
TTCGCGGATGTCGTCGAGATCCTTGTGATAGCCATCGGCCTGCCCCTTCAGACTTCGGAGCTCGAGATACTCGTCGTGCGCTCGCTTCAGGCTAGCATGTTCTTTCAAGACATCCTGATATTCGTCCTCTGAGAACTTGGATTGGCCCAGTTCAGAAAGCTCGGCCTTTCTCTTCGCCATCCTCTCGCGCAACCTAGACAGCTCGGATTCCATGGCTTCGATAGAGGTCTCGAGCTGCTTCGATTTGATCAGTTGCTGGTCAAGGCTCTGCCGCCTCTTTCTCAAAGCCTCTTCCTTCTTGCCTATGGCATTGAGATCGGCGTCGAGGTCGGCCTTTCTGCTACCGTGTTCAGCAATCGCCTTTTCCCCTTCCGCAATCCCGTCCCTGAGCTTCTGTATCAGCAGCTCATAGGCGTCGTGAAGCGTGCGTTCGCAGGTGGGACAAATCCCCTCCTTCCCCGCGGCCAGTATCTCTTCCAGTTTCTTGCGATCCTTGTCCATGGATTCTTTTCGTTCCGCCACCTTGCTACTCAAGGCGCCCAGCTCGCTCGATATCCGTGACCTCGTAGCCTGGCATTCCTCAGAAGACCGCTCAGTATCGGAGATCTTCGCCGCGAGTTCGCCCAGGCTCACGATGCCTGCCCTCAATTTCCTGAGCTCATCGCTGCGCCTTGCTTGTTCCCGCTCTTCTGAGGATATCTCGCTAGTGATCATCCGAATGCGTTCGAATTTCACTTTTTCTTTGTCGAGGAGTTCCTTCTTCTCGCTAATCTCTTTCCATCTGAGCTCATCCTTCTCGAGCTGCGGCATTCGCTCAAGCCGTCGTCTTGCCTCTGCCAACTTGGATTCCAGGTTCTTCTCTCTTTTCTGGAGGTCGGCCACTGAACCCCTCTTTGTCTTCAAGTCTGATGCAGCGGCGTTGAACGCATCCACGTCCTTGCTCAACTCGTCCCTGCGCAGCTGCGCTGTCTGAACACTCGAAGTCGCCTCCTTCTCATTCCTCTCCGCAGTCTCGAGCTCCTTCGAGGCTGAGTCGGCGACTTGCGTCAGCTCCGGCATCTTCTCTTCGAGAACCTTCTCCTTATCGCGGCCGTCCTCGGTCAGAAGGGTCTTCTCCGCTCCCGTGACTCCAGCCAGAGTATCCTTGCGGTCCGCGCGGACCTCTGCTAGGATGTCGTCGACAGCGTCGATCCTCAACATCCTCAGGACTACCTTCTTGCGTTCACCTGGGGCGACGTTCTGAAGCGCGTTCAGTTCTTTCTGTCTCGCGAATACGGATGTGAAGAACGACTTATGGTCCATCCCGATGAGCTTCTCCACGGCCCGCCTCACATCCTTGTCTCCGGTCGCCATGGCCTTCCCTTTCGACCTTAGCTCGGCCTTCATGGAGAGGCTCTTGCCTCCCATCTCCCTCTCGATCCTGTACTCCGAATCCCCCAGTTGGAACTCGAGGATCGCAACGCAGTTCTCGTTCGAGCCAGCGCCTGCCCTGCGGACGCTCTCCCTCGAGGTCCTCACGACTTCCTCCACGTTTCCGAAGAGCGCCCATGCGATTCCTTCGATGAGCGTTGTCTTGCCGACCCCGTTCAGTCCTAGGACACCGACGATACCGTCGGGGAACTGGAGCTTCAGCTGTTTGAACCGCCTGTAGTTCCGCAGCTCCAGATAGTTGATCCTCATTCCTGATCACGCTCCAGGTAAGGCATGCCGAGCTCGAGCAAGCGCGCCTTCTTTGCGTCGGGATAGTCTAGTCTGGAGACGAACTTCTTGAACTCATCCCCCAGCAGGCCTATCTGTGCCTCCCCCTCCGTTTTCTGAGCGTCGGCCTCCACCCTGTCGACCTTCAGCTCGAAATGAAGGGCGCTCGAGCCCAGCTGCCTGATGGCGGGGACATCGAGCGATCGATAGGCGTCCGGTGCGACATTCTTGATGATCATCCTGACTATCTTGTCATCTATTCCCGCCCCGCTCACCATCTTCCGCGCTTCCCCAAGTATCTCTGAGGAAGCCATGCCTTCCGCGTTCAGTCCGGGCAGGTCCAGCATCTCGCGTATCTTGATTTCGTGGAATCGGATTGTGTGGGAGGAAAGGTCTACCTCGACTATGCCCTTCTTCTGGTCCACCTCTCCGAAACCGAGCCTTTCGGTCGAACCGGAGTAGTAGGCGTTGTCGGCGACGTTGTTGTGCTGGTGGAAGTGCCCGAGGGCGACATAGTCCCAGCCCTTGTCAAGCGCCCCAATGGGAACAGCCTGCTCGTTGAACTCGTCCATCTTGAAGACATCGGATCCAAGTATTCCCGCATGGAGCAACAGTACGTTGAAAGCCGAATCCTCCGAGGGCGTCGCTTTCGAGGCCAGTTCCGCAATGGAAGGGCTCACGGAGTGCGGGATAGCGACGACGTTCGCCTTGCCTATCCTGATTGTTGCGATGCCAGGTTCATGCAATGGATGTATGTGCTCGAGGTGTTCGAAGATACGGAAGATGCTGCCGGTTTCTCTCAATCTCGGTGTCGAGTGATTCCCAGAAATCAGGATCGTCTCTATGCCGGCCTGCGAGAGTCTTATCATCTGCTTGAGGGCAAAATCGATCGCCCTGTTCCCGGGTCGCACGGAATCGAATAAATCCCCGGAGTGGACGACGAAATCGGGCTTGAGGGAGATGGTGATGTCGATCGCTTGCTGGAATGCCCGGTAGATGTCCAGCTCTCTCTGGTTGATTCCCTCATGCTGATCAAGCTTCGAATACGCACTGAAGCCGAGGTGCGTGTCCGAAATGTGGACTAGTCTCACCTACTGCCACGCTCCAGGGCAGCGATGATCTCTTCGATCTCGGCGAGGTCGGACGATTTGTCGAGCGGTGAAAAAGCCATGCGCTCGAAGGTCTCCTCGAGTTTCTGGTCGATAGTCTTCACCGACCTCCACATGGCGATTCCCGCCATCCCGATGACGGTGACAACCAACAGTGCGAAGACCGTTCCCTGCTGGATGATTGATTGCACCAGCGGTGAGACGATGATGAACCCGATCACAATGTAGATTGCAAGGAAAACCCACTTCAGCGCCTTCGCTGTGTCGTGGTACCCGATGTTCTCCGCAGACTTTGTGCTGAGCATGGCTTCGCTGGTAGATATCTCGATGAGTCTGATCGATCTGCTCCAGACCCCGTACATGGTTGCGGCGACGACTACCAGCGCCCCGGTCGCGAGCACAAAGAGAAGCAGCTCCTCGCCCATGCCCATGCTCTCCGCGAGGTCCGGAAGCACGGGAGCTGCATTGGCTGCGATTATCAGCGTGGTCACCATTACGATGATGTAGATGAACAGCCGGGTTATACTGTCCCTCATCTCGTTTGACAGTCTGAGAGACGTTTTCGACCTGCTTCTGACGTTTCTCACGAGCAGGTTGAGATATGACGCCAAGACGAGGAACGATCTCGGGACCATTGTCTCGACGGCCCTTGTCACTTTGTCCGAGTACTTCACGCTGTAGGGCACAATCAGCGCTGACAGAGTGGTCACAAGAACGATGGTCTCGTACATTGACAGGTCCGGGTCTATGGCACTGGACCCGATGGCAACAGCTGCTATCATGAGGGAGAACTCGCCGATCGAAACCATGTTCAGGCCCGCACCCAGTGAGTTTCTGGCACCGAAGCCGAACATGAAAGTTGAGAGCGTACATGAGAACATCTTCGCGAGGACGAACACCGCGGTGATGATGAGCACGCCTATCAGGAACATCGGCTCGAAGAACAGGCTAAGTTCGACCAGCATTCCGACTGTGATGAAGAAGATCGCCCCG
>MGWC01000040.1:17849-21477 GCA_001800815.1 Euryarchaeota archaeon RBG_19FT_COMBO_56_21
GAACGCTCCTATCGCTTCCGAGATCCCGATCCACCTGGCGAAGACGGCCATCGAGAAGCAGAGGCCGATGACGGTGAGCACTAGAAGCTCAGTGGAACGCTGCCTCCCGACATAATCCACCAGCCTTGGTACCACAGCCAGACCAATGACTATCGATGCGGCAAGGAAGAGTCCCATCTTGATCAGCAGCTCAGTTATCTGGGAGGCTGTGATCACGCCTTCCGTGACGAATCCCGAGACCATGGCAAGTATCAGCACTGCAGCGAAGTCCTCGACCACTAGGAGGCCGACGACCAATCGCGCCTTCTCGTTGTCCAGCCCTCCGCTCTCCTTGAGAGATCTCACTATGATCATGGTGGAGGAGATGGACAGCATTGCTCCCAGAAGGCCGGATTCCAGGACTCCCCAGCCGAGGGCCAGGCCCAATTGATATCCGATGCCTATCATCAGAATGATCTCTACCGAGGCTGCGGCGATTATGGTGATGCCTATCTTTCGCAACTGCTTGAAGCTGAACTCAAGGCCGATCGAGAAGGTCAACAACACGATTCCGAGTCGTGCCAGCATCTGAATTATCGGCTCGGCGGTCACGGTCAGGGGATCACCGCTCGTGTCAGTTCCTATTGAGAACTCCGCCCCTATGACGAAGGGTCCTACGACCATCCCCGCGAGCAGGTAACCTAGGATCAATGGCTGTCTGAAGCGGTTGAAGAGAATGACTATGACAGCCGCCACTGCGATGACGATTGCCATTTCTATGAGAAAGCCCGTCTGCAGATCTAGCATCCTAACTGCACCGTACTTGAGCGGGTCGGGGTTGCCAGTGTGCCCTGGCTGACGCATGGATTTCTTCTTACTTAAGAGTCATCATGGAGTAGCCCGGATGTTCCACGGGAACGCTAGGTCGCACCCACGCGTGAAAGGTTGATTACAAAGCACGCTCATCAATGTGCTGGGATGCCAAACTACAGAGTGAGGTTCTCGCAGTCACCGGACGATCAGCGAGTCAGGACGAAGTTGTTCGGCATTGGCAGCGCCGGATGCAACATCATCGAAGGGGCACCATTTCCCGCGGTCGCCCTGTCCAGCTCCGCGGCAGACCTGGCCCGCTCCCATGCTGAGAGGAAGGTGCTTGTGGGACAAGATAGGCTGATCGGGATTTCCGATGCAGACCCGGACCTCATGAGGAAGCTGCCCTCGATCGTGGGCCATGAACTCCTTGACATGTTCAACAATACCGAGATTGCGTTCATGATGTGCGGGCTTGGCGGTACCTCTGGCAGCCTCGGCACGAAACTGCTCTCGTCGATTGCTCGTGTGAAGGGCACGACTGGAATCGTGCTCGCCGCTACTCCCTTCTCGGCTGAGAGCATCCGCAGGAGAGAAGTTGCCTCCAAGGCACTTCATGACATCCTGTCGATTTCGTCTCTCTGCGTGGAGTTCGACAACGACAAACTCTCGTCACTTGGGGCGAACATACCTCTCTCGAGGGCGTTTGGCCTTCTGAACGGGATTATGATGCGCCCTGTCCTCGACCTCTCCGAGACGATGTCTAGAGGCGATATCCCCACATTCAGACAGGTGATCGGGGATTCGACCTACTCTCGGTTCGGGCTCGGCCTCGGTCGGGGAGACGAACGGGTTCAAAGAGCTGTCCTGGAAGCGGTCACGTCCCCTTGGTTCGACTTCCCGCTCGCCAATGCCACGGGCGCGATCGCTATCTACTCGGCCTCCGACCCGTGGGAAAAGGAGGCGGCAGAGATACTCTCCAGGCTCGAAGGTTCCATGCCCTCTGCGAAGCTGCTCTGGGGCGCGTACTCGGACAGTTCCTTGGGCGATAGGATTCGCTTGAGCCTTCTACTGTGCACAGAGGCGTAACCAATCGGTCGGGTTGGAGTGTTATTACGCTTTCGGCACAGGTTAATGCACTCCCTATCGCTATCTACTCCTCCGCCCAATGGGGCGTTTTTGTTAAACGAGGGCGAAAGAACGAAAGTTGTACAGCTAGGATGCGGAATAACTGGGCTGGTTTGCTCTGAGCTGCTGGCCACAAACCCGAAAGTCGATGAACTGATTCTTGCGGATGCTTTGACGGATTCCGCCAAGGCGATGGCTGACCGCCTCAACAACCCCAAGATCTCAGTCAAGAAAGTAGATGTGACCAAATCCGCGGACCTCAAGAAGCTGCTCAAGGGAAAGGACCTTGTGATCAGCTCGGTCTCGTGGGGGCTCCTGAAGCAGGTGCTGAACGCGGCATGCGAGACGAAGACGAACTACATGGACTTCAGTCTGTCTGGGAATTCCATGGACGAGTTCCGTGAGCAGCAGAAGATGGTCGAGAAGAGCGGGATCACAGCCATAACAGCGTGCGGCGCTGACCCCGGGATCTCAGATGTGTTCGCCAGATACGGAGCGGACCAGCTGGATGCGCCGGAAGAGGCGTACGTGAGGGACGGCGACTGCGGCGTGGCGGAGGGATATGATTTCTTCACGCTCTGGTCCCCTGTGGACATGTTGGAGGAAGGGACGACGAAAGCCGCGGTGTTCGTGGACGGGAAACACTCGTATCTTCCTCCGCTGCACAAGAGAGAGATGTACGAGTTCCCGGACCCGATAGGCCCGTTGCCTGTGTACAACACGACTCATGAAGAGACTTTCCTGATGCCGGCGTACATCAAGGGCATCAAGAAGGCGGACTTCAAGATAGCGATAGACGACAACTGGGCCGCCGCAGCGAACATGTTGAGGAAGCTGGGGATGCACAGCCTGACCCCTGTCGATGTGAAAGGCGTCAAGGTGCGGCCAATCGACGTGGTTGTCGCGCTCATGCCGAGGCCTGTGGAGCTAGCTGGCAAAGTCAAGGGATACGCTGGGCTGGTCGTCGAGGTCATCGGGAAGAAGAATGGCAAGAGGACCATGGTCAAGACATGGATCACCATGTCTCACGAGAAGGCCTGGGATGTCTGCCGGAGCAACGCCACTGGCTATCTGGTCGGCGTCGGAGGCGCTGTCGGGGCTGAATTATTCCTAGCGGGCGATGTGAAGGAGAAGGGGCTCATCGTGCCCGAGCAGCTCCCGGCGAAGAAGTTCGTTGATCGACTTCCCGCCAAGGGGCTCCACGTGAATCAGGAGATAAGAACACTCTAAGGTCTCGCAAGATGAAACCACTGAACGGTTGAAGGGTGCGGAGACCCTTCAACCGGTTCTCATTTTTCTCTGAATGATGGAGCCGCATTGGAGCCAGCTAGAGTCCTCAATGCATCTTCCTCCATGAAGTGAAGACGACCAGGTATGACGATCGAGTGCGGAGGAGGCCCGAAGTCCATGCGGACAAGATCCGAGATCCTACCGGCTTTCACGATGGCCCCCGGGGATCCAGCGCGCGCTACCACACAGACCAAGCTCGCCTCGGTGATGATGCGTTTCGAGGTCCTTCGCTCCGTGTCCTGAAGCAGGTGCAAGCCCTCGTTCGCGGTCATGTACCTGGAGTCCTCGGCATCTATGTCAAGCAGAACGAGCGTGTGCAACCCGCGCGAGAGGTTCTCCGCGATTGTGTCATACGGGCTTGTTGGTGCGTACCCTTCTTGCGGGAAGGGCAGGGACGTCGTTCTGCCGAATTTGTAGTGCT
>MGWC01000040.1:21498-38331 GCA_001800815.1 Euryarchaeota archaeon RBG_19FT_COMBO_56_21
CAGCCGTCAGCACAGAAACCCCATGAACGACTTCTGTGTGCACGGATTGCATCTCTGCTCTTAGGCGCAGGTCCACATGGGTCGTTGCCATCATCGGATCTCCCACGACGAGAAGCACGACCCGGTTTGACTTGCAGGCTTCGAGTATCGATTTCCCATCCTCGACCGCCTTCCTGTCAAGCAGCTGGATCTTCTTGCCGGTAGCGGATTCAAGTCGGGAGAGAGAGCCCTCCGAGAGTATGGATGTGTACGATTCCGCGAAGACAATGTCGGCCTGCTGCACCTCGTCCAGCCCACGAAGCGTGATGCTTCGCTCATCGTGCAGGCCCAGGCCCACGAACGCTAGTCTGCCCTTCGCGTGCGCCATCCTCCCTTGATTGGGCATCCGAGTAAAGTAGTCTTCTCTCGAGGGCCGTCTCCGATTGAGTTATCTATCGAATAGACCGATTTGCTCCCTCGATGGAATCTCTCTGTCTCGTAGTTCCGAAGATGAGGGCGGAGCCGATCAGGCGAAAACTCATGGAGAAGGGCATCTTGAGAAAGGAGCTCCAGATACGCTCGGACAAGAGGAGCGTCTACTTCCCGATCTCTCAGAGGATAGACCTGGGCTTCCCGATCGAGACGGAGGATTTCAAGGAGTCGGAGGAGCAGGTGACGGACTATCGCGTGCTCGTCGACATTCCAGACGAGCTCCGCCCCTTGCTGCCCTCATCCTACGATAGCCTCGGAACAATAGCTATTGTCAAGATCGCCGACGAGGTCGCGCCCTTCGCCAAGCAGATAGGACAGGCGATAATCGCGACTCAGAAGTCGATCAAGACGGTGTGCCAGGATGCGGGCGTCGTTGATCAGTTCAGGACGAGGAACGTTAAGGTGGTCGCCGGAGAGAAGACGACCGAGACCCTGCACAGGGAGTATGGAATGGTATTCAAGATCGATGTCGCCAAGGCATTCTTCTCGCCGCGGCTCGCGACCGAGAGGGAGATAGTCGCCAAGCAGGTGAGGCCAGGCGAGGTCGTCATAGACATGTTCTCGGGTGTCGGGCCCTTCGCCATCATGATCGCCAGGACGAAACAGCCAAAGGTGGTCTACGCCATCGATGTGAACCCGGATGCCATCTCGCTCTTGAAAGAGAACCTGGTACTCAACAAGGTGGTATCGGTCACGCCCATTCTGGGAGACGCGAGGGCGGAAATCGCAAGCCTCGAGAAGGCGGACCGGATCATCATGAACCTGCCACACCAAGCCAGCGAGTTCGTGGCCGATGCGATGAGAGCGCTGAAGCCAGCCGGGGTCGTGCATTACTACGAGATCATCGAGGACTCCAAGCTCGGGGAGCGCTTGGACATGATCGCCAACCTGGCGAGGGGAGAAGGTCTCGTGATGAAGGAGCTGGCCAGGAGAAAGGTCAAGAGCTACTCCCCAACCATGAACTTCTATGGTTTGGACCTTCAGTTCGTCTGATCGCGCTTGGGCTGAAGCGTTATGCCCCGCTGCCCTTGGTAGTTGCCCGAGCGTTCCTTGTAGGTCTTTGCGGGGGGCGAGCGGAGTTCCTCGAAGACGACCTGCGCGAACCTGTCGCCGATGGTCAAGTCCACACCACCGTCCGATGCGTTGTACGCCGAAAAGGTCAGGTTGCCGTTGAACCCAGCATCGATTCTTCCAAAAGAGGACAATATCCCTTTTCTCACCCAGGTCGTCCTGATCCAGATCTCGCCGACGATCGTCTCGGGCAGGACCAGGTACTCCTTCGTCCCTATGACGAACCACAATCGGGCGGGGACGTTAACCACTCCCTCCTTCCTTCGGAGATCTGTCGACGGAACCCAAATCTCCTCTATGGTCACGTCATAGCCATTGGGAGTCAGATTGGATTCGCGAAACCCCTCAATCCTGAGACTGCCGTCCTTCAGCATTCCCAGTATGTCAGTGTCTGATAGGACCGCCACCAGCTCACCCGCGTTTCGAGGCCTTCTTGGTCTTGGTCTTCGAGGGGCTCTCTGCCGCTTCGTCCTCACGCTGCAGCTCGTCCGAGGCTTCCTTCGCGAGCTTCGAGAACCTGCCGAAGGCGACGGGCCACTTCTGCTGCAGCTCAATCGCGAACTCCTCAGACAATATCGTCGGATCTCCGAGGTCTATTCGTCCGAATCCTCTCTCCGTCAGGATCGGATTAACCTCTTCCACGGACCTGGAAATGCGCTCCCAGGAGTACAATTGTCCGATGCCTTCAAGGTCCTTCTGGAGCTCGATTATGTTGTCGGTTCCCAGACGCGACAGGAGTCTCTTGTACAGGTCCGCGAGCTCATCCGAAGCCTTCATCGCTGTCTTGCGGAGTCTCTGCAAGTACTTGTCCAGCTCGCCCTCTGTCATCTGCGAGAGCTTCCGGGGCGAAGCTGCCATTGAGTCCCTAGCTTCTGAGACAATCGCGGGGGCGAGGTCATTCTCGATCGATCTGATCAGGACTATTCCGTGTCTCGCCACCGCGGCCTTTGCCTCTATCAAGTCCCTCAGGAGACCCGGATCGAGCGAGACGCCCATGCCAGCACCTTTCATCAGACCTTGGTCAACCCATCGACGGTCTTCTTGTCCAGTTTCTTGACCAATTCGACGATGAGTTTCACGCAGTTCTCGGCATCCGACATGCTCATTATGCCAGCGTGTGAGTGAATGTGCCTCGTCGGCACCCCGAGAACGATGCTCGGACAGCCAGCGTAAGACATGTGTATCGCACCCGCGTCGGTCCCTCCTTTGACTTGGGAGAGCTGGTATGGTATCTTGTTCTTGTCAGCGGTCTTGATGACCAACTCGACGAGTTCCTGGTTGGGGATCATCGAGGTATCGTATGTGGTGACCGAGGGACCCATGCCGATCTTCGCTGCTGCCTCGTGTGCCTCTATCCCCGGCACATCTCCTGCGATGTCGACTTCGAGGGTGATGCATACATCTGGCTTCGTTACCCAGGCAGTGGTCCTCGCTCCGCGGAGACCAACTTCCTCCTGAGTCGTCGCTGCGCCAATAACCGTGTTCGGATGTTTGATCTTCTTGTCCGCCAGCGTGCGTACCGTCTCCGCAGCGATCCAAGCGCCGATCCTGTCGTCAAAGGCTTTTCCTATGGCCAGAGTGTCAATGCCTTTCCGTCTTCCGTCCTTGAATATCCTCTTCTTCATCGTCGAGAACGAAGAGTCGGGGATGACGGGGTTCCCCACCCTTATGCCCATCTCCTTCGCCTCTTCCTCGTTGGACGCACCGATGTCGATGAACATCTTCTCCTTCATGATCACCTTGTTCCTCTCCTCCGCGGTCAGCAGATGCGGAGGCT
Organism: Euryarchaeota archaeon RBG_19FT_COMBO_56_21; assembly: GCA_001800815.1. Lineage (GTDB taxonomy): Archaea > Thermoplasmatota > Thermoplasmata > UBA10834 > UBA10834 > COMBO-56-21. Next base: position 24,818 of record MGWC01000040.1, read on the forward strand.
TCGCGGCGATTATCCCGGGCACGATGCCCTTCGCAGTCCTGACCTTGACCCTTTGTCCGAGGAGCACCTGGTCGAACCATCCACCCAGTGGGTTGAATGTCAGGTATCCCAGCTTGTTGATCGATGACACAATAAACCCGACCTCGTCGATGTGCCCTGGCAGAAGTACTGTCGGACTATCCGAAGTGCCCCTCTTCTTGAACATGAGCGATCCGAGCCGATCCGAGAAGACCTCGTCGGAGAATCGGGACACATACTTCTTCACAATCATGGCCGGTTCTCTTTCGAACCCTGAAGGTCCAAAGCAATTGCATAGCTCTTCAAGGAATTCCATCGCTTGCTGGTCAGCCAAATTTGCCACCTTGTCGCTCGCATCAGGTTGACAATAGATAATTCTATCTGTTTTGTCCATTTGCAGAGCAGTGGTGGCAGCGTCGCAGATGCAGGATTCCCATTCTCTTGCCAAGGGAGAAGTTATAAATTCGGATAACCACATCCCGCGCGTCGTGGGAGGCCAGTTATGTCTGTAGTTCTTCCAGACTTGAAGTACACCAAGGACCACGAATGGGTGAAGGCCGAGGGAAAGCTCGCTAAAATCGGAATCACCGATCACGCTCAGGCAGAGCTCACTGAGATCGTCTTCGTGGAGCTTCCGGCGGTGGGCAAGGATCTGAAAGTCGGAGAGATTCTTGGCAATGTCGAGTCAGTGAAGACCATCTCGGAGGTTTTCGCGCCCGTTTCAGGCGCAGTCAAGGAGGCGAATGACAAGCTCGTGGACTCCCCGGAGCTGCTGAACAAGGACCCATACGGTCAGGGATGGATCGCCGTCGTCGAGATGAACAACCCTGGAGAGCTGGCGGCGCTCATGTCTGCGGACGAGTACAAGCGACTGGTCGGCGAGTAGGCTACAGGTTATGGGACACTCCCACCAAAGAGGTTCCCGCATGAAGAAGGACATCACTGCTGATGAAGCCGAGGACTGTTTCTCAGGATTCCCAGTCGTTCTGGGAACTGTGGGTGGCGCGAAGGACAATATAATCACGCTTGCGATGTGCCATGTGTTCTCTTTCAGACCACCTTACATCGGTGTCGGGATCGGGCCGAAGCGCTTCAGTCACGAGCTATTCAAGAAGAGCAAGGACTTCGCCGTCAACGTGCCGGACCGGAGACTCCTCAAGGAAACCGAGATATGCGGCTCGAAGTCGGGGAGGCGAGTGGACAAATTCGAGGCCTCTGGTCTGACGAGGGAGAAGGCATCCAAGATATCTGCTCCATTGATTGCTGAGTGTCCGGTGAACATCGAATGCGTGAAGGTCAAAGAGGTCGATGCAGGCGACCATACTTGGTTCATAGGGGAGATTGTCGCCGCGAGACAGGACGCGCACTACGACAAGGCGGACATGATGTTGTATTGGGGCGAGTATAGGGTCATCGGAGAGTCGCTGAAGTAGGTGGCCGAAGTGGAAGTCAAGGACTCGATCAGAGCAAGACGAAGCATAAGGAAATACCGAAGCAAGAGCATCCCCCGCGAAGCATTGGAGGAGCTTCTGGAAGCCGCGAGACTAGCCCCGTCCTCGAGCAACCTCCAGGCATGGAACATCGTGGTCGTCACTGACAAAGCGACGAAGAACACACTCGTCCCAGCTTCCGGTAACCAGGGCTTCGTCGGAGAGTGTTCCGCCTACCTTGTGGGGGTGGCGGAGGCCGACTACAACGCGATCGACATCGCAATCGCGCTCGATCATATCTCTTTGCGAGCGGTCGAGCTCGGTTTGGGAACATGCTGGATAGGCGACTTCGACCCGCAGATGACCAAGAAGATACTGGGGATACCAGACAACCTCAAAGTGCACATCTGCATGACACTCGGTTACCCGGCTCAAAGCCCTCCTGCCAGGAAGAGGAAGCAGATGGATGAACTCTTCTTCAGGGACAAATGGTCCGCGAAGTGGAAATGACCGCGTCATCCATTCATGCCTGAAGTCGTCCTCGCGATTGTCAGGTGGGAAGTTGTTCCAGCCAGGGAATTTATAAATCCCCGTAGAATAGTCCAGTAGGTGCAGAGGCGCATCAGTCTTCTTCGACCGGAGGACCTACAGTTGTACATATTCAATACCTGCCCGAGAGACTGCTACGACACATGCTCTATCGTTACCAGGGTCAGAAACGGGAAACTCCACACCATAGAACCGAATGACAAGCAGCCCTTCACGAAGGGATTCTTGTGCCCGAAGGCCCAGGGTCTGAGTCAGTATGTTTACTCAAAGCAGCGAGTGCTTTACCCGATGAAGAGGGATGGCCCAAAGGGCAAGGGGAAGTTCAAGCAGATCTCGTGGGACCAGGCGCTTCAGGAGATCGCAGATCAAATCAGGGAAAGGTCGGCAAAATACGGGACCGATTCAGTTCTCCAGTTCGACTATGCCGGAACCATGGGCTTCATCCAGAGATACTTCCCGAGCAGGTTCTTCAACGCCATCGGTGCTGCAAGGGTAACGCATACGATCTGCTCCCGGGCCGGAGACAAGGCGCTCGAGATCGTGTGGGGCTCCGCTTTGGGAATGCTTCCAGAAGAGATCGAGAAGTGCAGGCTCATCGTGGTCTGGGGGATGAACCCTGCATGGAGCACGCCGCACGGAATCGACATCATCAAGAAGGCCCACAAGAACGGCGCGAAGGTCTACGTGATCGACCCGATACGGACGGCGACCGCTGAATTGGGCATCCATCTTCAGGTCAAGCCAGCGTCCGATGCTGCGATGGCACTCGGATGCATCAACCACATCATCGAGAATAGGCTCTTTCCGGAGGAGTTCGTCAAACTCAACACGACCGGATTCGAGAGGCTGGTCGAGATAAGCAAGAAGTACGACCTCCTCACAATGGCGAGGATAACCGGGCTCAAGATGAGGGATATGGAGGATTTCATCGCGGACTACGTCTCCCTGCGCCCCAACTGCATCATGATGGGCTACGGGATGCAGAGGCACAGGAACGGCGGGGAGATGATACGCGCGATAAGCATGCTCCCCGCGCTGATAGGGGAGAACCGGGGCTTCTTCTATTCCACCGATGTTGATGATTTCGACAAGGCCTATCTGGAGGGGACAACTCTCACATCGAGGAAGAAGGTCTACTACAATATGGTCGACATCGGCAGGTCCCTTGAGACTGGCAAGATCAAGATGGTGTTTGTCTACAACTCGAATCCGCTGGCCACTCTGCCGAACCAGCAGCTTGTGCGCAAGGGGTTCGCCAGTGAGGACATCTTCACCGTAGTCCACGACCTGTTCATGACTGACACGGCCGACTTCGCCGACATCGTGCTGCCTGCTACAAGCTTCTTCGAGCACTTCGACATTCACGGGTCATATATGCACCAGTACCTCTCGCTGAACGAGAAGGCGATCGAGCCTCTGGGAGAGGCAAAGTCCAACAGCGATCTGTTCCGGTCGCTCGCAGGCGCGATGCGCCTCACATCGAGAGAGCTGTTCGAGGAAGACGAGAAGATCGCGAGAGCATTGATGTCCAAGAGCAAAGCAGTCGAGGGGACCTTCGACGACCTCAAGAAGAAGGGGTTCGTCCGCATGAAAGTGCCGAACAGGAACGTTTATCCAACACCCTCGAAGAAGATTGAACTCTTCTCATCAGCCGCCATCGCAGAGGGCCTCGGGGGGCTCCCAGCGCATGTGGAAGTTGAGAAGAAGCAGCCCTACCAGCTTCTGTCACCAGTACACAGGTTGCTGGTCAGGTCGCAGTATCACCAGATGCACCCCGAAATCCAGCCAGTTGTCTACGTCAACGCCAAGGATGCGGAGGACGAGGAGGTGGAGAACGGGGGCACGATCACACTCAAGAACGAGTTCGGAGAGTGGACAGTCAGGGCGGAGATATCCCCCATCGTCCCCCGAGGCGTGATGATGTCGTACTCGGTGCTCTGGCCAAAGCTCTCAAGCGGCAAGAACGTGAACTTCCTGACGACTGACTATGTTCAGAAGTACGGGGGAAATTCCGCCTTCAACTCCACTTTCGTTCGAGTTGCCTAGGAGACTGGATTGTTCGCCGTGTTCTGGTGTAGTTCCTTGCCCCAGAACTCGTCGTGGATCGCCTGAATGGTATTCTTCAGATCTTTCTTGTCCACCGTGAAGTGATAGGCTACCATGGAAGCGCCTGCCGATATCAAATCGACGTTGACGTTCCTCGCGGCGACAGCGTTGAAGACCCTGGCAGCTACCCCCTTGGTCTGGCCGAAGCCTTCTCCCACTGTGCATATCAGTGCCATGTTCGGGACGACCTGAAAGCTCTCGCCCATAGTGCCCATGAGTCCCTTCACAGCCTTCTTCGCATGGGGGACATCGTTCTCGTCGATCAATATCGCGACGCAGGTCTGTGAGGTGGCGGCGGAGAATATGTTGATTCCAGCCTTGTGGAGGCAGTCGGTGACTTCCGCGAGAAAACCGGATTTGTAGCCAGCGCCCGTGTCGTACACCTTGAAGGTCGCGACATTGGGCAAATAGGAGACGCTCTTGATGATGTCCTTCCTGGTCATCTTGCTCTTCCCGATCACCGTTCCCGGAGACTCCGGTTTGAACAGGTTTTTGATCACGATCTCGATCCCTTTCAACCTCGCTGGATGGACCGCCCTCGGGTGAAGTACCTGGGCTCCGAAGTACGCCAGTTCTGCTGCCTCCTCATATGAGAGCGTTTCTAGCATGAAAGCGTCCTTGACCAGCTTCGGATCCGCGCTCATGAATCCGTCGACTTCCTTCCATATCTCGATCGGACCAGCTCCGAGCGCGTGTCCCACGACAGCCGCAGTGTAGTCCGTCCCGCTCCTTCCAACGGTCGTCACGTGTCCTGATTCCGTTATGCCGAAGAACCCGGTCACAACGGGCACTTGCCCATTCTTCATGGCAGCGTGCAACGGGGGACCCATGTTCTTCTCGCACTTGTCCAGAATGGCGATTGCGTTCCCGTATTGTTCGTTCGTTATCATGCCAATGGTGTCCGTCTCCAAAGGGGTCGCATCCATTCCCTCGTGGGCGAGCCTCGAGGCAACCACGATCGCGGATAGCCTTTCGCCGAAGCTGAGGATGAGGTCGTTCGTCCTGGGAGTCAGCTCCTCGGTGTAAGTGACTCCATACAGCAGTCTTTCGAGCTTCGTTATCTTTGTCTCTATCTGCTCGATGGCCTCTTTCCTCTTCTGCCCGTCCTTCTTCGGTAGCATCTCGACATGTCGGAGCTTCGTTTTGAGAAGAAAATCATCGATCTCGCTCTCCTGCCGTGGTTTCGACAGGAACTCCCTAATGGAGTTGGTGACTCCTGAGGCCGCGGAAACAACGACGGTCTTCTCCGCTTCGACTTCTTTCACAACCTTCGACACTCTGTGGAGCGTGTCCTCCGATGCGAGACACGTTCCGCCGAACTTCAGTATCTTCAAGTTCCCACCTCGGTACGCTGTTGTTGAGCGCCCAAGTACTTGCTCGATGACATCTTAGTGTGGACGGTGAGCCTATCAGCTCTGTGCTCCACCTCGATGATCCTCGGCAGACGTCCGTGGGTTGCCACGGAGCCTTCGTACATGGCAAGCCCTCCGATGAATCCGGAGACGCTCTTGAAATCGCTGAAGCAGGTTCTGAGGTCTTCTGCCTGCGATACCCGGTTGGCCACGGCTGTTGCGAGCGCGTCCGCAAGCACTGCGTCCTCAGCCATGACAACCGCCACGTCCGCATCTCCAAAGCTTATCGAGTGGCCGAGTCTCCCGCTGCTCGTGCAGATGCCGATATGTCCATCAGTCCGCTCAAGCTCCAGAGCGAATGCAGATGCACTCCCGGGCTCGGAGAAGACCTCGAGCGTCGCCGGTTCGTTCAGCTTCAACGCGATGTCCCCGCCATTGTCGACCCAACCGTTGGTGCATCCCGCAGCTTCCATGGCCTCCAAAGCCCCCTGTGCGATTGTTCCCGCAACTGTCGCCATCGGTCCTACTCCAGCGACCTTTGAGGCTTCGCACATCCTCTCTATGATGCGGCTCGAAACCTTCTCCGGTGCATAGGGTTCGAGTGTGGTCAGGAAGAAGCGGTCCTTTCTGATCTGCCTCTCTATATCCAGTCGCGCTGCTTTGATGGCTTCCACTGCGTGGGGGATGAATTCCCTCTGCGCACCTATCGTGGCCGCTGTCTCCTGGATCTCAACCTTCGCACAGACGAACTCACTCATATCAGGATCTCCATCGCCCTCGGCGGACAAGCGTCGATGCACACTCCGCACGCGACGCATTTCTCCTCGGTGAAGGTGATCTTTCCCGTCTTCGGGTCGTATGCCAAAGCCTTCGTGGGACATATCGACACACACATCCCGCAGTGAGTGCACACATCGTCGTCCCGTCTGACTCCCTCTTTGATGGGGCGGACACCGACGCCGTTCTGCTTCAGATAGTCGATGCCCCTCCGGATGTCATCTGCCTTTCCAGACAGCTCGATCACCATCTTGCCACCTATCTCGTCAATCTCCGCCCTAAGTATGTTCACATTCAGATGGTGCTTCGCGATCAGGTTGTTGGTTATCGGCTGGTTCGCCAGCTCTGGGTTGAAGTTGAGGACAACCTTGGTCTTCAATCACATCGCCTCCTTCTCAGTTCTCACATCTAGTGGTTTGAAGACCCTTTCGAGCGAGAAATTCTGGATGGGCTTCTCGATCATGAACTCCCTCTTCATTATCTGGGTCTTCAGGAGTTGTGCGATCTGCCTCGCCTTGTACAGGCTCGAGAGGGATGATGTTGGCACCATCTTGCCCTTGATATCGATCTCGCCAGATCTGAGTGCGGCATATGAGACCTCCCTTAGCACAGTCCTGGATCTGGTCTGTTGGCTGTAGTCGAACACCGCCGTGAAGATCAGGTCGTTCGTGACCGCGCACGAGCGCGCCATCTCCTCGTCGAGGATCGGGATCGGGATGCCAATGCCCAGGCCGAGAGACGAACCGTACCTCGTGAAAGTCAGCCCGCGCAGGAAATCCGGAGACATCTGCTTGAGGTCGCCGATGACAGCCAGCGAACCAGCGGGCCTCTTCGGGACTCCTTCGGGGGTCCTCGGGACTCCTGGATTGAACTGCGTGCCCTCCCAGATGACGAACCCCTGCCCACCGCCCAGAAATATCCTCGTTCCGATCCCTATGCTGCGGTAGTACGGGTCGTTGAGCAGCGGCGACAGCTCACCGGCACTGGAGTAGGTGGCGTTACCGAACTCTGGCAGCAGCTTGCCCATATACGTGTAGAGTGTCCTTGAAGACGAGTTGGTCGCGACCGCGTAGTTCTGGTAGCAGTTGCGGACATTGAGTAGGACTGCCTGGTTGACCGTCTTGAGGCTGACATAGGTGTCCATCTCTTTCCTGGGATAGCAGTCGGTCCCATACGCGGTGGCCTTCAGGCGGACTGCTTTGCCCCTCACGAGGTCCTCGATGACGTGCGCCCCCCCGTGCATCATGTTGTTGGTCTCGTCCAGCTCCGTCGCTCCCAGGTAGGCGTCCACGGCGGCGAGGCCTGCGTGAGCCTGTATTCCGTCCATCCAGACTCTCTGCATCTTGATCGGGGGCTCTGTGTGCCCGAAGTTGAAGTACGCACCCGAGGAACACATGGCCCCGAAGGTGCCCGTAGTCACCACGTCGACTTCCGTGGCGGCCTTCTTGACGCCGTTCGTTTTGACGAACTGCTTGAACTCCTCAGCAGTCATCACCACGGCGTCGCCGTCTGCGATCCTCTTCCTTATCTCGTCGTAGCTCTTCGCTCCGGGTTTTCTCTTCTTCTTCTCAGTCGTGCTCAGATGACTCCCTCCTTGAATGCCAGCTCCGCGTTCAAGACCGAGCCCCCCGCTCCGCCTCTTATAGTGTTGTGCGACAGGAGATAGAACCTGAGGCATCCTTCGGTCACTCTGATTCTCCCCACTACCGTCGCCATCCCCCGAGCCCTGTCCGGTGTTCCGGCGTAGGCATCGAGAAGTGGCTGAGGCCTGTTCGGTTCATCCATAACGATGATCGGCTGTTCGGGCGCGGTCGGTAGCTTGAGCGTCTGTGGTTTCGCCCTGAAGTCTCGGAGAGCCTTCGCGATGGCCTTCGCATCCGGGATGGCCCGGTCCCTGATGAACACCGCTTCTAGGTGACCATCCCTCACATGGACCCTGGCACATGATGCCATGATGTTCACGGGGCTATCCACGAATCTTCCGTTCTTCCAAGCGCCTAGGATCTTCTTCCCCTCGACGCCCATCTTCTCTTCTTCGTTCTTGATCAATGGGAGAACATTGCCTGTGATGTCGAGGGACGAGACCCCTGGGTAGCCCGCTCCGGAGAGCGCCTGGTATGTGGCGACGTCGACCTCGGAGAATCCGAATTTGTCGATCAACGGCTTCAGTCCCAAGGCGAGCCCGGTCACCGAGCAGTTGGCGTTCGTAACCACGAATCCGCCCTTCTTCCGCCTCCTCTTCTGCACATCGACCGAGGCGAGGTGGTCTGAGTTGATCTCCGGTATCAGGATCGGTGTGTCGGGCTCCATGCGGTGTGATGCCGCGTTGGAGAATACTGCAATGCCTGCCTCGGCGAGGTCATCTTCGATGGGCCCCGCAACCTCGGATGGAAGACCGCTGAAGGCCACGTCCACACCCTCATTTATGAGTGCGGAGGCTTCGGTCGCCTGAATGACCTCATTTGCCAGCCTAGGGTCGATTTCAAGGTCGCTAAGTTTCCAGACGTCCTCGAGCTTCTTTCCTTCGGATCGGTCGGAGGCGCAGTAGGCGACGACATCGAAGTATGGATGGTTGTTCAGCATGTGGACGAATCGCTGGCCGATCATTCCGCTTGAGCCTAGTATCACTGCTTTCTTCTTCGCCATTTCAGCACACCTCTAGGTATTTCTCGCATCTGTCCATGACAGTCCTGAACGCTCCGGGATCCTTGGCGAGAGCCGCGCGCCTGAGCTCGGCCAGAGACTTCTCCATCCCGGAAATCATTTCTCTTGATTTGGGGTTGAGGAGCTGGATGTCGTGATATACTCTTCTGCTTTCTTTCGAAAGTTCGATTGCGCTTCTTGCCAGACGGTCGAAGGAAGGTCCCTGAGCTCGTGCGAGGTCGGCGAATGGGATTCGCGACCTCTCCACTGTGCTGGCGAATGCGAGAGTGCACAGGTGTGGGAGGCCTAGAACATAGGCCATCAGCTCGTCGTGTTTGTCCAGTCCGATTCTCGTGACCTTGGCTCCGGCCGAGGCGAACAGGTCGGCAATTTCCCGATCTGCTCCAGCGCAGCCGCACCTGCAGACAATTACGTTGCGCCCTCTTGGAGAAGCGACTCTGGGTCCGAACATCGGGTGGACGCTCGTTATGCGGACTCCTGCAGCCGCCGCGCTTCTTATGACTTGGACCATGTGGTCCTTGACGCTGCAGAGGTCGAATACGAGTCCTTGGGGTGACGACTCGAGAACTGCTCGGAGTTCCCTTGCGGCTACACCCAGTGGGCTTGCGACGACCACAAGGTCGGATTCGCTGGCGGCTTTGTGAACTGACTTGACCGAGTTGTATCCTGACAGCGAGCCCCGTGGATCCCACACGGTCACCGATGCTCCTCTGCCGGATAGGAACCTGCATGTCCACACCCCCATTCGGCCGGACCCCCCTACAACGAGGGCAGACTTGCCACTGAGGTTCTTCGTGACCTTCCTCGCCTGAGCCTTGACAGCATCGTGGATTAGAAGACCTGCGAGTTCGGTAGCCAGATCCTCGTTTAGTCCGAGTTCTCTTGCATTACGGGCGAAGGATGCCTTGATCTGCTTCTCCCTGCCAGGATCTCTTGTCGGGAGACCGTCCTTCGCTTTCACGCGGCCGATCTCACCGGCTATTTCGGCCCGCCCCGCAACGAGGTCCAAGAGCTGAGAGTCGATCTTCGTGATCTCCTCTCGGAGCGACTCTATCTCAGTCTTGGTCAGACGAATCCCCCCTGCAGCATTAGATCCAGGATCACAGCCGCTGTGGAGTTCTCCACGACAGGGACTGCCCTAGGAACAATGCACGCGTCGTGCCGACCCTTGATCTCGAGTTCGACAGGTTTCTTGTCGACGACGTCCACACTCATCTGGGGACGCGCGATCGAAGAAGTCGGCTTGAATGCGACTCTGAATTCGACTGGCATGCCTGTGGAAAGCCCGCCCAGCACTCCTCCTGCGTAGTTCGTCTTCGTGACGATCTTGCCGTTGCGAACGCCGTATGGGTCGTTGTGGGCGCTGCCTCTCATCGAGGCGGCATTGAAGCCCGAGCCGAACTCAACGCCTTTTACGCCCGGGATTGAGAACATCATCGCGGAGAGCAGGCTCTCCACGGAACCGAAGAACGGTTCTCCGACACCGACTGGGAGCCCAATGACGGTACACTTCACGATTCCTCCGATACTGTCCTTCGCCTCATGTGCTTTGACGATCGCATCGGCCATGAGCTCGGCCTTGCCCCTGTCCGCGCACCCCACGGGGCTTGTCCTGACAATCTTCTCGGCTATGCTGAAGGGCACGTCTTTGTCCACCTTGACCGGCCCAATCTGGACGGTCTGAGCTAGGAACGCGACACCCTTCTCCTCCAGGACCTGCCTCGCTATGGCTCCGCCGATCACAAGCCCAGCGGTCATCCTTCCGGAGAACTGTCCACCACCTCTGTGGTCGTGGTGCCCTCCGTATTTGACAAGCGCGGGGTAGTCCGCATGTCCGGGTCTGGGGACTCTCAGGAAAGCGTCGTACGCGGTGGAGTCAGTGTCCACGTTCCTTATCGTTCCGACGATTGGGCCGCCAGTCGCCCTGCCCTTCCTTATGCCCGAGAGTATCTCGAGCTTGTCCCTCTCCCTTCTGGGACTGGTGACTGGGCCCTTACCAGGGCTTCTCCTATCGAGCTCTATCTGGATGGCCGCTTCGGAGATCCTAGCACCTGCTGGACAGCCTTCGATCTTCGCGCCCACGCATGGTCCGTGGCTCGACCCGAAGATGCCTATCCTGTACTTCGCCCCGAACTCGTTCATTTTCTCACCGTTAGCCGGCACCCGAGCTGATGAAGGTCCCGGATGAACCCTGGATATGAAACGTTGAATGAATCAGTGTCATCTATCTTCGTCTCCGAGGAAGATACCAGCGCAGCAACCGTTGCGGCCATTAGTATCCTATGGTCCCCTTCGGTATTGACCGACGCGCCATGCAGCTTCTGGACGCCCACTATCTCGCATCCATCCTCCTTGGGTACGATATTGGCGCCCATGTCGAATAGGAAGCGAGTTGTTGTCGCGATCCTGTCGCTCTCCTTCTCCCTGAGATTCTCCCCGCCGCTCAGGACGGTCTTCCCGTCCGCGACGGCGCCGACTACTGCCAGTATGGGGAATAGGTCCGGGGTGTCTCTCACGTCTATGTCGGTCCCCTTCAAGTCCGCCCCCTTCACCCGGACAGAGCTGTTGGTCCGCGTCGCCTTGGCCCCGAAGGCCCTGAGGTGCTCTAGGAACGCCCTGTCTCCTTGCGGTGAGACCTTGTCCAGGTTTCTGACAGTCACATCGCCGCCAGATATCGCTGCTGCGGCGAGCGGAAACGCTGCTGATGAGTAATCCCCTGGGACGGTGTAAGTCTCGCGGGATAGCTGCTGTGCGCCCTCGACGAAGAAGCCCTCTTCGTTCTCCTCTGCGTGCGCTCCGAACTCCTCCATCATCTGCAGAGTGATGTCGACATAGGGCCTGGAGCGGAGCTGTCCCTCCAGCTGTATCTGGGTGTCACCCTTTTTCTGGGAACATGCAATGAGCAGGGAGGAAACGAACTGTGAGCTGATGTTCGCGGGAATCTCCGCGCGTTCGCCGGTGATTGGACCCGTTATGCTGAGGGGCGGACGTCCCGCTGAGCTGTGGTACGAGACCTTGGCCCCAAGCTGCGTGAGCGCGTCGACCAGGGGGCCCATGGGCCTCCTCACGAGGCTCTCGTCCCCGGTCAAAGTCGTCGTCGAAGGCAAGAGCGAAGCGACCCCGGTGATCAGACGAATGGTGGTGCCAGAGTTCCTGGCATCGATCACAATGCGGGCACCTTTGAGGGCATCGCAGTGGATCGTCACTCCCCTTGTGTTGCTCCTGAACTCGGTCCCGAGCGCGTAGAGAGCGTCCAGAGTCGCCCTCGTGTCCTCGGACATCAATGGGTTCACGAGCGAGAAACTGGAATGTGTGAGCGCCCCGAGCACCATCGCCCTGTGCGTGTAGGACTTCGAGGGTGGTGCCGTGACCGTCCCGTTCGCTATCGATGACTTGACTACAATAGGCGTGGAACCACCTCCCTCGCCGGGACGTCGTTGATGTGGGCCCTCAATAACGTACCCTCCTGCTTCTGGAGCGCGCTGGTGAGGGTCCCGACATCCGCCTTGTCGCACAGGATCGCAGTCGCAGGACCAGTGCCCGAGATGCCGGCCGCCAGAGCGCCCTTCTTGCGGGCAAGCTCAGCGACATCCTCCGAGACGTCTAGGATCTTGGCGTACGCCCTGGAATTGACCTCCATCGCCTTCATGTAGCTGCCGTTCATGGCCAGCTCGTAGGCCTTCTCGACCTCCTTCTTGATCGGGCTGAAGTCGAGCCCTTTGACGCTTGCCTTCGTGATCTTCCGGTCCGGGACGTGGAGGAGCACTGCGAGGTCGGGGTCAAGCGTTCCCCTGTGAAGTATCGTGAAGTTCCTGTTGTCGGTCACCACGACACCACCGAAGAAACACGCGGATGCGTCATCGAAGGCCCCAGTGATTGTCACTCCTGCCTTCATCGACTCGTCGATGCCTGCCAGCAGAAGCTCCATGTCCGGAAGGTCCGTCCCGAGCGCCCTGGCCGTTGCCAGCACCACGGCGTTGGACACAGCGCTGCTGCTCTTCAATCCTCTAGACACGGGTATCTCGGACTTGACATGGACCTCTCCGTTCAGCTCCCTCTTCCCATAGGTCTTCTTCGTGATTGCTCGGACGCACCCCGCGACGAGGTTTCCCCCCTCTTGCGAATCTCTCAGCACGATCTCTCCAGGTCCGTTCGCGAGTTCCACCACCGCATCTACCTCGAGCGAGATGCCAAACGCGGCCCCCCTCCCGGTGGCGATGGCGTTGACTATCGTGGCGGCCCCTCTGGAGGCAGCCTTGCCGATCATTTCAGCGCCCTCCTCGCGGCGTTCCTCATCACGCCCACATCTGGGTCTTTTCCTGTCCACAGCCTGAAGGACTGAGCCCCTTGCTGGACGAGCATCTCGAGCCCTCCATACGCTCTCGCTCCTTTTCTCCTGGCCAGCTTCATCGCTGCGGTCAGTTCGGGATTGTAGACGACGTCTATGAGCACGGATCCTCGCTTGAAGAGATTCGCCTTCACTGGACTGCCAGGCATGCCCTTCATGCCGATCGGGGTACAGTTGACGACCAGGTCGTAAGGCTCTTGAGCGCTCATAACTGACCGGACTGTGACCGCCCTTCCTCCGAAGGTCCTTGCGAGTTCGGTCGCCTTGGAT
>MGWC01000040.1:38360-68540 GCA_001800815.1 Euryarchaeota archaeon RBG_19FT_COMBO_56_21
CCCGAGCTTCCTGAGCACGTGCGCGACCGCGCGCGACGCACCGCCGGCACCGAGCACGAGGACTCTGCTCTGTTTGGTGATGTGTATTTTTCCATCAATCAAATTCGAGAAGCCGAATACATCCGTGTTTTCTCCTATTATCTTCCCGTCCTTGAACTTGATCGTGTTGACGGCGCCCGTGGCGGAGGCCGACTGCTCCGTTCGGGTTGCGATCTCGAAGGCCGCCCCCTTGTGCGGGATGGTGACGTTGAGCCCCTCGAAGCCGACGGCCCTCAGCGTAGCCAACGCCTGATGATCGAAAGTGCCTGGAGGGAAATCCATCGGAATGTACGCTCCCACGACCCCTGAGTCCTTGAGGGCTGCCTCCTGCATCTGCCTGGACACGGAATGCGAAACCGGATGCCCTACCAGGCCTAGCACGAGCGGGCCCGAATCCAGGGACTTCTGCGTCTTCACGTCCAGCTGGCCGGGAGCAGCCTCCTTTCCCTCGACGCAGGCGTACATCATCGAAGAGCCGATCTTGCTGGCGCAGACTCGCGTAAGCCTGCCCTGGTCTCCCATTCCGATGACCACGAATCGTTTCCCCCGAGCCGCGAACTTCATCCCGATGTTTGCCAGCATGACCGCTTGGGCCGCGTTCTCGCAGTGCATCGCGACCTTTCCAACATCGCCCAGCATGCACGCCTGGTTAAGGGTCGAATCGACGAGCCCCTCCGGAGCAGGGTCCCAGAAGTGTGCGGATGCGATCGTAAGTGGTCTCTCTTTGCTCTCTCCCAGTTCCCTGAGGAGTGCTCGGTCGCTCCCGATCTCCAGGTCGACGCCGTGGAACCCCGCGCTGACAGTCTCCCTAAGAATGGAGTCCCGGGCCTTTGCGCCCAACTTCGACTTCCCGCCTTCTCCAGCAGAACGGAGTGTCGCAATCGTCGGGCCGTCGCATGCATCTCTTATCCTTGGCAGAGCGGACGGCGTGAGATTCCTGAAATGATCCAGTCTGACCTCTACAGCCTCCGCTCCCTGTCTGAACGCCACCTTTGATGAGCGCGTAACTCCAGGAATGCTTCCCTCGACCAGAGAAGCGACGATTATGGTCATTCACTTCTCCCGGATGGTCTCCTTCACATACATCCCGAAATGCCTGCCTCCGCGTTCCATCTTGATGAGTATGGTATCGCCGAGCTTCAGTTTCGAGACTGACACGACCTTCCCCTTTGAGTACACCCTTATCGTCTCCGCGTTTTGGACGATGGTCGAGAACCTCTCCCCCTCGACATCCGCCTCTATCAGCAGTAGGGGCCGCCTTTCCACCTTGGTCCTCCCGACCACCACCTTCCTCGTGTGCCCGTCGGCACCGACGACGAGCGTCTCGTCGCCTCCTTGAAGTTCCGATAGGTATCTGGTGCTTCCGTCCGGCATCAATATGTACGCATGGACTGGACCGGCGTTCACCCTGAAGGGCCTGGACGCCGCGTACTCCGATTCCAAGGTCTCTGAATGTATCAGGAACAGGCAGGAGGACTGGTTGCCTATGAGCATGCCCTCGCCTATCTGGAGCATCGAGCAGGTGTCGATGCACACCCTGTCTCCCAGGCCAAGCTGCCTCAGGGATGTTATCTTTGCCTCTTTGAGCTCGAGCTTGGGCGAGCACTCCTCCATCAGCTTTCTCAGCTTGGCGAGTTCGTCGAGCTTGTCGGGCACGATGAGAACGCCATCCGCTCCACGCTCCATTGTCTCGAAGAAGAGCTTCGCCTCCTCAGAGGTTCTCGCGAGCATCAAGAGCTTGGATCCGGACCCCTGGAAGTGGACTATCAGGTTCTCGAGAGGGATGACCTTCCAGTCCTTCGCAGAGATGATAACGGTCTTGCCCTTCTCGGCCATCTTCTTTGCGCGGATCTCGTCCGCTTTGCCCCTGATCTCGACCAAAGAGGCGATTGTCTCTCCGTCCTCCTTGATGTCCTTCCCGTCGAGGACGAGTGCTCTGAACCTGCCCAAGCTGGTGAAGTCGAGGTCGCGCTTCTCGAGAACTACGGTGTCGAAACCGTTCTCTAGCGCGGAGAGGATTGTCTTCTTCCTGCTTTCACTGCTGGGTTGGAAAAGGGCACCGACCCAGATTTGGCGGTCGATCAGGTGATCACCGCCTGTATTCTTCCTTGGGTTGCGCGCCCTCGAACACTATCTGAGCAAGTCTCCTCGTGATTCCCGCCACATCCTCGTGCTGGAACACGTTCCTGCCAATGGATATGCCCTTGGCTCCTGCTTGCATTGCGTCGTAGACCATCGACAGGAGGTCGAACTCAGAACCCATCTTAGGCCCGCCCGCGATTACGACCGGTATCGGGGTTCCTTCGACGACCGTCCTGAACGAGTCGATGGAACCCGTGAAGTTGGTCTTGACAACATCTGCGCCGAGTTCGGCTGCCAACCTAGCGCAGTGAGAGACCATTCCGACTTCGTAAGAGTCCTTGATGTTCTTTCCTCTCGGGTAGCACATTGCGAGGAGCGGCATTCCCAGCTCCCTGCACCTGTCCGAGACCATCCCGAAATCGGATACCATCTTGTCCTCGGCGTCGCACCCAACATTGCAGTGGATTGAGACCCCGTCTGCGCCCAGCGCCGCTGCGGCGTCCGCCCGAGCCACAAGAACCTTGTAGTTCGGGTCGGGAGAAACGGAAGTGCTGGCGGATATGTGCACGATCAATCCCAGTTTCGCCCCTAGCGAGGGGCCAGCATATGGTACCAGTCCCTTGTGTATCACGATCGCTGAGGCTCCCCCTTCGGCGACCTTGTCTATCGTAGTCCTGATATCAGCTATGCCCGGGACGGGACCTAGAGATAACCCGTGGTCCATCGGCACGATGACGGTCCTCCCTGTCTTATGGTCGAAGATCCGCCTCAGCCTGATAGTCTTGCCAATCATACCCTCACCAATCAAGTACCGTGCTACTTTGTGTCAATGTAGTCGCCATGTAGCTGGACGTATAAGCCCCTTGCTACCGAGCCAGAGTGCGATTGCGTACATTGGACGCAATATTAATCTATTACTGTACACATGTAATCATCCGATTGACATGTGGGACAAGATAGCGAACTACTTCGAGAAATACCCGTCCCAGGCCAAGGTTGCCAGATACCTCTTGAAGTACGGACTGCGGATTGAGAGGGATCAGGTCCTGTGCGGGGATGTGCAGATCGCGGATTCCGCGCTCGCGAGGGCGGCTGGAGTCGACCGCAGGGTTGTCAAGTCCACAATTGAGACGATCAAGGGCGACCCAACTCTGTTCAAGTTCTTCTCTCAACTGATCCCGACGAACCACCTCAAGAACGCCGCGTCTGCCATGGGCTGGACAGCCATCGAAATAGTCCCCACGAACGCCCACGAACCCGGTATCATCGCTGCTGTGGCTGACATTCTGGCCAGGAACAACATCAGCATCAGGCAGGCCATCGTGGACGACCCTATGACTTCCGAGGAGCCCAAACTGTTCATCGTGACTGAGAGCCAAGTGCCTTCAGACCTCATTCCAGCGATCAGGCAGTCAAAGGGCGTGAAGGGCGTCACCATCTACTAGTTGGTACGGTGGAGAGCGATACTTCGGACCAGTGAAGCACATGCCCCCGATGAGCGAGCATTCGAAGGCATATCTCGCCATCGGAATCGCAATGGTCTCCATTTCATTCGCCTCTCTGTTCATCAAGTGGAGCGAGAGCCCGCCCTTCATCATCGCGGCCTACAGGCTCGCCATGACCTCTGCCATACTGATTCCGTACCTGGTGTTGACCCACGGATTCAAGGAGATACTGGGATTCTCGAGGAAGGAGCTCGCACTTGTAGGCCTTAGCGGCCTAGCGCTCACCTTCCACTTTGGGCTCTGGATAGTGTCACTATCCCTCACACTCGTGGCCACATCTGTGATTCTCGTCACCTCTCACCCCATCTTCGTGGCAGCCATGTCGCACTTCCTGTTGAAAGATCACGTGAAGCGCATCGCCGCGATTGGAACCGTCATCGCGTTCTCCGGGGTCGCTGTCATCTACATATCAGATTACTCGGTTGGGTCGGACACGCTCCTGGGGGATCTTCTGGCATTCCTGGGAGGCATATGCGCCGGAATCTACTTCCTGTCCGGCAGGGTTGCTAGAAGGAGCCTTTCCGTGGTTCCGTACTCGTTCTCCGTCTACGGGCTCTCAGCAGGACTCCTCTTCATCTCGGCTTTCGTCGCTGGGGACAGCTTGTTGGTCAGCGACAGCCGGGAGCTCACACTCTTCCTTCTCATGGCCATCATCCCAACGATACTCGGCCACACGATGTTCAACTACGCGCTTCGGAAGCTGCCCGCACATGTCATCTCAACGAGCGTGCTCGGTGAGCCCGTTGGAGCGTCCATTCTGGTCTTCGCATTGCCGCCGAATGAAACTCCGGGGTACTGGATCATCCTGGGCGGAGCTCTGGTGGTCTTTGGCCTTTACATTGTGCTTTCGAGAGGATATGACCGCGCGCCTGAACAGTTGAGAGGTTAAGTCCTGTGGTTCGCACAACCGGTTTTGCCACTTGTTGTCACCCGCACCACCGTACCTTTCAAGTGAAAAGGATATCCCCCTCCTAGTTCTAGCATGGTTCATGGCTCTCAACCTAGACGAAGTTGACAGAAAGATACTAAGGGAACTCCAGAGGGACGGAAGGGCGTCCTTCAGGGACATATCATCTCGGATAAGCGTGAGCACGCCTACAGTGAGCTCCAGAGTTCAGGCTATGCTCGACGTCGGGCTGATCAAGGGATATTCGACTGTTCTGGACGCCGACATGCTCGGGCAGGTTTCGGTCGCGCTCATCCTCGAATCCAAGCCTGCTGACATCGACAGAGTTGTGGAGAAGATCAAGGATGAGGAGATTGTGAGGCAGATTTACGTGCTCTCAGATTCCCGCATCCTCTGCGTGCTCGCATTCTTCAACCAAATGAAATATCAGAGGTTCCTCGAGTCCCTGGCTCAGATCTCGGAGATAACACGCATGGACAACTCGATGGTCATGCGGGTGCCCAAGGAGAGCCCAAGGGCCGCTCTGACTGACGAAGCTGGCCTTCTCATAAGGTGCTACTACTGTGGGCACATGATGAGGGACGAGGGCGTCAAGATCAAGCTGGATGGGAAGTACCATTACCTCTGCTGCAGTGTGTGCGAGAAGCTATACAGGGAGAAGTACGAGAAGTTGAAGAAATCGGCGGGCATCGTGAAGACTCCCATGACCGCGGAAGTCCCCGTGCACGCCCACTAATAATTTTTCGTTTCACGCGTATTTCCCTGGATTCTTGTCGAAAGCCTTCTTGCACCCCGGCGCGCAGAAGAAGAACTCCTTTCCGTTGTACTCGGATTTCCATTTCGCGGTCTTCGGATCCACTTCCATCTTGCATATCGGGTCGATTGCCATTCTTGTCATCTCCATTGCTCGCGGTGGGAGCGGAGCCAGGTCTTCTCGTTCGCGGGGCGTAGACAAGATTCCAGCTCCGCTCCGCAGCTGCTAATATCATTCGAAGAGAAGATATTCGTTGTCCCTTACACAGTGAACGGACAGAAGTGAGGCTTCTGATGGTGAAATGCGAATACTTATATTCGGGGAGCTGGTATGCGCACTTCACAATCTGGTGAAGAAGCATGCCGATATTCGCGAAATCCTCGGAAAGCGCGGTTACGAGAGCGATAATATCTCAGTTCGCCAAGGACATGGACGAGAACGCCGAGACGGATGTCATCGTCATCGGCGGCGGTCCCAGCGGACTGATGGCTGCGCGCGATCTTGCGCTCAAGGGCGTGAGGGTGCTCGTGGTCGAGAGGAACAACTACCTCGGAGGGGGTTTCTGGATTGGCGGCTTCTTGATGAACACGATCACAGTCCGGGCGCCCGCTCAGAAGATACTTGACGAGCTTGGTGTGAAGTACAAGTTGTACGAGAAGGGGCTATACATGACTCCTGGCCCACTCGCGTGCTCGAAGCTGATCGCCTCGGCGTGCGAGGCGGGCGTGAGCGTCCTGAACATGGCGTCATTTGACGACATAGTGCTCAGGGAGAAGAACAAAGTCTCCGGAGCGGTCGTCAACTGGACCCCAGTGGGGGCGCTGCCCAGGCAGATAACTTGCGTGGACCCGATTGCCCTCGAGTCGAAGCTCGTGATAGATGCGACTGGGCATGACGCAATGGTGGTGAAGAAGCTCGAAGAGCGGGGTCTCATCAAGACGCCTGGTTTCGGCGCGATGTGGATCGAGAAGAGCGAGGACGCCGTCGTGGAGCACAGTGGTTTCTGCCATCCAGGGCTCATCGTCATCGGGATGGCCGTGTCGACCACCTTTGGACTTCCAAGGATGGGGCCGACATTCGGTTCGATGCTCCTCTCTGGCAGGCGGGGAGCTGATGTCGCGTACAAGCACCTCAAGAAGAAGTGAGACGAGACTCAGCAGAATCGAATTACGATCTCCAGAGTGCTCGAACGAAGTAGATCTAGCTGAAGTTGCGTCTTTCCTGTCGTCGATCTTCCCGTCAGTGAGCGTGAAGGTCAGGCCAGCACCATTGTTGAATGTGAAGGCCAGCTCGCGCGAACAGGTTGCCGCATATCTCGCATCTTCTAGAGTGAAGGACATCTCCAAGCCGATTGAGCCGTCCGAACCGATGTATGGCGAGGTCGACTATGAACTCAGAACTCTCCGTGGCGATGCGCGCATCGGGGGCATCGTGTACGACGGCCGGCGAATCGAGGAGATCCTGATTGGCCTACTCCGGTCAAGCAACGAACTTGAGACAGCGACTATTGTCATGACTGATAGGTTCATCTCTACTTACTCCCAGGATGATCTCCGCCACCACCTGAGGACAGTGATTCCCGGCTTCCCGAGCATCATATCCGTGCCAGGCATGGTTGAGGCGCCTGCGAAGCCTAGGCAATACTACATGCTCAAGCAGAGGCTGGCATCAACTGGGGGCGAGAGTCTGAACATCGAGCTCCTGAAGCGCACCTTCAAGGGGCGTTTCCTGGACTACGGTGACCCAGAGATGACCGAGGTCGCGAAAGGACTTGCGCTTCAAGCGGTCCTCCATCACCTTACTCTGAAGCCGTTCTGCGCAGACAAGAAATGCCGCCTCTTCAACGCTCATTGGCAAGAGGACTTGCTCGGTTCTCAGACAGGGTCTCCCGGATTATGCCCGAAGCACTCAAGGCGCATGAAACGCCTTGGCGAAAACCCGATAGTCTCTTGGTAGGCTGCGTTCTGATTTCATTATTCTCGCTTGTGAAATCGTGAGAGGTCGCTCACGGTCATCTCCTTTCCGGTGGCGGACTCGATGGCCATCACCGCAGCCCTCGCTCCCTGCATGGTAGTGAATATGGGTATCTCCAGCTCCACGGCGAGTCTGCGCATCATGTACCCGTCCCTGCGAGCTCCTGATGCTTCAGTCGGCGTGTTGATTATGAGCTGGACGTCTCCCTTTCGCATCAAGGACAGCGCGTCCGGACTTCCATGGTCCGAAATTCTGTACACAGTCGTCGCATTGACCCCACCGCTCTTGAGCGCCTCCGCTGTCCCTTTGGTGGCGTAGAGCTGGAACCCGAGCGATGCGAGCTTCTTTCCCAGCCTCGACGCAGCGGATTTATCCTCATCCTTGACGCTGAGGTAGACCCTACCACTCTTCGGGAGCTTCTGTCCCGAAGCGACGAGCGCCTTCCAGACAGCAGAGGGATAGTCGATATCGATGCCCATTACCTCTCCAGTGGATTTCATCTCGGGACCGAGGATGCTGTCGACTCCCGGGAGCTTAAGGAACGGAAACACCGAGGCCTTGACCGCAACATGGTCGATTTTCGCGATGTCCTTCAGACCAAGGTCCTTCAGGGACTTGCCCAGCATGATCTTCGTGGCAACCTTCGCCAGGGGGACCCCCGTGGCTTTCGAAATGATCGGCACTGTCCGACTTGCACGAGGATTAGCCTCGAGCATGAAGACCTCACCATCCTTGTATGCGAGCTGCAAGTTCATCAGGCCGATCGTGTTCAGCGCGAGGGCGACTTTTCGCGTGATCTCCTTGATCTGCTTCATGACTCCTGGGCCCAGGGTCTGAGGCGGGAGCACCATCGTCGCGTCCCCTGAGTGAACTCCAGCTTCCTCGATGTGCTCCAATATCCCGCCTATGAACACTTCCTTGCCATCGCACACGGCATCGACATCGATCTCGATCGCGTGCGTAAGATACTTATCCACGAGTATCGGACGCTTCTTGGAAACCTTGGCGGCGCTCTTCATGTAGGTCTCCAGCTCGATCTCGTTGTAGACGATCTCCATTGCCCTTCCGCCGAGCACATAGCTAGGCCTGATGAGGACCGGATATTCGATGTCCCTGGCTAGTGTCTTGACCTCTTCGAAGGAGAACCCAGTTCCAGATTTCGGCTGGCTGATGCCCAGCTCGTCCATCAGCTTCGAGAACTTCTTCCTGTCCTCGGCCAGGTCAACGGCGTCAGGAGAGGTCCCAAGGATCTTGGTCTTCTTGCCCTTAAGCTCCTTCTGAAGGGGGAGCGCGAGATTGATCGCCGTCTGCCCCCCGAACTGCAGGATGATGCCATCGGCGTCCTCCTTCTCGACGACATTCAACACATCCTCTGCCGTGATCGGCTCGAAGTACAGTCTGCTGGATACGTCGAAGTCCGTGGAAACTGTCTCGGGGTTGTTGTTGATTATGATCGAGTCGATGCCCTCCTCCTTGAGCGCTAGGGCGCCGTGGACACAGCAGTAGTCAAACTCGATTCCCTGGCCAATCCTTATCGGACCGGCTCCGACTACGATCACCTTCCTGTTTGCGGAAGTCCTAGCCTCGCACTCGGTTTCATAGGTCGAATAGAAGTACGGCGTCTCTGCCTCGAACTCCGCGGCACATGTGTCAACCATCTTGAAGGTGGCCTTGCATTTGTTGCCAATCCTCAGGTTCCTGACGGCTCTCTCTTCTTTCCCCGCAATCATCCCAATGTACTCATCACTGAAACCGAGGCGCTTTGCGGCGCTCAATGTCTCATCGTCCAGGTTCTTCCTGATCCTGTCCTCCATCATGACGATGTCCTGGACCTTGCGGACGAAGAAATGGTCCCATTCGGTTTGGGAGCATACCCATTCGACAGTTTTCCCTCTCCTCAGTGCCTCGGCGATCATGTAGAGGCGCTGATCTGTCGCATTGCAGAGTTCCTTTTCGATATCCTCGTCCGTCCACTTCTCCGCCTCGAGCCCAGTTCTGTCGATCTCGAGAGACCGCACTGCTTTGAGAAGAGACTCCTGGATGTTCCTGCCTATCGCCATGACTTCTCCAGTGCTCTTCATCTGGGTCCCGAGACGCCGGTCGACGGTGCGGAATTTGTCGAAGGGCCACCTGGGAATCTTCATCACGACGTAGTCAATGGATGGTTCGAAAGCAGCGCATGTCTTTCCAGTGATCGCATTCGGTATCTCGTCGAGAGTCCTTCCCACTGCGATCTTCGCAGCAACGCGCGCGATGGGGTATCCAGTCGCCTTCGATGCCAGGGCAGAGCTGCGGGACACCCTCGGGTTGACCTCAATGACCCTGTATTCCCCGGTTTTCGGATGTACTGCGAACTGAATGTTCGCCCCGCCCTCGATTCCCAGAGCGCGGATGATCTTGATTGTCGCATTCCTGAGCATCTGGTGGTCTTTATCGCTCAGAGTCTGAGCGGGTGCCACGACGATGCTCTCACCCGTGTGAATGCCCATCGGGTCGAGGTTCTCCATGTTGCAGACGATGATGCAGTTGTCCTTCGAGTCGCGCATGACCTCGTACTCGAACTCTTTCCAGCCGATAACGCTCTCCTCGATCAGCACTTGGCGAATGCGAGAATATGCTAGTCCCCTCCCGGCGATGTCCTCGAGTTCCTGCTCGTCATGGGCGATGCCTCCACCCGTGCCTCCGAGTGTGAACGCGGGTCTGACTAGTACTGGATACCCACCGATCTCCTTCACGACGCTCTTCGCCCCTTCGAGAGAGTTAGTGGTCCTGCTCTTCGGGATCGGTTCTCCGAGATCCAGCATCGTTTTCCTGAATAGCTCTCTGTCCTCGGAAAGAGCGATCGCTCTCGGCTGACTTCCTAGCAGCTCGACCCCAAGCCTCTTGAGAGTACCGTTCTCTGCGAGCTCTGAGCAGAGGTTGAGAGCGGTTTGTCCACCCATTCCGGAGAGTATGCCTTGCACCTTCTCCTTTTCGATGATCTTCGTGACCGTCTCCACATCCAGCGGCTCGACGTACACGATGTCGGCCGTATCGGGATCCGTCTGGATCGTCGCCGGATTCGAGTTCACCAATACGGTCGTGTATCCTTCCTCCCGCAGCGACCTGCACGCCTGCGACCCTGAGAAATCGAACTCGGCCGCCTGGCCGATCACGATTGGTCCGGACCCTATTACCATGAGCTTCTTCAGGTCGGTCCTCTTCGGCATCAGCGCACCCCCAAGGATTTTGCGAATCTATCAAACAGAAACCCAGTGTCTTGGGGACCCGGGTGTGACTCCGGGTGGAACTGCACGGAGAATATCGGTAGCTCTCGGTGCCTCATGCCCTCAACGGTCTTGTCGTTCAGGTTTATGACCGTGACCTCGAGGCCAGCGTCTCCGGCGGAGTTCGCGTCGACCGCGAACCCGTGGTTCTGCGAAGTGATGTATACTCGATCCTCTAGCTTCACCGGCTGATTGATTCCTCTGTGTCCGAACTTCAGCTTGTAGGTCTTCGCACCGAACATCAGCGATAGCAGCTGGTGGCCGAGACAGATGCCCATCATGGGATAGTCATCTTTGAGCTTGGAGAGTGTGGAGACGGTGGACGCCAATATCTCAGGATGGGCCGGGTTGCCCGGCCCGTTGGAGATGAAGATGCCGTCGGGCTCCAGGTCCTTCACTGATTCGGCTGGAGTGTCGAACGGCATCTGGATGACGTTGAACCTCCGACGTAGCTCGGAGACTATGTTCATTTTCAGCCCGCAGTCGAACAGGGCGACTGTCTTGGCCCGTCCCTCGTCGAAGCGCAACATCTTCTTGGTGCTGACCTTCGCGACCAGGTTGCCCTCCTCCGGATGAGTCATCTTCCGGGTCTTCTCCAGCAGGTCGGCAGGATCGCCCGTCGAGATGCCTCCCTTCATCGTGCCAGAGTTCCTCAGTTTCCGGATGAGGGAGCGCGTATCCAGCCCGCAGATGCCTGGGACTTCGTTCTGCTTGAGGAACTCGTCGATTGTTCTGTCGTGGTCGCGGTGGCTTGGAGCCCTGCACATCTCCTTGATGGCATACCCCCAGACCTGGACGCGTTCTGATTGTGAGTCGTGCTTGTTCACGCCGTAGTTGCCGATCAACGGGTACGAGGATACCAGGATTTGACCACAGTATGACGGGTCTGTCAAGGATTCCTGATAACCAGTCATGCCGGTCGCGAAGACGACCTCTCCCAGAACATCTCTGCGCGCGCCGAAAGCTTCGCCCTCAAAAACTGTTCCATCCTCGAGGACGAGGAATCCCTTCATGCGACCTTTGGGGTATTTGGAGGGGGGTTAAAGAATCTTGTTGTGGCTAGGCCGGTTTCCAGTGGAGATGCTATCCCAGGGGAGACAATTCCTAGTTCATTCCGCCCGTAATCCGACTTCTTCGCCCTCTTGGCAATGTTTTAGTGCCCTGAACGCTTTCAACCAACGGGTCGCTGGATGTTCCCGGTCCATTGCAAGGAAGTGAGCGTGAAGACGGTATCGTTCGATCTAAGTGAGGCGAACATCAAAGGATACCTCGCCGGCAAGAGGGCCTACATCCGCACCAGGTACTACGTTTTCAATTCGGGTTCTGATTGGGCGGTTGCCCTGATCGTCAGGAAACCATCGAATGACATTCTTCAGGAGATTGCTTCGGTCCATATCATCTCGCTCCCCAAGGATACCGCCTTCATCGAGGATCCCTCACTGGAGGTCCTGTCTGCGAGTTCCATGGGGGCGATGAGGGCGACGAAGGGCAAGAAGTGTATAGTCGTCAGGGGCAAGTCTGAGCATTTGTCGTTCTTCATCGACGAACCGCCCTACGAGCTGACGATATTCGATGTCGTCCCTCCTGAGCCATCGAAGTTGGAGGGCCTTGTCCACACAGTCTTGGAGACCGACCTCCAGGATCGGTACGTGAGGGTCAAGGTATTGACGGTGGACCTGAACTCGCTTGCCAAATCCGCGGAATCAGGTATCACGATGTATCCGTGCCGGGCCTCCGGGTTGAAGGCGGGGAAGAATGTGTTCTATCTCGACGAGACCCCCGAGCTTACGCCGGAGGAGCTCGACCAGGTCACACTTATCGGCTGCAGTCTGTCCGAGAGGATCTTCGAGGCCGTCTATGGCAGAAGGCCGAGATTGATCAATATGTGCCCCCAGGACCTCATTCGCGAGCACTCCATCCAGGGGCCCGTGCTCCTGAAATGCTGCAAGGTGAAGGAGGGCTTCGAGGTCAGGGACGGATACGGTGTGGTGCCGTGGGGGGCTCGGGCCAGAGAGGTTTCCGATGCCCTCAGGGCCATTCTTCATTAGATGTCCAGATCGTTTTCCTTGAACCTGACGGCCGGGCAAGGACCAAGGCAGGCTCCGCAGTGCGTGCACTTCGCAACATCGATGCGTACCTGTCCATCTAGTTGCAACGCGTTCGCCTCGCACCTGCCCACACAGATGCCACATCCAGCGCAGTCAACCGCTCTCAGGACTGCTTCTCTGAGGCCGGCGGCCTTCTTCTTCAGCTCTTGTTCGTCTCGTGCCTTGATCATGACCGGTCCCTCTCTGAACACGGTGATCGAACTCACCTCGGCGATGTTGCCATCTGGAGATGTCGTCACCTCGCCGATGATGTTCAGCAGATTCGCTACTCTCTCCATCGGCAGGGGCCTGCTGAAAATGCCTTCCATGCTCAGGCCTTCCACGCACGGGTTGTATCCGCTCGTGCTCTTCAACTCCAGGGGACCTGCCTCAGGGACAGGCGATGAGGCGCTGATCAACTCTCGGTCACCAGGTGTTAACTCGTCCACCACGGAATTCGGGATCCTCTTCCAACGCCACAGCTCCTTTTCGATCCACGGCACACTCTTGCCTTTGGCGCAAGCATAGTCCTCGAGGTACTTCTGCCACCTTGCGTATTCGTCGGATATCTCTCTCGAGATCCTCAGCTCGGCCATGTCCGTCGCGGGGCACATGAAGCACCCAATCCTTTCGATCCCGCGTTCGTAGAGGGGATTGTAGGCTGCTCCTTTTGAGAAGAGATAGATCCAAACATGGAGTGCTGTCCATTTCTGGATCGGGGATGCTGCCAGCTGATTGGGAGTCCAGGGGTTTCTCCAGACCTTACTCTTCTCGGCCCGTTGCTGAGACTCGTACGCCCTTTGGCCGATGAAGGAGAGCACTCCGACTGGGAAGTTCTTCGTTATGAGCTGAGTGGCAGGCCCGAGTTTACAGGTCTTGCAGCACCATCGATAGTCCTTGGCCGGCGGCCCGAAATGGTCCAGGTTTCTCCAGAATGAGTCACCAGCGGATTCAATTATCAGCTCGAGCGCGTATCGCTTGGCGGTATCTGAGACGTTCTTTCTCGTCTCTGCGAACTCGAGCCCTGTGTCAACGAAGATCATCTTCGGTCTGATGCCCGCTTCCATGACCAGGAGGAGCGTCGCGAGGCTATCCTTGCCGCCGCTGTACGACACAGCAATGGGCAGTGTGTTGTCTCTGACAACCTTGGTTATGAACTCCTTCGCCTGCGTCACACGCTTGGAAAGGACATCCGCATTTGCGTTCACCACGTCTTGCCATGATGCCTCTTTCGGCTGGATCTTCAGGGTCGATCTCTGTACGATCCACCGGGTCTTGACGGCAGTCCCCCGCTTATGCTCCGTCATCTTGCACGAGGACATCTTCGCAACACCCACCGAAACTGGAGTGCGGTCCCTCTCGAGGACGAGAAGCTCGTCACCGACATTGATATCCGGGTCGCAGCTCAGCACTCCAACGGCCAGCGTGCTTGCGCTTTTTGTTCTGATGGCCTGCGCTGCGACCTCGTCAATAATGACCCAACCTCTGCTGGCGTGTGACGCTATCGCAGCAGCACCCGATGGTCTGCACAGAAACCTATCACCGGTTGTGATGCTGAACCTGGAAGCCCCGATGACCTCGCCGCCGACGATAACCTCGTCCATGCGGTCGATGTCCGGCGCCTTGTTGAGAAGAACGATGACTCTTTCAGGGATTGCGAGCTCGCCAGACCCTTCTCCGAACTGCTTGTCGATGAGCGCTCTAATTCGAACTAAGTCTGATTCGAATGCTGGGCGCGCATCTCCCGGCGGGGTGATTCTAACTTGCCTGGTACTCCCTGAGCAGATGCTGCAGGACTCCTGCTCAAGGACGGGCACGCTGCACTTGTCGCACCAGCGTAGATGTATTTTTCCCAGATGGACTGCGCCCACAGTTCTCCGGAGGGCCTGGCCTTATTATAGGCTTTCCAGCGGACGGTTCTGGAACAATTCGGGTGGTGATGAGCCAAGAGGAGGGGCTCCAGCAATCATTGCCAGCTACATGTAGCGGATAGCGGAAAGTACTCTCGCTGACGCTGCGACAACGATGGCGGCCAAGAGTAGAGGCCTTCTGGCCTTCAGGACTGACATTATTGGCAGCAGAACGTGCTCGACATGTGGGTGGATACAATATCCCCGAATGGGCACGAGATCGAAGTGCAGGGGTCCTTGGCACGCGTTGATTCGTGCCATCGTTGGCTCCAGCCTGCTGCAGACAGCCATCTCCAGGAGATTGGAGTTGGCAGGGGGTCTACGGTTCGACCCCGGCGCGTTCCAGCATGACGTGATGATGATCCTATACGACCCCGCAAGGGGCGCACGGTCGGAGCCGAATGGAACGAGTTGCATTCTGGATGGTGCGACCTAGCTGTCGCCATCCGCTAATGCAACAGAACCCCAGCGGACTCACAGCTTCAGCGCTTTCCACTGCTTCACAACGGATTCGACAGCGTCCTTCGCCCTCTCGATCCTGTCCTCTGCCTGTAATCTGGACATTCCGGGGCCCGATATGCCTAGCCCGACGGGCTTCTCGTACTCAACTGCCAGGTCCGTCATCTTCCTTGCGGCTTGACCGATCACGATCTGGTCGTGCTCCGTCTCGCCCTCGATGACGGCCCCTATGCTCACCACGCCGTCTACGTTCTTGTCCTTCAGAAGCATCTTGACCGCGAGTGGGATGTCATAGACTCCCGGGACCATGACCACCTTCGCGACCTCGACGTCCAGGAACTTCGCGTGCTCCTTCGCCCTCTCAAGCATCATCTGCGTAATGTCGTAGTTGTACTCGCTGCAGACTATGCCGATTCTCATCTTTCTTGCCATATGTCCTTACCTCCTTCTCATTATCCTCATCTGATCGATCCGACGTCTTCGTACCCTTGGCGCAATCCCTTGCCCGCGTTCTTGACGAGCCTCTCGGGCCGGAAGAGGAGGTCGTACGCGTTGACCGCGTGCTCCCTCGATCTCCTCTCGACCAGCCAGGCGAGTTCCTTCTCGCTCTTCGCCTCGTCCTCGTGCACGAAGACCTCGACTATGTGCTTGTTCGTCATCAGCTGAACCTGGATGAGCCCTGTAGATGCTTCATGGGCGCAGACCTTGTCTATCTCCTCTTTTCCAGGCATGCCCAAGGCGATCACGATGTCGCATCCAGCTTCCTCAATCAGTCTCTTGGCTCCCACGGGAAGATCCTTGACACCAGGGACCGTCCTGCGGTCGATTTTGAAGCCCGTTCCTGTCTTCTTGAGTTCATCGACCGCGAATCCGCCCATGTCGGATCTCGCGAAGGTCGTGTCGATCACACCGATCCGCTTCATCCCTTCTCGACCCCCGCGATCTTCTTCTGGACTTCGTGGAATTCGATGATCTTCTTGATGATCTTGCGCGTGCCGTCGAGGTCGTGATCAAGGTGAGGCATCCTGACGACCTGGACGTTGATCCTACGCTTCTTGAGCTCCTCCTCGAGCTGTGACTCACTGAAAGGCTGGTCATAACCTATCGTTATGATGTCCGGCCGGAGCTCCTTCACGATTTCAAAGATGTCGCCGCCCTCTCTGCCCAGGACGGCCTTGTCCACGGGCTTCAACGAAGCGACCAACTCGAGTCTCATCTTCTCAGGCGTGACCGGTTCGTGCTTCCTGCGCCTCACGGTGCTGTCGGTTGCGACAACTACGACGAGCTCGTCCCCGAGCCTCTTCGACTCCTCAAGGTAGTGCAGATGTCCTAGGTGGATTATGTCGAACACGCCCGTCGCCATCACGCGAACCATGGGAACTCACCTTCTCTGGAGCTCTCTCCAAGCTTCGATGACTTCGGCCCCTTCGAGGAAAGCATAGCCCATCTTCTCAGCGTACATCCTTGCTTTCATCTTCGAGAGCGCCTTGCCGTCGTCTCCCATCATCTCGCACACGGTCGCGGACGGAACCATCCCTGCCATGATAACGAGAGCGGTCGCGAGCTCGGTATGGCCAAACCTCGTCTCGAGGATCCTCTTCGACGTGTTGAGAAGGTGTATGTGTCCAGGAGCTCGGAAGTTCTTCCCGAACTCCTGCTTCGCCCAGCCATCCTCAGTCGTGAGCGCCTTCCCAGCCAGTTTGGCAAACTCGGTGATTGTGAGTGCACGGTCCTCGTCGGTAATGCCTGTGAATGTCTTGCGGTGATTGATCGTGATGCCGAACGCGGACTTGACATCGTACGGTATGTCGTTTGGGATCAGCTTCCCCATCACAGGATAGTGCTCGACCATGCCGAGGAACAGCTCCGAGAGGAACGGCAGCCCCAGAGCCTCCTGAATGCGAGTGTCCGCCGTCGTGCAGATGAGGCCCCCCGCGTCCTTCCGAAGCGCCCTGATGGCGGCCTGCGTGACGCGCTCGGATGCGATGACCATATCAGTCTCTTCCTCACGTCCGTCCGCATCGTAGACGAGGACGAATCGTCCCTCCCTCAATTCCTGGAGAGCTATTAGCACGGCAGCTGAAGCCATCGGCGTGAGCATGACCACGGAATCATATTTAGAGTGGTGTAGCTACCAACCCAAAGGTATCTAGTCCACTCTTCTTAAAGCCTCAGCGGGGGCCAGCCTGGCTGCCTTACGGGAGGGTGGCAAGGTCGCTGCCAGAGTTATCACGAACGCTATGGCGAACACTATCAGTATCTCTCCCCACGGGATGACGAACTCCGACATCTTGGCGAACCCGCCCCATTCGAAGATCGTGTACGAGATGCCAAGCCCCATTAGTGTGCCGACGATGATGCCTAGCAAGGATGTGAACGATGTCTCCAACAGGAACGCTTTCAGGATCATGTCCCTCTGATATCCTATTGCCCTCATCACGCCGATCTCCTGTCTCCGCTCCGCCACGTTCCTGATGGTGATGATGCCGAGTCCGGCGATGCCGACTATGAGGCCCATGCCCAGGAATATCTCCATCAGCTGCATGACCGAGGCTACCATCGTCATGACCTCTTCTACGGTGTCCCTGACAACCATCGTCGTCAGGCCGTACTCGACGAACACTTGCTCCATTCTCTTGGAAACGTCGGAATCCGCCACGCCGGGCAGATGGGAAGTCTCGAAGTACAGGAGCGTGTCCTTGGCCAGCGGGTTGATCGCGTGCAGGAATTCGTGGGAGCAGAAGACTCCGCTGATGAAGTACTGGTCCATGATCCCGACAATGGTCACATTTGCTTCCGTGCCAAGGGGCGTCCTTATCGTCACAACGTCACCGACATCCAGACTCACGCCGCTGAATGTGGTCGGACCGAACTGGGAAGGAATCACAGAGCCGTCCATTATGACAAGGCTGTGGTCCTCCAGAAGGGCGTTCCAGGCGTCGATGTCCGATGAATACTGTGGAGCTCGCCTCATCAGAGTGTACTTCGCCTCGGATATCATCCGGTCGCTGAAGCCTATCATTGGATAGTCGAATTCGTCCTGTCCAGGGGCGATCAGCGTGGCTGGCCCTTCCGCTGCGATGTCGTAGGACATGATCGCGCCCGCACCGACGCTCTCGTTCACGAGCTCCAATCCAACAGTCAAGTTCGAAGCAGGGATCTCCAGCATCGAGAATCCCAGGATCTCGTAGCCTCCGGACAGCTGCTGAGTCGTCTTCTCGACGCTCTCGCGCTGGAACGATGCGATCATGGCCATGACGATAACGGTGAACATGATCAATGCGAACATGAAGATCGACAGGCCAGTCCGGAACTTCTTGTTCATTGGATAGCTTGTTGCGACCTTGAAGACCGGAAGCAGTGACCGCTTCCGGCCGAAACTGGCCATCAGTCCGTTCAGCAGGAAGTCGCTGTTGACCATCACAAGGATGACGCATCCGCTGACGAGAAGGAGCCCGGACACGAGAAACATCTCCATCCCTCCCTCTGATGGTCCGAATATGAGTCCTGCGACATTGAACGGGTCAAGCACGTAGAATACGACAAATGCGCTGGCAACGGATAGCGGCACTCTGAAGCTGACGAACCTGGCCAAGAGGAGCGCCACTCCGAGGGCCATCAACGACGGTCCTGCGGAGACACCCCAAGCTTCGTCCTGAGCCGCACCAATAATTGAAGCCACGACTCCGAAGACGATTCCGGCGATTCCTAGAGCAAGGTATCGTCTCGCTGTCCTGACCGAGACGGGCTCCGGTATGTCCCTGATTGCCCTCACTATGTTAAGCTTGCTTACGCGCCACGAGGCCACGACGACAGTGAGCATTGTTATGAGAAACCCTGCACACGCTGCTATGCCGAGGCTCGCCCAATCCCAGTTGAGTGTGAACTGAAGGCCTCCATCTGAGATGATCGTCGCGGTACCGCTCATTACGACCATCGCAATCCCGAGTCCTGCGAATGCCCCCACGCCTGCGGCGGCGAGGGCATAGACCACGCCCTCATACATGAAAGTCTGGGTCAGGTCACCTCTCTGCATTCCTATGGCCCTCGAGATGCCCATCTCGGTTTTCCTCTCCTCGGCGAGCATCACGAAGATGTTGACTATGAGCGCCGCACCCGCGATGATGGCGAAAGAGCTCATGAGGACTAGCAGTTGGGACATCATGTCAGAGACGGCCTTTGCCTCCTCGAGGCCGTCGGCCTTGATCGCGTCGTACTGGAAATCAGGATCAGCTGGCAGCTGCTGTTGGAGCTCTGCGATGGCTTGGTCGGTCACCTTGTATCCTGAGGACTTCGAGCCTGCACAAGAGACGTCAATCCTGTTGATCATGCCAGGCTGTCCGATAATCGATTGCGCATAAGATAGATCGACAAAGGCATACGCCGACCCGTCCCAGTTGGCAAGGCCCGTATCCTTGGCGACCCAAGACACCGTGATCATCACTGGGAAACCGTTGTCGGTGATTCCAGCCAGCGTATCTCCCGCTTGGGCATCTACCTCGTCGGCGAGCCTGGAGTTGATGACAGCCACGCCGCCGCTGACATCTTCGATCTTGGCCGGGACTCCATCGGAGTCGAGCAATGGGTTCACTGTGGCGCCCACCTCGAATCCGAAAATCCCTCCCTGGGAGAATGTCAGGCCAGTTCGAAGGTTCTTGACCGCAAGGTATCCTCTCAGTGCTCCCGACACTTTGTCCATGTGGGGCGAAGTGCCGGCTCCGATGCTTGCGGCCACTTGCGACACGAATGTGTAATTGAAGTACGCTTCGTCTCCAGTCTCGTTCAGGGCGGAGACCACGATGTCCACCTCGTCGGTGTTCGTCATTACCTCTCGCGCGATGATGTAGTCCAGCGTGTCTCCAGCGACCAGGGACCCAGATATCATGGCGGTCGCGATGAGAAGGCCGCAGACCACGATTACAGAATACTTCTTTCTCCTCAAGATGCTCCTTATGGCCATCCGGGCGAAAACGCGTCGGCGAGCTGCTAGTATACCGACCACGACAAGGACGATTGCGACGAGGACCGCAAGCTGCTGGAGGCCGTTCATTTTGATCGCCTCAGTAGGGTGCGGGGACGAACTCCTTCTCGATGAGCCCGTCCTTCATCATGACGATCTTGTCGGCCATGCGGCCGACCGTGTAATCGTGTGTGACTATGATGAATGTCTGCTTGTTCTCCTTGTTCAGCTTCTTGAGCAGCCCCATGATGTCCTTTGACGATTCGCTGTCCAGGTTTCCCGTGGGCTCGTCCCCGAATACAATCTCCGGCCTGTTGACGAACGACCTGGCAATCGTGACCCGCTGCTGTTGTCCGCCCGAGAGTTCGGAGGGCTTGTGCGCGCTCCATTCCTCGAGTCCTACAGACCTCAGCGCCTCGAGCGCTAGCTTCCTGGCCTCCTTCGGATTCTTCCCTGCCAGCAGGAGAGGGAGTTCCACATTCTCGGCTGATGTGAGCACTGGAAGCAGGTTGTACGCTTGGAATATGAAACCGATCTTCTCGGCTCTATAGCGAGTCCTCTCGCGGTCGTTCATGCCTGATAGGGGCTTACCGTTGATGTATATCTCTCCCCCGCTCAGGTCATCCAAGCCAGACAGGCAGTTCAGAAGCGTAGTCTTGCCGCAACCGGAAGGGCCCATGATGGCGATCATGTCACCTTCTTTCACAGACAGGTCGACGCCTCTCAACGCTTCCACTTTCACCTTGCCAGTATCGTACGTCTTGACGACCTGCTTTGCCACGATCGCTCCTTTGGCTGGAGCGGATGCCTTCTCCAAGCCTCCCGACGCCTTCTCTCTGGACATATGCTGGCCCCCGGTCTAGTTGACAGCGCCCCTCGGAGGGGCGACTGGAGGAGGAATCATCGGACGATATTAGAGGGTTTCTACAGCATCCCGTTAACTCGCTGACTATGGATTTATAGTAACAAGCCAATGCGAGTGAAGTATGTTGGATTCGAATGCGAAGGTCAAGCCTCTCGACAAGAAGGACATGTTGGGTGCGATTGAGAAGCTACCTGAGCACCTTTCGGACGGTCTGCGCAGAGGAAGGATGGCCGGACTTCCGAAATTCGTCCCGAAGGACATCGTGGTTTGCGGCATGGGCGGCTCAGCCATCGGCGGGCATCTCCTCAAGGAGTGGCTGGCGACTGAATCGGAGGTCCCGTGCATTGTGTGCAGCTCCTATTCTCTTCCCGCATCGGTCAGCAAGCACTCGCTAGTGATGGTCGCTAGCTACTCCGGGAACACCGAGGAAAGCTTAAGTATGTTCGAGGAGGCCAGGAAGAGGCGTGCGAAGATAATCTCAATCTCCTCGGGGGGTCGACTGGCTAAGATGAGCGAGTCAGTGGACGTCCCATGCGCAAAGATCCCCTCCGGAATGGTCCCGAGGGCGACTCTAGGTTACATGTTCGGTGCTATGCTCGGGATCCTGGAGCGGTCGCAGGTCGTCTCCGTCGATAAGCAGCTGGAGGAGTCCGCGAAGATGATGAACCGGACCGCATCCTATTGCAGACAGTCCGTCCCGACCCCTGACAACCCTGCGAAAATGCTCGCGCACGAGCTATTCTCGTGCGTGCCGGTCATAATCGGTCACGACATATCCAGGCCAGTCGCGAAGCGCTGGGCCAACCAGCTGAACGAGAATGCGAAAGTGCTCGCCCATAGTTCCGAGCTGCCGGAGATGGACCACAACGAAATCGTCGGGTGGATGAAGGATGCCAGGAGTAAGAACTTCGCACCTGTCTTCCTAGAGCACGACACACTGAACAGGGCCATGAAGAAGCGGATAGCAGCTACAAAGGACATGCTCGGGCGGGTCACTCATGTGTACTCCGTCTCCGCGCTAGGGCTCAGCTCGATGGCGAAGATGTTCTCGCTCATCATGATCGGTGACTACATGAGCGTCTATCTCGCGTTCCTGAGGCATGAGGATCCCTCGAGCACAGAGCCGATCGACGAGCTGAAAGGAATGCTGTCGAAAAAGTAGCATGTATTCCGAAGTCAGCAGAACGGGGAGGGCATATGGTTTTTGAAAAAAGTGCATTGAGAGGGCCCATGCCCTCTCTGAGTTTTCCCATCCCATCTGGGCTGCGTTTAAGCCCTTCCTTCCCTTCGTTCGTGATGTTGCGGGCGCGAGAGCGTCCGCGACTGCGTCGTTGCTAAGGCATCCGTCCCCGCATCGGTGTTGATCTACTGGACCTTCATTCGAGACGCGGTCCGAGCCATCCCTTTTCTCGTATCGCGCTCGTCGATTGCCTGGGCGACCTTCTGGCGAAGCGACTCTCTGCCTTCCATGTAGTAGCGCTTCCTGTCCTCGACCCATCCCGTCAGTGCGAGCGTCACAGCCTGTGACAAGTCCGTCGCGTCGCCGCTTCCGATGAACATCTCGACATCTTCTATCAAAGCGGCGGGTACTATTGCGCTGATCTTATCGGCGTTCCAGGTTGCGGCCTCATCGTGCAGATAGGACTCAATGGCCTGCCTGACAACATCGGAAACAGTCTGGAGGCCTGCGCGCTCGCGAATTCCCTCAAGCTCCTGAAGGTCCTCTTCGGGCAATCTGATGTTCAGCCTTGCGCTCTTGTTCGTCATCGTGATCGCGGTGCCTTGTATGACAAAATGTCATACATTCTATAAATAGCTTACCTGCAGGTTATCGACCTGTGTTTCCACTGCAACCGGTGGAAATCGCCGATGACTGAGGCTGAGATGCCCCGCCTCACAAGGTGGGACAAAGGCTTGTGTTCGTGTTCTGCCTCGCAGGGTTCACTCCGTCCCCTGGTCGCTTGTGCATATGTTTTTAATCTCCGATTCTTTCCCCAGAGTCGTGCCTTCACCGAAAGAATCGGCGCAGTCAGTGAGGGACCTTACTCGCAAGCACAACGCGTGGTTCAAGGACTCTATCCCTCTGATCGCTTCTGAGAACGTAATGAGCCCAGCGGCCAGGGAAGTGATGAATTCAGACCTCCACAACAGGTACGCGGAGGGTCTGCCATTCAAGCGATACTACCAGGGCAACATATACGTGGATCAGATCGAGACCCTCTGCGAAGAGCTGGCGCGCGACGTATTCTCCAGCAAGTTCGCGGACGTGCGCTCGACCTCAGGGACAGTGTGCAATATCGCCGTTCTTGCCGCGCTCACGAAGACGCGCGACAAGATGACGACGGTGGCGACATCCGACGGGGGCCACATCTCACACGCGAAGATCGGCGCTGCGGGTGTCCGCGGGATCAAGACCTTCAACTATCCATTCGACGAGAAGAACATGAACATCGAGGTAGAGGGCGCCAAGAGGCTCATCCGCGAGGTGAAGCCGAAGGTCGCCCTCTTCGGCCAATCCGTATACCTGTTCCCGACCCCCCTCGACGAGCTCCGTGACGTTATCTCGGAGGTCGGATGCTCCACCTGGTATGACGGCGCGCATGTCCTCGGGCTCATCGCAGGGGGCAGGTTCCAGGACCCGCTCCGCCATGGGATAGACGTCGTTTCGGGGAGCACTCACAAGACCCTTCCAGGACCCCAACACGGCATGATACTCTCGGACCTCCCTAGGGAGGGCCTCGAGACGGCGTTGAGGCGAGGTGTGTTCCCAGGCGTAACGAGCAACCACCATCTCCATTCCGTTGCGGCGCTCGCGGTCACGCTTGCGGAGACCAAAGAATACGGCGCAGCCTACGCGGACCAGATCGTTCGTAACGCGAAGGCTCTTGGCCAGAGTCTGTTCGAGCGTGGGTTGGATGTTCTTTGCGAACATCTGGGATTCACAGAGTCCCACACGCTTGTGGTCGACGTCGAACAGTATCACGGAGGCGCGAAGGTCGCGAAGTCGCTCGAGGCGGCCAACATCATACTCAATAAGAACCTGCTTCCTTGGGATTCAGATCCTGTAAGGCCTTCCGGCATCCGAATCGGCTCCCAGGAGCTGACAAGAATAGGCATGAAGGAGAAGCACATGGCCGAAGTGGCTGAGCTCATTGCGCGCGTCACGGTCAAGGAAGAGCCTCCTGAGCGAGTCCTGCCCGATGTCGTGCGACTCAAGCGCGACTTCACAAAGGTCCACTATTGCTTCTTCGAGGGCGAGGAAGCATATGACTACCCTTCATATGACGGTAGTCTGTGATGATAGTCGCGGCTCTAGGTTTATTATGGCACAGCCTGATTAGCCATGTGTAGACCTGAATGGTTGCCCGCACAAGACTGCTTCAGCTGGCCGTTGGTGTTGTCAATTTAGCGATTGTCGCCCTAGCGTTCACGAGCATTTGGCCGTTTCCGAGTGGGCAGTTCCAGGTCCACCTGCCTTCGACGGCAGATGATGTACATTGGGATGTAGTGGGCGGAGTAGTCCATGTGACCGCTCCTTTCTCCATCGACAACTTTGGTTTCTACGACGTCAAGAATCTTGTCATCTCCTACTCCGTTTCGAACGACTCTCTGTATTCATTGGCCGACGACGACATCGTGATAGGTGACATCCCTGCTGGACAGGTCACTTCATCCTCGATCGATTTCCAGTTCGACCTCATCAGCCTCTTCAATCGGGGGATTCAGTGGATGGTCTTCCACGACGATCTGCTTCGCTTCCAGATCGAGGTCTCTTGTCTGTACACGATGAAACTCGTGACCTTCGAAGCGAGCTACCAGGCCCAAATCCCGTGGGATGCTTTGATCAGGAGCTACGGAGTCTCCGATATCACGTATCCGTCGACTCTTCCCGCTCCTGGTGACCCAATCACGATCTCAGTCGACTATTGGCTTCACACCTCTAGCAGACTAGCAGGATTGCCGAACGCTGTCGTGACGGTCTCCTACTATGGCGATGGCACGAGGCTTGGGCAAGCCCAGACGACGATCCTGCTGGGACAGAACTACTCGGGGACCGTCCAGATCGACGTCCTCCCCGAGCTGCACAGCGAGTACTCCGTCGTCCTCGAGCTGCAGGTGGCGGGCTTCACCATCACTAGGACTGTCGCAGCTCCGTCGCTGTCCGGGGTGATCCCATGAGGCCGCGCAGCAGGTTGTCGGATTCCGTCTGGACCGCTTTCACTGAGGCGATCAGGTTCATCGTCGTGCCCATCGTCCTTGTTGATCTGGTCAACACGCATTATCCCGATCTCTCCACTGCTTTCATGCCCAACATAGTTCAGTACATTCTCTTCTTTGGGGGAATGATCACCGCCGCGAGCACGTTGGAGACTGCGAACAAGCCGGGCACCTTCAAGCGGCTGTTGTTCGGTCTATCCGCCCTGGCCTTCGTGTGCCTTTGGCTGTTTGTGATCCTCGGCGGAGGAGTGGCCACCTTCGAGTACGGCCCGTATTTCGTGCGCTTCGATATGAGCAAGATAGTCCTGATAATGCTTCTCGGCATCTCGTTGAAGGGCCTCTTGGTGGTGTCCACGTACACGACCCACAAGTCCTATCTGGAAGAGAAGGAAAGGCAGCGGAAGGCTGAGACGAGAGCGGCACGGGAGCAGGAGGCAGCAAGGAAGAAGTTGGTCGCGAAACAGAAGGCCTCTGGTCCCTCGCTCTCGAGGATGTCCAAGGTGTCCTTCCAGGTCACGGCTGACGATTCAATCGGATACTCCTCTGAAGAGCACGCCACCGAGCAGCCTCATCATCACGAGAGGACGCTCGCGGTGAAGACATGTGCAGTCTGCGGTGCGAAGGCGTCGCCGAAGGAGACTGTCTGCAAGAATTGCGGCGCGTGGTTCGAGCACGGATCTTATCGATGAGTCACTTGCGCCTAAGGCTCTCGACGAGTTCGCACGCTTTGCACTTATCAGATATGCTCGGTTCCCCGCAGGTGCACGACCGAAGCTTCGAAGGGGGGAACATCTTCTCGAGTGCAGGCATGAGCGCGTCGTAGCTCCTCAGTATGGAATGTCTAGTCCCGGGAGATTTGTCCTCAAGCTGCGCTATCACGGCCCGATACTGGTTCCTAAGAGCTTCGGGTGCGTAAGGGCACTCGAGGTCGTGGTATTCCAGCCCGTTGGCGATCGCGTACAGGGTCGTCTCCGACTCGGGTATGAGTCTTAGAGGCTGTATCCGAGGAACGAGCCCCTTCTGCACCTTCCTATGTGGCCCGAGCCTGGCCAGGCGTTCGATGTCGCCTCTCGCGAAATTCATCAGAACAGATTGACAGGTGTCATCGAGGTTCAGTCCCGTCGCCAGGTGCGTGGCCATCCAATCACGCGCGGCGCGGTTCATCGCGCCCCTTCTCAATACACCGCAGAAGCTGCATGTGGCAAGGCCGCGCTCGGCCTCCGCGATCTCATCCATCGTGATCCCGTGGAGATCAGCGAAGGAGACGACTATGTGGTCCATGCCAAGGCTCTTGCAGTTGCGCGCGACGACTGGAATACTCGACTCTCTGTATCCTGATATTCCTTCGTCCACCGTTATGGCGCACAGGTCCATGCTCCTTCTAGGTCCAAGGATCTTGTGGATCAGATACTGCGCGACGGTGCTGTCCTTTCCTCCTGAAACGGCTATGGCGATCCTCTCGCCACCCTTGAGGTCCATCTGCTTCCTGAACTCGTGCCGGACTCTCCTCTCCACGAAGTCGCAAAAATGGGATCTGCAGAGGTGCGCACCGCTGTATCTGACATGCACGATGGCTCTGCCCCTACACTTGTCGCAGCTGGTCACGAGCGGATGATGATGCGACGGGATATTTATTGGTTTAGAGGGCGTGACTTTTCGCTGCTAGCGTTCTGACACCCTGTGGACAACTATTAGTATGGATATCGCATTGGAGAAATCGGGGGCCCCATGCAGGATGTCTGGGTCGAGAAATATAGGCCGCGGCGACTGTCCGACGTGATCGGGCAGAGAAGCATCGTGGAGCGCCTCTCCGCGTATGCGAAAACCAGGAGCATGCCCCATATGCTTTTCGCGGGACCCGCGGGATCAGGAAAGACGACCTGCGCAATAGCCCTCGCACGTGAACTCTACGGTGAGCAATGGCGGGACAACCTCATCGAGCTGAACGCATCGGACGAGAGGGGGATCGACATAGTCCGAGGCAAGATCAAGGACTTCGCGAGGGCCGCGTCGATCGGGGGCTCGGACTTCAAGATAATCTTCCTCGACGAGGCGGATTCGCTCACTTCTGATGCGCAGGCCGCTCTGAGGCGTACGATGGAGCGGTACACCCAGACCTGCAGATTCGTACTGTCTTGCAATTACTCCTCGAAGATAATCGAACCGATACAATCGCGGTGTGCGGTTTTCCGGTTCAGGCCGCTCGGAGAGCCCGAGGTCAAGTCATACCTCAAGAGGATAGCTGCTGGAGAGCACATTGATGTCACGGAGGAAGGCTTCGCCGCGATATGCGAACTCGCGGGCGGTGACCTGAGGAAGGCAACGAACATAATGCAGGTTGCATCCTCGCTGGGAAGGAAGGTGGACCAGGATATCGTATTCGAATCCACTGAGAATATCCGGCCTTCTGAGATACAGGAGTTGCTCACGACCGCCCTGAACGGGAACTTCACCGCTGCGAGATCCAGACTGGACGATCTCATCGCTCGTCACGGCCTTTCGGGAGAGGACATAGTATCGGGCATTCACAGGGCGGTGTATGACCTCCCGGTGGGGGAGGACTCGAAGGTCCGGCTCGTTGACCGCGTGGGCGAAGTGGAATTCAGGATGGTATCGGGTGCGAGCGAGCGCATACAGCTCGAGGCCCTTCTAGCCCATTTCGCGCACGAAGGTAAGAAACTCAAGTGATGCCAGCTTAGTCGAGGATGCACTCGTTGGCCCGGTGAGCTGATTAACAACAGTTATATATTGCAAGCCGCTTTGAGGCGCCTGAGGATCGCACATGGCTAGGTTTCCAGAGGCCGAGGCCAGGAATCTTGTCAAGAAGATATGCATGAACTGCAACGCGAGGAATGCCATCCGGGCGACTCGATGCAGGAAGTGCGGCTACAAGGGCCTCAGGATCAAAACTCGCGAGACGAAGAAGACGTAGTTCTGGACAATCCTCTGGTGTTTTGGTGCGAATCTGTTCAATGTTCCAGAGCAGGCTGGGAATGGAATAGAAAAAAGGGGTGGAGGGGACTCCACCGCAGTTGGGCATCACCCTTTGGTTACACCTCTCCTCTTCCTACAAAAGAGCGTGTCTGCCAAAATGGCATGCCGTAACTCCCTGGCCTCATTATAACCCTTTTTGTCGGGACGGGCTGTTGCGTTAGAATGACGCCAAACTATCGCCCATTCCGTTAGCATTAGTGTGAAAGGGATAATTTTATTTGATTTTCGCCAAATTACCCCCTCATGTGGAAGTTCCTCGAATCTGAGATGCGGGTGATCCTCGGCCTCGTAGCGAACGCGATGAGAACGGACGCTGAGATCGCAGATATCTTCAACCTGAAGAAGGGAACGGTCGCATCCATCCGGAGGCGCCTCTTGGATGCTGGTGCCATCACGTATGCTAATGTGCCAGCATTCAACAAGCTCGGGTGCGAGCTCCTCGGGTTCCACATCGGGACAACCGAGCCGTCCGAGAGAGCAGATACGAGAGTGAATCACTACATCGAGTTCACTGCAAAGAGCCCCCAGGTCTATCATGGGATGATTGGAGGGTCTTCGGTGGTGCTCTACACGGCCTTGAAGAGCGCGACCGAGTTCGATGGATTCGTACAGAGCCACAACTCGTTCTTCACCGGCTCCAGACGCTCTTCCAAGGCGAGGATGACCAGCGTTGTATTTCCGTATGCCCTTTCGAAGTGCACTCAAGTGCCGAACTTCGTTTCTATCGTGCACAATCACTTCCAATTAGACGTCCCGGCTCCGAAATCCGTCCCGCCAACAGCTGCGGAGGTCGAAAGCCCGGATTTCAGCGAGACCG
This sequence comes from Euryarchaeota archaeon RBG_19FT_COMBO_56_21, assembly GCA_001800815.1. Lineage (GTDB taxonomy): Archaea > Thermoplasmatota > Thermoplasmata > UBA10834 > UBA10834 > COMBO-56-21. The sequence continues at coordinate 67,198 of MGWC01000040.1, forward strand.
AACGCATGACTCTTGTGTCGCTTGTAGAGCACCCTCGGGCGTCGGACCGAGAGATTGCTTCGAACGTTGGGCTCTCAAGACAGGCGATCACGAGAATTCGGAACAAGTTCGCCGAGAACGGGGTACTGACCACAGTCTGCATCCCCAGGCTCTACAAGTGGGGTTTCGAGATTGGCGCTGTGGCGCATCCGAGATTCAACATGGAGATACCGTGGGAGAAGCGGCTGAAGACTCAGCCCGCGGAGTGTATCGACCTCTCGTTCTTGACGCTCTCGAAGGCGGACGAGGCAGCAGCGAACTACATATTGGCGAAGTACACAGACTACTCCGAGGGACTGGAGAATATCCTAGCATGGTACCACAAGGTCAAGGCGTTCGACGAGAAGCCCGAGATAACTCTGTTCCCTCTCGAGAGGTGCACTGAGCTACGATCGTTCGACTACGGCCCTGCGGTCAGACACCTGCTGCTTGCATAGTCGAGACCTCTGGATACGGCAACCTGTAAATATCCGCCAGCCAATATTGGAGCCCGGTGGGATGCTGAAAGTAACTCCACAGATGGCAAGCAAGTGGGTCAAGGCTGTCTTCCTGATTGTTATCGGTATCGTGATCCTGCTCTATGCCGATAGGCTCGTCGACGACCTCAGGGCCGCGATAGAGCCCAATTTCGATGTCGTCTTCGAGGGGACGTGGGATTTGCTGACGATACTGCTCTGGATATTGGTCGCCTGGCTGTTCGTGGATGCCGTGCTCACGATCGTTCTGAGCTTCTCCGAAGAAAGGTACGGCCTCGCCGATGTGATGAAGCACCTCGCGACGATAGAGAGGAAATTGGGCATCTCAACGGTCAAGGAAGTGCGAAAGCCTGAAGAAGAGCCACTCGAGGAGCCCGTCACAACGGGACCACCAGTCGAGGAAGAACCACCGCCGCCGTGATCCCCAGGAAGCAGGTCATCACTGTTGGGGGTCCTTCTCCTCTTCTGCCGCCTCGTCTTTCTTGGCCTGCTTCTGCGCCTTCTTCGGACAATTCATGTTCAGACAAAGCGACCAGCGGCCCTTGTTCGACATCATCACTTGGATTATTGGTGATTGGCACGCATCGCAGGACTGGCCAGTTGCTATTATCTTCCCCTGCTGCGGGAGAGGATAGATCGCCTTGCAGTTCGGGTAGTTCGAGCACCCTGCGAATCTCTTCCCCTTCTTCGACTGGATCATCCTGATGTCCCCGCCGCACTGAGGGCATTTGCCGACGTACCTCTCCTTCTTCGCCGCGGCACAGGATGGATCGATGCAGACCACGATTGGGGCCTGTCCCTTCGCAATCGTCTTCACCTTGGGCCCCC
>MGWC01000040.1:68587-94052 GCA_001800815.1 Euryarchaeota archaeon RBG_19FT_COMBO_56_21
GGAAGCGGGTATGTGTTCCTGCACTCCGGGTAGTTGGTGCAGCCAGCGAAGCTGCTCCCGTTCTTCATCCTGATCTGGATGAGATGGCCCGTCTCGCACTTAGGGCAATGTCCGAGGGTGTGCTGTTCTCTCAAGGCACGCTTTATGTCGTCCCCTATCTGCCTCTTGTTCTTCTCCAGGACTGTCATGATGTCTTCCAGCATCGCTTGGCTCTCTTCGACAACCTCCGCTTGCTCCAGCTCTCCACCTGCGATCATGTCCATGTCGGTCTCCAAGTGGGAAGTCATCTTCACGCTCGTTATGTCGTTCGCGTGCCTCTCAAGTGCTCCGATTACGGCGGTGCCGCTCTCCGTCGGTTCCAGGATCCTCGCTCCCTTGACAAAACCGCGGTCGTACAACTTCTGGATCGTCTCGTGTCGCGTGCTCTTCGTGCCCAGCCCGAGGTCCTCCATCTTCTTGACGAGCGAGCCCTGAGAATATCTCTCGGGAGGGGTGGTCTTCTTCTCGGTCGAATGGACCCTGAGCATATCGACCGAGTCGCCTACGCCGAGCTTCGGGAGCTTGACCTCCGTGTATCTATAATATGGATAGTACTTGCGCCATCCGGGGAATGTGACCAGGTATCCCTCGCTCAGGAAAGGCTCTCCCCCAATGTCAAACTCGACCTTGGTGATCAGAGTCCTGCACAACGGTGCCACGGAGGCGAGGAACCGCCTCGTGACCAGCTCGTACACGTCCCAGTAGTGTCCTTTGAGCTCTCCCTTCTTCGCCGCCTCCACCGGGTATATCGGCGGGTGGTCGGTCGTGCTCTTCTTCCCTCTGGAAGGTCGCAGGGTCTCCTGTTCCAGGAGCTCCTCTGCCTCTTTCGAGAACTCGGACTTCCTCAATTTCTCCAGTATATTCCGAAGGCTCAGCGATGGAGGATAGACAGTGTTGTCCGTTCTGGGGTAAGAAATGTATCCATCTGTGTAGAGGGCCTCTGCTATCTTCATCGCTTGGGACGGCGAGAGGCCGATCTTGTTCGCCTCCATCAGGAAGGCGGTCGTGCTGAAGGGTATCGGAGGCCACTCCTCGTTCTCAGACTCCTGGAAATCCTTCACCATGGCGGTCTTCGCGACCTTCGCCTTTGCGACCGCGGCGTGAGCCTGGTTCTTGTCGGTGAACTTGCCGTTCTTGTGAGACGCCTTGAACTGCGTCTCCTTCCGCAGATCCGCGTTGACGAGCCAATAGGGCGTCGGGTTGAACGCTGCTATCTCCCGTTCTCTGTCCACGATGAGCGCAAGGGTCGGGCTCTGGACTCTCCCGACTGAGAGGAAGTCCTTGCCCAGCTGCCCGGACGCGAGAGAGATGAACCTCGTGAGCGCAGCGCCCCACGCGAGGTCGATGAGCTGTCTGGTCTCGGCAGCGGAGGCCAACTTGCGGTCGAGCTCCGTGAGATCCGAGAACGCCTTCTCGATCTCTCCCTTCGTCAAAGCACTGAACCTGGCCCTCCTTATGGTGCCCTTCGCCTCGGCTTGATCGAGGGCCTCTGCGCCGATGAGTTCGCCTTCGCGGTCGTAGTCCGTCGCGACGATTATCTCGTCGACCCCGGAAACCAGGTCTTTCAGCGTGTTCATTATCTTCTTGGCCGAAGGGTCGACCGTCTTCTCCGGCTTCGCATAGACCAGCTCCTTCGGGGGTACCGAGTCCCAGTTGTTGTATCTCTCTGGATAGTCTAGAAGAATGATGTGCCCTCGTAGCCCGATGACGAAGTATTGGTCCTTGCCGCGAGAGAACGATAGGACTTGAACACCGCCGGTCGTCTGCGTTTTCTGAGTGTTGTCGGAGAGTATCAGGGCGATTCTCCGCGCGGCGTGGTTTTTCTCTGTGACGATTAGCCGGCGCATCTGTGCAAGGATGATTGGAGGCTTATTTAATGATGATGGGTGGGCGCCAGCTGGCGTGCCAGATCGTAGATCTGGCATCCGAAAACTCCCGCTCTCCTACTTCCATTTCTTCTTTCTCAGATCCAGAATTTCGTTCCTTCGCCGCCCGAGCCCGAGCAGCACCACGCGCACTCCCATCTGTTTCTCGATGAACTGCACATACCTCTTCATGTTCTGGGGCAGCTCCGAGAACCCCTTCTTCAGGATCCTGCCCATGTCCTCCTCATCGATGTCCTCCCAACCGCGCAGCGTCTGATACTTGGGCTCGCATCTCGCCAACAGTCTCAGGTCCGCCGGGAGCCTTGTCACTTTCTTCCCATCAAGCATGTAGTGAGTGCACACCTTCAGCTCATCGAAGCCGGAGAGGACGTCCACCTTTGTCATCGCTATCCCGGTGAAGCCTGAGAGCGAGTTGGCGTATCTGGTGACCACGAGGTCCAGCCATCCACAGCGCCTGGCCCTGCCAGTGGTCGTTCCGAACTCCCCTCCCTTCTGGGCGATCTTGCTTCCTAGTGAATCATGCAGCTCGGTGGGAAATGGTCCTTCGCCGACCCTCGTCGTGTAAGCCTTGACCACGCCGTACACATCGTCGAGCATGAGCGGCGAGATTCCGGAGCCTGAGGCAGCGTTGCCCGCGACAGTCGTCGACGAGGTGACGAAAGGATACGTGCCATGGTCGATATCCAGAATCGTGCCCTGGGCCCCTTCGAATAGAACTTTTTTCTTCTTCACGAGGGCTGTCTCTACGATGGCTCCGGTGTCCGTGACATAGGGTTTCAGCTTGACGCCGTAGGCTGCATACTCCGCCTTGATGGCCTCGAGGTCCAGCTTATTGGGATCTCCATAGGCGTCAAAGACCTTCTGCTTCAGCGGGACGAGGAATTCGAGTTTCTCTGCGAGGAGTGTGGGGTCTATCAGATCTCCCATTCGTACTCCGAGTCGCGATACCTTGTCGGAATAGCATGGGCCAATCCCACGCCCGGTCGTCCCGACCTTGGCGCCCTTCTTCATCTTCTCCTCCGCACCGTCAAGCATGCGATGGTACGGCATGATCACATGAGCGCGATCGCTGATTCGAAGGTTCGAGACGTTAACCCCCCTCGACACGAGGCTGTCCAGCTCACCTATGAGCACCTTCGGGTCGATGACCACTCCGTTGCCGATGACCGCGAGTTTGCCTGGCCTCAAGATCCCGGATGGAACGTGGTGTAGCGCGAAGAGCTCCTCGCCGATCTTGACGCTGTGGCCCGCATTGTTCCCACCCTGGAAGCGCACGACCACATGAGCTTCGTTGGCGAGGTAGTCCACAATCTTGCCTTTCCCTTCGTCCCCCCACTGAGAGCCGATAATCACAAGCGACGGCATCGTCTCAGTACGCGCATGTCTGGGTCTCGTATTTAAACATTCGATTTGCGCTTTCTGGAGATCTGTTTCGAGTGTCTCTTGTAGAGCCTAAGCAACTCTGAAGCGGCAAGGTCTGTCTTGAAACCCTTGGGATCGAAATGGGTCCTCGACGCTCGAGCGCCGCTGTCGCGCAGGAAGCCTACGAATTCCTGGAGCTTGGGCGGCGCGAGCTTCGTTCGCCGGGCGAGGTCATCCATGACATAGTAACCTGGTCCCATGACCATCTCTTCAGACCACACTTCGAGCATCTTGGCACATCTTGCTGACGTGCCCAGGTCGCCAGTCGCTTTCATTCTCTTCACGACCTCTGGCGACAGGATCGCGCGCGTCCAGATCGGGCCTGCATAACTCTTCTTGGGCAGGTCCTCCACGATCTGTCTTTTCATTGTCTTTCGGTCGTAGACCATGTATCCCAAATCCTTGATCGCCGCGTCGGCCCTGATCGCTCCGTTGCGTATCCTAACGTGGCATCTGAAGTAGTGGTCCGCGTGGAAGCAGAGCAGTGGCTCGATCGCTCGGTCGTGCTTTGCCGCCTCTCTGACGATGAACCCGATTAGTATCCTGAGTCCGGTCTCGTGGGCGAAAGGGGATCTGCTTGAGAGTGCGCCGTACCGTCTGAGGCATGTTTTTGGGTATGTGCCGTAAAGGGGAGCGGTGTCGGTTGCGGTTATCGCGATGATGCCGTTGTTCCTGCAGCTCTGGACGGCTGCATCGATGAAGTCGACAGGCGTCCCAAATGGATCGATATCGATGTAGTCGAACTGCTCCTCGGCCAGCAGGCTCCTGAGGTCTCTGCAATGAATCTTCACATGCCCGAGGCTGTTCATCTCGGCGTTCTGCTTCATCAGGACCGCGGCCCTGAGATCCCTGTCGTTCAGCTCGAAGTCAGCACGGACGCCGCACTCGTTCGCCATCCTTAGGCCGCGCGCCCCAGAGGCAGCGAGCCCGTCAAGAATTCTCTGGCCTTCTCTCAGCGTGGCCCTGCCGAACATCACGGAGATGTCCCGTCCGAATTCCATCTGCCTGTTGTAGAACACATCTCCGGTCTTTGTCCCGGGGCCCTTCCTCGAGAATCCTTCGGGGACGAGGAGGTCCGTGACGCCCTCTCTCACCGTCGCGAGCCCGGGGGAGTTCAAACGTACTCGCCCTTCATCAGTTTGATGATCTTGTACGGGAGGAGGTTCCTGTTTATGGGCGTGACCTCCAGGATCCTCACATCGTCCCTTCTCCTTATGTCCTGGAGCAACGGGTTCCTGGACTTCTTGTGGAGCGTGAGTATGATGGGCTTGTCGACCTCCATGGCGTCCTTGACAGCCTTCACGAACTTCTCGGACTCGACCTCCATCTTGCCCACCTCGTCTATGACAATGACGTCTGCGTTCTTGGTCGCGTCGTTGAGCGCCTCGACCCCGACCGTGTCCAGGCTCTCCAGGTTCACGCCGTACTTGCCTACGTAGAACTTGGACTCTGTCTCAATGTGCGCGAAAATGGCCTTCCGCTTGCTCTTCCAGTCCATAACGTAGAACCCGACCCTCTTGCCGCTCTCAACGATCGGCTCGGTGACCATTCCGCCGACGACAAGGCTCTCCTCTTCAAGCATCTCAATGACCTTGATGAGGGCCTGCGTCTTTCCAGCACCCGGAAGGCCCGTGATGCCGACCTTTATGCCTCTCCCCATGTTGTGATCAGGCTCCCAAAGAAACGGTTTCTGTATGGCCATTCAAATATATGATGAGTGTCATAAATCTTCAAATCCAGTTGGCCAGCGTAGCATCCCCAAGGATCCACCCTAGGCCCGTTCGGTCTCCTCAATGAACATGAGCGGATAGTTCATCTCCTTGTCCAGTCTCATGGAGGCCTTGACCCTCGCGGTCTTGTACCTCACCGAGATTGTCACGTCGAGCATGTCCCCGGTCAGGGAGATGTAGTCGTACTGTCCCCGCTTCTTCTTGAGCTGCGACCTATCGATTCGGACCTTGACGCTCTCGACGAATGGCTGGACCTTGCTTCCGGCCTCGATGGCCCTCTCCAGGGTCTCGACGTTCTCGGCGCTGAGGGGCACACCGACGAACTGGTGGTATATCGTTCCCAGTTTGACTCCCGCCTCGAATGACGCCCGTTCGGAATCGGTGCAAGAGAAGTGACTATCCGCTTTTGCTTCCCTTGAGTTTCTCATAAACAGGCCCCCCGAAGACGTAGACCAGAGCCAGCGCCAGTGCGATGCTCGTGGCGGTACGTGAGAATGCTGTATATAAGGATTGGTTGCTGACCAGCGCGAGGCCAGCGGAGAAAGGCAAGAGGGCCAGTAGCAGGCCGATGCCTGTCGCGAGGGCCATTTTCCCTTGCGCTTTCGGGTACGATACTTCGGAGGCCATGAGGACACTTACGAGGAAGCCGAATCCTAGTACCAGGGGCGAGATGCGATCGATGGTAAAGTAGTATGAAGGATCCTCTGCTCCATCCACCGTCCCGAATAACAGGCATAGCAGCAATATGATGAGCGCTGCAGCCGGAGCAGGCATTCCAACGAAGTACGACAACTGGTATCCTCCGGCGCTGAACCGTGCTAGCCTGAAGAGCCCCGTTGCGAGTATGGCGATTGCGCAGATCAGCGCCACTGCGTTCTCTGCTGAGGAGCTGCTCGGAGTGTGGAACTCCGCGTAGATGAGCAGTGCGGGGGCGAAGGCGAACGATATGGAATCGGAAATGGAGTCCAGCACCTGACCGCGCGAATGCTTGCTGCCGAACCTACGCGCGATGTACCCGTCGAGCCCGTCCATGACCATCGAAAGGAGAAGCAGGCCGGTTGCGCCGAGGAACTTGCTGTCCAGGATGTATGTGATTGCGATGAACCCAAGAACTCCGTTCGCGAGCGTGAAGAGGTCCGCCGGCGAGACTCTAGTCCATGGGGCCATCCCTTACCTCCGCAATGCAGGTTCTGCCGGCATACAGTCTCTGTCCTTTCTGGACGAGTATCTGGACTTGATCTGGAGGCAAGCGGATGTCCACCCTCGAACCGAATCTGATCAGGCTCAGCTTCGCCCCTTTCGCGAGAGGCTGCCCCTCTCTGATGTAGGGCACGATCCTACGTGCGATTGCTCCGGTCATCTGCACGATAGACACATCGCCTATTGCTGTGCTGAGATCTATCTCCACTCGCTCATTCGATGGCGTGGACTTCGAAAACGCGGGCTTGTGTTTGCCCCGGATTCGGACAGCCTTGACGACGGTCGCATCGAACGGCGCACGTGTGACATGGACGTTCCTCAGGGCCAGATAGATTGACACGAATCCCTTCTCAGGGGTAACTTCCCTGACCGTCCCATCAGCGGGGGAGACGATGCCATTGCCTATCTTCCTCGGAGGATCTCTGAAAACCGTTGCGAAGAACACGGTCAGGCAGATGAACGCTGCTGACAGCGGTACGAAGAACGGCAGCGAGGCGGCTGACGCGAGCGCGCTCATGCCGACGAACTTGCGACCCCCTCTTGCGATCAGTGCAAACACCTCAAGTGCGCGGCCTCAGTCACAGCCGTTTCATTTCAACAACAGCTTAGCGTCCACGACCGAGGCGCCCTTCTCCCTCACGAAGACTGGGTTGAGGTCCATCTGGTCGATTCTGTCCTTGTACTTCTCGCCGAGGGCAGACACCTTCAGGAGTATGTTCACAATCGCGTCCCGGTCTACCTTGATCCTCCTGAACCCTTCCAATATCGGCGCTGCCTTGATCTCCTTCAGCATCTCCTCTGCGTCCTCTTTCTTGATAGGCACTATCCTGAATGTGACGTCCTTGTAGACCTCAGTGTATATCCCGCCCAGGCCGAACATGATCGTCAAGCCGAATGTGGGATCATTGATGAGCCCGACTATGACCTCGACCCTTCTGTCCTGATGGGATTCCACGAGGATCTTGTCATCAGGGAACTTCTCCTTCATCTTCCCGAACTCTTGCTCCAGCTGGTCCTTCGGCACGTCGAGGACAACGCCTCCCACATCGGTCTTGTGCAGGATTGTGGGAGAGCATACTTTGAGCACAACGAGCGACTTGAGCTTCTTCAGGTCGAGCTCTTCGAACTTCGAGACGACCTGGAAATCAGTTGTCGGGATGCCCGCTTCTCGGAGTAACTCCTTCACCTCGTTCTCCGCGAGCGACTTCCTCCCTTCCTTCAGCACGGCTTCGATTATCAAGCTCTCCGCTCCAGCCGACGAACGTCCTCGTCGGTCTTAACCCTTGCTCCTGTTGTTCATGGCCTCCGTGCCAAGCTTTGCCCCGAGTGCGAGCGCATTCCTGTTCAGGTCATGAGTCGGCTTTGGCACGGTTTCGAAAAGCGCTTTCTCGAGCGCCTCCTGCGAGACGATGCCAGAAATCTGCCTGAACGCCCCGAGCATGACCACGTTCGCCACGATCCGCGTGCCCATCTCCTCGGCTGCCTTTGTCGATGGGACCAAATATACATCCCCCTTTGGCCTGTCGAGCACGAGATCTGGATCGATGATGATTTTCGTGTCCGGCCTTCGTTCGCCGATGTATTTCGAGTACGCCTGCTGCGACATTATCACGAGGTAGTCTGGAATCTCCACGAACGGGTACAGCATCTCTTCGTCGGAGATCTTGATATCGCATTTCGAATGCCCGCCCCTTGCCGAAGGGCCGTATGACTGCGTCTGGATCGCGAACTTCCTGTGCTCCTTGCCGTCCTCGCCGACGGGCTTGTCGTAGAGCGCAGCTGCCCTGGCTAGAACGATCCCCATCAGGACGACGCCCTGCCCTCCGAAGCCAGAGAATCTGATCTGTCTATCCATGCTTCTCGACTCCGATCAGTTCCTCGTAGCATTCCCTGTTCCTGTCCACGAACTCGCCGACGGTGATCTGCCCTGCCATGTTGAGGTCGAAGTGGTCCACGGCGGCGGTCCGAACCTTCTCTCGCCTGACGGAACTCTCCTTGAACCACTCGAGCATCTGCGTGGGATCCGCCATCTTGTTCCTTCTTCCAAAGTTGACCGGGCACTGCGAGATGACCTCGACGAACGCGAACCCCTTCTTCTGGAGCGCGGTCTTCATCGACTTCGTAAGCTCATGCACATGCCTCGTCGTCCACCTGGCCACGTAGTTCGCTCCTGCTGCGACAGCCAGCTCTGCAAGATCGAAGGGATACTCCCTGTTACCGTAAGGAGTGGTAGTCGACTGGAAATCGTGAGGGGTAGTGATCGACGCTTGGCCCCCAGTCATTCCGTAGATGTTGTTGTTGATGCATATGACCGTCATGTCGACGTTACGCCGACAGCCGTTGATGAAATGGTTGCCTCCGATCGCTCCGAGATCGCCGTCGCCAGTGAACACTACGACCTTCAGATCGGGTTTGGAGAGCTTGAGACCAGTAGCGAACGCGATCGCTCGCCCGTGGGTCGTGTGGAGAGCGTCCGAACTGATGTACAGTGGGATTCTTGAGGAGCATCCGATGCCGCCCACGAACGCGGTCCTGTCGAGGGGTAGGTTCAGCGCGCTGAACGCTCTGTAGAAGCAATTCATCACGGTGCCGTTCCCGCATCCTGGGCAGAAGACGTGTGGCCAACGGTCCTTTCTGTAGAAATCGAAGATATCCATCAGATCGCCCCCATGCCCCTAAGCTTGTGCCGCACTTCGCTCGGAGTCGGTGGTTCGCCCCCGATCTTCGAAAGCAGCTCGACCTTCTTGCACCCAGCTTCCAAGGCGACCCTCTTGATGGGCCAATACATCATGCCCAGGTTCATTTCGCACACCAGGATCCGCTCGCATTGGCTCGCGACCTCGTAGATGGGCTCCTCGGGGAGCGGCCACAGGCTCTTGAGCCTGAGAAGGCCGACGCGTTCGTCTTTCGCTGCGACCTCTTTCGGGCCGAGCGCGGATGAACCGTAAGAGATGATCATGGTCTTCGAGCCAGGTGAGACGAGCTCCCACTTATTGATGTCCTTCCTGTTCTTCAGTATCTTATCTGAAAGCCTCTTGACGAGCTCCTGATGGGTTCTAACGTCCTCAGGCTCTATCCTGGAGTCTTCGGCATGTGTCATCCCGGTGATCATCGCCTTGTGCCCTTTTCCGAAGGTCGGGAAAGGATGCACGAGATCGTCCGGGACATCGTAAGCCTCATCCGCACGCTTGATGCCCTTCTCCTTCCGGTCAACTATCTTGAGATTCTCAGGCACCGATAGGAGCCCTCGCATGTGACCCACCTCGGCATCGGATAGGAGGAATGCTGGGACCCTGTACTTCTCTGCGTAGTTGAAGCTCTCGACTGTGAGGTCGAACATCTCCTGGACGGACGCTGGCGCGAATGCGATGACTTGATAGTCTCCGTGGGAGCCGTACTTAGTCTGCATTACGTCTCCCTGGGACGCCCTTGTGGGCTGCCCGGTCGAAGGACCTCCCCTCATTACGTTCACAATCACGATCGGAGTCTCGGACATGGCCGCGTATCCAATCGCCTCCTGCATCAGCGAGAACCCCGGTCCGGATGTGGCGGTCATCGACTTCACACCTCCCCAGGAGGCGCCTATAATCGCGGATATGCACGCGATCTCGTCTTCCATCTGTAGAAAGACTCCGTTAGTGCCCCTGAGCCGCTGGGCGAGCCCCTCAGCTATCTCGGTCGATGGAGTGATCGGATATCCAGCGAAGAACCGAATGCCGGAGCCGATCGCTCCTTCAACGCAGGCTTCGTTGCCTTGGAGGAAGAACTCACCTTTGGCGGCCTTCATTTCTTCAGATCCTCCTCAGTCTCAGGGTGCCATGATATCGCCTGGTCTGGGCAGCTTAGAACGCACAGCTCGCAAATGAGCTTCCCCTCGCGCTTGTGATTGTAACATTTCTCGGCTGCCGAGACGACGGCGGCGTAGTAACCCAGCTCCGAGATGCCCGCTCCTCGAGAGTAGCACTTCTTGGGGCAGATGTAGACGCAGACGTTACATCCCTTGCAGAGTCTCAGGTCTATGACTGGCTTCATTGCCAACTCTCCTGATACCAACCGATGAACGATATTTGAATTTAACCAAAGTAAAAAAAATCGTTAGTGCTCCCTCTACCGAGCTGCCAGGAGCCGATTGTCAATGCGCGCTTCGGAGTCACGGAAACAGGTCATATTGCCATCACTGACGACCTTTCTAAGACAGGTGTCTGTCACAAAGGATTAATAAGAACCCATTGCTAACCCGGCTCAGAGAAATTGTCAGACCTTCGTGAGGAGATTTCGGAGCTGAGGAAGCAGAGGCGCGCGGTCATCCTTGGGCACAACTACCAGCGCAAGGAAGTCCAGGAGATCTCCGATTTCCTGGGCGACTCGTACGGGCTCTCCGTCCAGGCGTCGAAGACAGACGCTGAGGTTATCGTGTTCTGCGGGGTTGATTTCATGGCCGAATCGGCGAAGATACTGAACCCCGAGAAGACAGTCCTCCATCCGAACCGGAAGGCGCAGTGCCCCATGGCCGCCATGGTCGACGTGAAGTCACTGAACGAGCTGAAGGCGGAGCATCCGGGAGCCCCCGTGGTGGCATACGTGAATACGACCGCCGATGTCAAGGCGGAGGTCGACATATGCTGCACGTCCGCGAACGCGGTCAAGATAGTTCAATCACTTCCCGACAAGAAGGTCATATTCATCCCCGACACGAACCTCGGGCTCTATGTCCAGCGGTTCGTGAAGGACAAGGAGATCATCCTGTGGCCGGGCTACTGTCCGACACACGTCAACATAACGAAGAGGGATCTCCAGGAGCTGAAGAAGAAGCATCCAGACGCTGAGATCTTGGTGCACCCCGAGTGCACACCGGATGTCATCGACTTCGCGGATTTCGCATACTCGACTGAGGGCATAATCAAGCATGTGATCGCCTCCCAGAAGAAGGAGTTCATCATAGGCACAGAAGAGAACATGCTCCACAGGTTGCGCAAGGAGGCGCCCGGCAAGGTTCTCTACGCTCCCCCGAATGCTACCTGCCCGAACATGCGCGAGATCACCCTCGAAGATGTTCGCGACGCCTTGGCCAAGATGCAATACAAGGTCGAGTTGCCGGCGGACATCATCAGGCGCGCGAAAATCCCCTTGGAGCGAATGATTGCCGCTGGCCGGCAGAACTGATTCTTCGTCACAGCAGTCCTAAGGCTGTCAACGTTGGCCCCAGGATGAAATACTCTCCGAAGGCTACCATCAGGATTCCGCATGAGCCGAAGATGATCGCGTGTACTCGGGGCGTCCACAGGTGCTTCGTTCTGAATACTACGAACGTGGTCAGTGTGTACCAGCCCAGGTCACATGACCAGTGCACGATCGCGAACACGACCACTATCACGGGCCCGAAGAACTGTGCATTGAATACCAAGAGCGCCCCGACAGTGGCCCACCAGAGCAGGAAGTAGGGGTTCGTCGATGTGGTGATCACACCTGCTGCCACCGGACCGTATGGAATCGATTCTTTCCGGGAAATGGCGAGGTTCTTCCTGCCCTCATACATTGAGAATCCCAGAAAGAGCATGAGCGTCCCGCCCACCAGCCCGATACCGAGTTTGACGTAGTCGTTCTCGAACACATAGTCCAGGCTGACGACTATCAGCGCCATCAGAGGGAACTCCACCAGCCCGTGACCCAAGGCTACCTTGATCCCGGCCTTCTCATCCTTGTAGCCCTTCTCCACCGTAGCCGCGAACAGGGGTCCTGGCATCATGACACCAGTCAGGGAGATGAAGATCGCAGAGGCGAAGAATACCCATATGTTCTCGGTGAACTCAAGCACGCAAGATGCAGCTGGTGTTCGGGTATATAACGGGTCGCGAGAACATCCGCCAATACACATAGATAAAATACACATGACTGGATTCAGTGCCCTGTGATGACAAGAGGGTCAGCTGAGGTCCGCAAGGACCTGTGATGAGCCCTATGAGTGCTGAAAGTCGTCGATGACAGCGTGTCGGAGGACCCGCAATTGGCCGCATCTAGCAGAACGAAGCAACCCGGACGCCCATGGGGCATCATATTGCTTGCCCTTTGGGAGTTCGCGGTCGGGATCCAGATGGTGCTGGTCGGCCTGGCCTTCCTGTCTTTTTCGGGTACACTCTTGGAGGGCTCGGCTTGGAGATCGCTGGCGTTCCTCATCGGCTTGGGATATTTCGTGATTGGAGTATCCGCCCTTCTCCTGGCCAGGGGTTATGTGAAAGGTTATGAGTCCTCACGGAGACGAGGGAGATCCGTGGCGGCGTTCGCTATCGCGTTTGCCATTCTAGGGGTTCTCTTCTTACCTCCCAAACTGTCCCCCGACTCACCGTTTTGGACCATCGTCGGGAACGTTGTCATACTGCTGTATCTCGGAAGCGACAAGGTCGTTGCGTACTTCAAGGGGCGCTCCAGATCCTGAGACCGCCTACAGTTCTGGATGCCTATCAAAATTGATAGTCATCCGTGATTCTGACAACTAGCCGATTTATCTGGCACGATGACTGGTTGGGGGACAGTCACTCTCCTCTCTCTTTTTTCTGTTTTTCTCTGATAGCGCTAGCTGGAAAGCGTCACGATGTAGTCTATGAACTTGTTCAGAGGCATGCCGTCGTGCCAGCGCATGATGAGGTTCCCTTCCTTGGATGGCTCGATCTTCGGGAGTTTGCTGTAGACGACTCTGAGCCTGCCATTGATGGGTCCAACATCCAGAGTGAATATGCGCCACGCATCCCCCCTCTGGCGTTTGTACCTGAAGGCATAGATGGGCATGAGGCCGACCCGCCTACAGTCATCCATCATCTCCGCTGCCTGCACCGCGAGCTTCTCGTTCCTGCTGAATCGGAGCACGTCGCTGACGGAGCTCTTTACCTCTATGGGCAGGGATAGGTCCGACCTGATTGCCACGAGGTCCACGCCTAGAGAACCAGCGCCCCTGATCACCATGAAGGGTCTCTCCTGGATGCGGTAGTAGGCCTTCTTCTCAGTGTCCTCGCAGGTCTTCGTGACGCGAGACAGCATGTCCTCGTCCGCGCGGAGAATGCCCTTGAGCTCCCGCTCAAAAATGCGTCCCATCGCCTTCGGGGCAGTAATTGGCGAGGGGCATTAAATCACTTGTTGCTACAGTCCGTGACAGCGGACGCAGCAAGGTCGTCGTCCATCAGCTCCTCCGGGAGCTCATCGAAGAACATCGCCTCGGCATCTCCGGAGCCCGCCTGCGCTCCGCAACCCTCGTCATCGGTCAAGGCGGAATACACCAGGTGCAGTCTCTTGATTGTGATGTCCGAGTAGTGCCATATGACATCGTACATGGCCGCGAGGTCGAGACAACGTATCATGACGCCGCACTGCTCCAACGCGATCCGCTTTGCCGCAGCTGTGGCCTCCTCGATCGTGCTGATCCTTCCACTGGGCAAGTTCCATCTCGCCTTCTTGTTGATCCTAGTCAGCGCAATGCCGTTCTTGCCTGCGATCACTAGCACCATCTGGCCTTTGCAGGGGGAGTACTTCAGGTCGGCGGGCTGGTCACCGAGGTCGAACTCGAACTTCCTGACTTCGAAGCGCGGGGTCGTGATGGCCAGGGCGTCGATCTCGTCCGCGGTCGGCAGCTCGATAAGCATGCGCTTGGGCTTCGGGCCTACGGGATGAGCCTTGCCCGATCTCTTGGGTATAGCACTGCCTCCCTTATGTTGGACAGACCCAGCATCTTCTGGACGTACCGCTCGACCCCGAAACCGAACCCGCCGTGAGGCGGCATGCCGAACCTGAACCCCTTCAGGTAGAAATCGAAAGACTCGAGGTTGAGGTTGTTCTCCCTCATCTGCTCCGTTAGGATCGCGTACCTGTGTTCGCGTTGTCCGCCGGAGACAATCTCCTGTCCCCGGTAGTCGAGGTCAAAGTATCCTGTCGTCTCGGGGTCCTCATCGAACCTCTTGGCGTAGAAAGTGCCTCTTTTAAGTGATGTTGGGAATTCAGTGATGAAATAAAGTTCACAATGTTTCTCGCGCTTCATGTACTCGCCGAGGACCTTCTCCCCTTCCGTGCCGAGGTCCTCCCCGTGCTCTATCCTCATCCCTTCCCTCTTGACGATCTCGATTGCGTCCTTGTACTTCACGCGCGGGAATGGTGTTGATGGGCTATCGAGCTTCGCGCCTAGGACCTCGAGCTCTCTTTGAGCGTGGGCGCGGACGTGCTCGATACCCGAGACCGCGATACCTTCCGCGACCGCCATGATGTCCTCAGAGGATTCGATGAAGGCAAGCTCCACGTCCAGCGAGATGAATTCGGCTATGTGCCTGATTGTATCAGAGGCCTCGGCCCGATATGCGTGCGCGACCTCGAATATCCGGTCGAACCCTGTCGCCATCAGGTTCTGTTTGTACAGCTGGGGACTCTGAGCCAAGTACGCATTCCTGTCGAAGTACTTGATGGGGAATAGTGTAGAGCCTCCTTCAGCACCTGCTGCCACTATCTTCGGTGTGTGCACCTCCACGAACCCGTTCCCCAGCAGAAACTGTCTGATGCCCTCGATGGCCTTCGCCTCAACCTGGAATACTGCTCGAACCTCCTCCTTCCTCAGGTCCATGAACCTGTTGTTGAGGCGGGTGTCGAGGTCAGCTCCCACCTTGTCGACGACACCAAGCGGGAGAGGTGTCTCCGCCCTGTTCAACACATCTATCTTGTCTGGGAGTATCTCGTATCCGGCCCTCGCCTCCTTGCTCTCCTTGACCGTGCCGGTTACGAGGACGACCGACTCGCGGGGAAGCGATGCGACGAGATCGAAAAGCTCCTTGCTCTTCTTCTTCAATAAGGTGACCTGGATGATGCCTTCTCTGTCCCTCAGCTGGAGGAACGATATGCCGCCCAGGTTCCTGAGGTCCTGGACCCATCCGCCCACGGTGATCTGTTTGCCGTAGTGCTCCGTGGTTATCTGATTCGAGTAAGTGATGTGCTGCCACTGAGGCAAGTACGTACCACCGGCTCGGCATAACCTAGCTAGGGATATTAACTGTTCTCTCGGAGTCTGTTCGACCGCGGAATCTGCGATGTCCGTCGTCTTCGCCGGTTCTGGGAAGGTTAATGACCCCGCAAGTGTTCCTCATCGAAAAGCCTGTCCCGGTGACCTTATGGATCTAATCGTCCTCGTCTATGTTCTCCTTATGATCGCCTTCGCGAAGGGATTCGGCGAGGTCGTCACTCGGATACATCAGCCTCCGATCGTCGGTGAGCTCCTAGCGGGGATCGTTCTCGGTCCGTTCATTCTGGGTTTTGTCTTCAAAGACCTGGACAATATGTACAGTGACGCGTTCATCAAGGACCTAGGCGACCTCGGGATGCTGTTCCTGATGCTGTATGTCGGCCTCGAGTTCTCCCCGAAGCTGATCAGGGCTTCGTCCATCTTGGGCGGGTTGATCGCGGTATCAGGACTTCTCCTGCCTCTCGTGCTCGGGCTCGTTGTTGGAGTGCTGTTCGAGCTAGAAGGGTTGACCCTCGCCTTCGTGGCCGTTGCGATCTCGGTCACAGCTTTGCCCGTCACGATAAGGATCCTGAAGGACATGGAGGTCCTCAAGTCCCGGACCAGCGCCACGATAATCAGCGCCGCGCTGATCACGGACGTCCTGTTGCTGTTCACATTGGGTGTGATACTTGGCAGCGCCGAGGGGACCAGGACGACGGAAAGAGTGCTTTACCTGTCAATGAGCTTCACGTTCTTCTTCGCCCTTGCGATCCTGTTCGGTCGCATCGTCGTGCCCAAGATATACTCGCTCTTGAAGTGGATGCGGACCGGAGAAGCGGCGTTTGCGGTCGCGGTCGTCATCGCGATCCTATTCGCTGTTCTGGCGGAGTGGTCGGGCCTGCCGGGTGTGATCGGGGCCTTCATTGCCGGGATGTTACTGAGGGAGGCGGGGACTGGTCTTCGCGTCTGGGCACGCGTCGAGGACATACTCTCAGGCGTCACGATAGGTTTTCTCGCACCGATATTCTTCGTCTTCATCGGCTTCTCCGTCGATTTCTCGACGATCGCAGACCACCTGCCACTGTTCGGCGCAGTCACCGTCGTCGCGATCCTGGGAAAACTCGTGGGATCGTACCTTCCCGCTAGGATGTCGGGTCTGAGCAACAACGAGTCCATGGCTATCGGCTCGATGATGATTGGGAAGGGCGCGATCGAGCTGGTTTTCGCCAGACTCGCGGTCGAGTCCGGGCTCATAGCTCAGGATCAGCTGTATCTGTTCTCGATCCTCGTGTTGATGGCATTCATATCGACAATCCTGGCGCCGGTCATGTTCAGGGTTTTCTACAATCGAGGAGTCATCTCGGGTGAGATACCTCAGGTGACCGGTGAGGCTTCGGAGATCGCCGAACATGTGGACTCGTCGCAGTATGCCTGATGGCTATTGGCGCTCCTTGGCATTCGAGCCATTCCGATTCGCGATGATTATGCCGATGACGATGATCACGCCGCACAGCGCAGTCCACGGCTCGACCAGTTCGTCCCTCAACAGCCAAGCGAAGGCAGAGGCGAACACCGGCATCATGTAAATGAAGAAAGCCATCTTCGAGACCTCCTCGTGCTCGAGGGACGATAGGTAGAGCACGGATGACACGGCCCCACATAGGATTCCTAGGGTCAGGACGTTCAGAGCAGAAATGGAGTCCAGCTCGAATCTCATGTTGCTCTCGAACGGGACTGCCAGTGCGAGCACTGCCGTGCCGAAGGCGAGCGAGAGTCCAATGATCAGGAACGGTGGGTTCCTTTCCAGCATCCCCTTCGCGGACACCCACGCGAGGCCGTACGAAGTTGCGGAGATGAGTATGAACACATTGCCAACGAAATCCTCATCGCCGAGCGAAACGCCCCCGCTTGCTACCAGCAGGAGAGTACCGAACACGGCGACGGCGGTGCCCATTGCCTTCGTCTTCGTGAACCCTTCGCCGAGCAGCACGACCGCGAACAGGAGGGTCATCACCGGACCGGAGGACTGAATGACCGACGCTATCGACGACGTGCCGTACTGCAGTCCGATGTTCTGGGCGACATTGGGTATCGAGACGTAGAGGAGACCGAGAGCGAGCAAAGGCTTCCACTCGATCCGGATCACACGGGCAATATCATTTGCGGGGTACTTCCAGAACAAAATCACAATCATGAGCGCCGAGGCGAGCACGAACCTCACGAGCCCGAGCATGATGGGCGAGAAGCTCTCGAGTCCAATCTGGATCAAGGGAAATGCGAGCCCCCACAAAGCGACAGCCGACAAAGCTGCTGCGGAGGTTGTCCACATCCCCTTCCTTGGCGGCATGATGAGATGGCGATAGCGAATCAGGATTTGATACTTTGGAGTGCAGGCCTCTTGAGGTTGGGCTGGCCGCATGTCTCTACGAATGGTTCTCCTTGACCTGTTTCTTCTTCCCGACGAGCTCGAGCCTGCGGCCCTCCTCGAACAAGCATTTCACAGCTTTGGCCGCTCTCGACGCCGAGGAGTATACTGGTATGTTCTTGACCCTCAACTCCTGCACGACCTCATCGATCTCCGGTCCGCCGACCCAGCACGCGACGATGGGCTTCTTGAGGTTCCTCTTCTCCTCGACGAGTTTGATCACGGCCCCGACATATTCCCGCGGCCTCGCGATCCCGGCGTGAACACAGACCATTATGAGAGAATCGATGTTCGGGTCCGAGAGCATGATGCTCCCCGTCGCGTGGTACCTGTGAAATCTTGCGTCTCCTGTCACGTCCAACGGGTTCCTCGCAGTGGTGATGGACGGCAGGTGCGGCAGCAGTGCGTCGATGGTCTTCTTGGTGAGGTTGGGGACCTTGAGTCCAACGGATTCACACCAGTCTGCGGTCATGATTCCGGCCCCGCCACCGTTCGATATTATTCCTACTCTGTCACCCAGTGCGGGCGGCTGGTATGCAAGAGCTCGCGCATAGTCGAACAGTTCGATGACGTCGTATGCCCTCTGGATATGCACTTGTCGGAATGCAGAATCGTAGACGACATCCGAACCGCTCAGAGATCCCGTATGGGTCGATGCCGCGGCGGAGCCAGCGGGCGTCCTTCCGGCCTTGATGACGACTATTGGTTTCTGACATCTGCGCGCGGCGTCGAGGAACTTCTTGCCGTCCTTTATGCCCTCGATGTACATGGCGATGACCTTCGTCGCGGGATCTTGGTCGAGGTAATCTATCAGGTCCGCGTCATCGACATCAGCCTTGTTACCGATGCTGATCACCCTGGACAGGCCGATGTACTCCCCATTGGCGTAGTAGATCATACCTATGCACAGTGCGCCGCTCTGGCTGATGAGCGCTATCTCTCCAGGCCTAGGCATGCCGAAAACGAAAGCTGCATCCAAATTGTCTATCGGGTCCTTGTATCCGAGTGTGTTGGGACCGATGAGCCGCATGTTGCCCTTCCGGGCGATTTGGAGTATCTCCTCCTCGAGCAGTCTACCTTTCTCGCCCGTCTCGGCGAACCCGGAGGAAATGACAATGACGCCCTTCACTTTCTTCTTCGCGCACTCCATCATGACCTTGGGGACGGCCTCGGCGGGGACCGCGATGATCGCCAGGTCGATATCGTCCTTGACTGCGAGCACGCTGGGCTGGACCTTGAGACCCATGATCTCGGGCACTTCGGGGTTGATAGGGTAGATTTTCCCCGTGTAACCCTGGACCAGGATGTTCTGGAGTATCTCGTAGCCGATCTTCATGGGGCTTCTGGAAGCTCCGATGACCGCGATGGATTTCGGCGAGAAAATCGGCCTGAGCTCCTCTACGGACCCCATCTCTTCTTCACTCGCAAGCGTCGAAGAGTTCTATGCGTGTTTAAGCCTTTCCACACCTCGTGATCATCCCCCTCTGGTCGACAATGCCTGCCGAGCAGGGCGGGCACGAGTGCGCTGGTGGATTCGAAACGGTTAATATATGTTGAGCCTCTTATCCGCTGGACCCGAATATCAGAGCGCCTGAATTCGCTTGGAGGAAGCTGAAATGCCTGAGAAGGTTACTGTATCGCTGATAAAGGCTGATGTCGGATCGATCGCGGGACATTCCCGCCCTCATCCTAGGATGATGGAGGTCGCATCCGATCTACTGGGGAAAGCCGTCAGGGACGGCCTCTTGAACGACTACTATGTCACCCGCTGCGGCGACGATATGCAGCTCTTGATGACGCACAGGAAGGGAGAGAACAACAAGGAGATACACGGGCTCTCATGGAATGTGTTCATGGCGGCCTCGAACGAGGCGAAGAAGATGCACCTTTACGCTGCCGGACAGGATCTGTTGACCGAGGCATTTTCTGGGAACGTGAGAGGACAGGGCCCAGGTGCTGCCGAGATGGAGTTCGAGGAGCGTCCCACGGAGCCGATGTTGGTCTTCATGGCGGACAAGTGCGGACCCGCTGCCTACTCTCTGCCGGTCGCCAAGATATTCATGGACCCGTTCACGACTACCGGACTCGTCATCGACCCGCGCGCCCACCTTGGATACGATCTCGAGATAGTCGATGTCGTGGATCATAAGAAGATCATCATGAGTTCGCCCACGGAGCTGTACGACATACTCGCTCTCATAGGCGACACGACGAGGTACGCCGTGAAGAGGGTCATTCACCACACACTCGGCATAACCGCAGTCATATCCACAGAGAAGTTGAACATCCTCGCGGGCAAGTATGTGGGGAAGGATGACCCCGTGATGCTTGTGCGATGCCAGTCCGGGCTTCCAGCAGTGGGAGAGGTTCTGCAGCCATTCGCGTTCCCGCAGCTAGTCGCCGGATGGATGAGAGGATCGCACTACGGGGCATGGTTCCCCTGCGGAGTCGACCAGTCTGACCCGACATACCACGATGGCCCACCGAGAGTGTGCGCGTTGGGCATCCAGATAACCAACGGCAAGATCCAGGGCGCCGAGCCGCCAGGCTCGAGACCCGGAGAACACAAGCCGATGGACTACTTCGCGGGGAAGGAATGGGACCCAGTCCGGAACAAGGCCATGGAGATATCCATCTACATGCGTGGGCACGGGCCGTTCATGCCTGGGATAGTGTCCCCCGAGGAACTCGAGTACACAACGAGGCCCGAGATACTGAAGAAGCTCGAGCCGAGGATGCAGCCTCTCGAATGAGGTGGGTACGCTGAGCGTCCGCAAGCCCGTCATCGTGGTCAACTTCAAGACTTATCCTGAGGCCAGCGGACAGGGTGCCCTGGCCATCGCCGCTCTTTGTGAGCAGGTGTCCGTCGAGACCGGAGCCTCCATCGTCGTAGCCCCTCCGCTCATGGATTTGGCCGTCGTCGCGTCCAAGGTCAAGATCCCGGTGTTCGCGCAGCATCTGGACGGTGTTCCCTCCGGCAGCACGACAGGACATGTGACTGTGGAGAACGCCAAGGCATCGGGCGCTGCTGGCACGTTGGTGAATCATTCCGAAAGGCGCCTCCGGATATCCGAGATACACGAGCTCATTGACCGGACCAGGGCGAGCGGGCTCCTTTCGATTGTTTGCACGAACAATTTGGCGGTGAGCAGGGCGTGTGCGGCGATGGAACCCGACTTCGTAGCCATTGAACCACCCGAGCTGATAGGCGGCGACATTTCCGTCACAACGGCCAACCCGAAGATCGTTGCGGATACTGTCGAGTCAATCAAGACGATCTCCAGGAATGTAGGTGTGCTCTGTGGAGCGGGGGTCAAGAACGGGAGGGACGTCGCCAAGGCACTAGAACTTGGAGCCGATGGCGTGCTTCTTGCCAGTGGCGTCGTCAAGGCGAAGGATCGGAAGGCAGTTCTCCTCGACCTAGTGTCAGGATTGAAGGATTGAACGAAGCGTACGTGTAACAGCGCCTGTTTTCAGCAATTCACTCATCATCAGTCCCGATGCGGCGCGTTCGGATCACGGCGGTGTCATCGGCCTTGCTCTTTTCCCTCGTGGTCTTCGCGCCGTGTCACCCTGGAGGTTCGTTAGATTCTATTGCATCGAGCCTCTTGGATTCGTCGCCATCGATGCTCATCTGTGAGTTCTATCCGCGCGGGCTCTGCGACGACGAGTACATGACCCTGTTCAATGCGGGGACCGCCGCGTGCAACCTGAAGAATTGGTCTGTGACTGACGGGGAAGGGACCGTCGCGATCATGCGCGATTGTTGGGTTTCGCCAGGCATGAGCATCTCAATGTCCTTCAATTCCACATCCTACTCTGCCGCATTCGACCACCGCCCTGCAATTGCTCTTGATGATGAGACCGAGCCCGGTGCCGTGGTCGCAGGGACTTTCAGGCTAGGCGATCTGGGTGATGAGATATCTCTCGTCGCACCAAGCGGCTTAGTCGTTGACGCCGCATGTTATGGACGACCAGGAGACACTCCGCAGCTGTGGCTGGGGGATCCAATTCCCGTCCCGAAACAGGGAGAGGTGCTAAGGCGAGTGCGAGATGGGCCGGGCTACCACGATACCGACAGATGTTCGGACTGGGCTCCATTTCGTGAATTCAGGTACGGATACACGGACATGCCTGGGCTTCAGGTGGAGGTCGAACCGGGGCAGTTGACAGCGTTCACGAGTCCTGATTCGTCGCTCGCGGTCCTGATGGGTTGCGTCCGCAGAGCTCAGCAGAGCATTAGGCTGTGCGCTTACGAGGCCTCCTCCGCAGAACTCTGTGTCTCGATCATGGAAGCATTATCTCGGGGTGTCATTGTTCAGCTTCTCGTGGACGGGGCGCCTGCTGGGGGTCTCAGCGAGGACGAGATCCTGTTCCTCTCGGTGCTCACGAAGAGTGGAGCCGATGTGCGCGTGCTGTCGGGGAACGCGAGCAACGACATCATACAACACGTCTATCACTTGCACGCCAAGTACGGTGTCTTCGACAGACTGGAGGTCGTCGTCCTCTCGGAGAATTTCGTCGAGTCGGCGTTCCCAACAGACCAGATGAGAGGGAACAGAGGCTGGGGTGCTCTCGTCTCGAATCAGAAGCTGGCTGATCACCTAGGACGGCTCTTCGAGTCTGATTCAAGGATTACCCGACCGGATGTCAGGGCATGGCGCCTGGATCACAGGTTCGACGAAGCAGCAATCCTACCACGCCCTCAGGAAGCAACTCAACCCGCTAGGGTGATAGAACCACTGCGGTCCAGCAGTCCCGCAAAGGTCTCCGTTCACATCTCTCCGGACTGCTCTGATTCCGAACCTTTCATCTGTGGTCTTTTGTCCAAATCCAAATCCTTGGTTGGTGAGCAGTTTCAGAGCGATTTGGTGTGGTCCACGAGGTGGTCGAGCGACACCTGCACAAGCCCTCTTCTTGCTGCTATCACAGCGTCAGTCCGCAACGGGTCTGCAACGAGGATCTTGTTCGATTCCAGCTGGTTCAACCTTGAGCGGAATACCGCCACTTGTGAGTACCTTCGCGCTGAGACAGCGTCTGTGGGAGAGGCCAGCGAGTTCCGCATGATGGATCAGGGAGGGCCAGTCGAGTTGCTTCACAACAAGGGTCTCGTCATCGACGAGAGACTGAGCGTGGTATCCAGCAATAACTGGGTCTTCGCCTCGTTCGCGAGGAACCGAGAGCTCGCGCTCATCATTGACTCGTCCGAAGTCGCATCCTTCTTCTTGAACGCGTTCTCTATCGATTGGCTGGGGGACGAATCGCCCCCAGTAGCCGATGCCGGGGAGGATGTCGTAGTGCGCTTGGGCGACCGTGTCGTTCTCAACGGAAGCTCTTCCAGGGACGATCACGCCATCTCGTCATGGTCGTGGGATGTGTACTCGGACGGAAACATTGACGGGTCCGCTTCCAGATTGGAATTCCATGCCCTCGAGCCAGGCAAGCATGAGGCAGTGTTGACGGTCGAGGATCCTTGGGGCAACCGCGATACGGACATCATGTCCTTCACCGTGCTTCCTTCCTATAGCACGCCAGCGCGGTCATTCCTCGAGGAGCGAATCGGGTGGCTCTTGGCGACGGCATGCGTGTTCGGAAGCCTTGCGGGGGTCTTCATAGCGCGCAAGATTAATCATGGGGCATCCGATTGACGGGTCCACATGACCCTTGTGCGTCAATTCTCCCCGACTGACATTCCTCAGGTCGCTGAGGTCGTGAATCAGTCGTTGGGCGAGAACTATCCGCCTTCCCTGTACTTGACCGTCCACAATCTCTGGGGGGAAGGATTCCTAGTCATCACCGACGACAGGCAGGTGATTGGATTCGTTGCCGCGGTGCCGGCTGGGCAGAAGGTCGCGAGGGTTTTGATGCTTGCAGTCCTCCCTGAGAGCAGGAGACGGTCGCTCGGAAAAGTGCTGATGGCTGAGCTGTATGCCAGCTGCAGGGCCAAGGGCTTTGATACGATCGTGCTCGAGGTCAGGAAGAGCAACAAGAGCGCCATCGGCTTCTATGAGCGTCAGGGATTCGCGATCTCCGGCGAGATCAAGAACTTCTACAGCAACGGAGAGGAAGCTTGGAAGATGATGAAGAGCCTTCAGAATTGAGCGCGGGTTCAGCTGTAACCTCTCTTGTCGTCGTGAACGTGATAGTTCCAGTAATGATACGGAGAAGATTCTTTCTCGGAAATGCTCACATCCGTGGATACCCCGGCCATGTAGCTGCCGTATCGCTCTTTGATCTGTTCCTCGACTGGGCGGGCTCGTTTGAGGGCATCCTTGATGTGTTTCTGCTCGATCAGCTTCGCCCCTTCCACGACTGCAAGGTCGCCCGCGGCACGCACCAATCCGCCTAGCTCCCTTAGCCTCAGGGTGAGCGACCTGTCCTTGTTGTCGATGCCCTTCGCCCGCTTCCTCGCCTCTTCGATGATCTCTTGGATGGCAGCACGAGTCGCATGCGGTATCCTCGCGTCCATCACGATCTCCTGGGCAACGAACTGAGCGATCCTGAAACGGTTGTGCTCCGTGTCCGGCATGACCGTCTCCACCAGCACTTCGTATCCCCCGCCGTTTATCCTCGACCTAAGTGGCGAGAGTATGTGCGGCAGGTCCTGGATGTTGCACGCACCGACGAATATGAAATCGCAGGGCACGTTGTCCACGCGGACGCTAGCTCCTGCGCTCTGCGGGTTCCTCCCTGCTATCGGAAACCGCTTCTCTTGCATCGCCGTTAGAATGAACCTCTGAAGATGACCCAGGTGCGGCAGCTCGTCCACGAAGAGCACTCCCTGATGGGCGCTGTGGATCGCCCCCGCAACCACCCGATCGTAAGGTTGTGTGCCGAGCTGCGGATGTCCTCCGTAGGGATCGTGTCGGACGTCTCCCAGGAGTTCGACCTCACTCGCGCCTGTGGCGAGCAAGAAAGGCTTCCTCCCGATCGGCACGATGACCTTCTTCGGGCTCTCCCTCTCGAGTTCACGCCTCTTCTCGAGCGCTGGTTGGTCGAGCACCTTGATCATCTCCCCAGCGCGCTCGAAGACAACGACCTCCTCCTTGCCGAAGCGTTTCCTGGTCGTGGTGACGCGATCCCTTCCTCCGAGCTGACCCATCGTGACTTCGACGAGCCCTCCTAGTAGGTCCCCGAACGGGTTGTTGGGCGTAGATTTGACTTGCGCCGCCTTGGTCCTGGAGCATTTGGGACAGAAACCGTCCCTGGGGGACGAGTATGTGCCGCAGTTTGCGCACCTGTAACCCAGTCGTTCAGCAACGTTGACTGGCGCCTCCTTCGGGTCGATGAACTCTCCCTCAGCGAAGCCCTTGGTCTCGAGCTCCTTCTCGACCTCGGCCTTGTTTCGCACCTCGACTATTGGCCGCTCGGGGTTCTCTGGGTTATGAACGACCCTGATCTCCTCGGTCGGCATCTCAAGATGCAGAGACAGCGCCTGGGCTATCATCGATTTGCCAGTTCCAGGCGGACCCACGAGCAGGAAATGCCGCTTCTGCGACGCTGCCAGCCTCGCAAGGCGGACTGCCTCCTCCTGACCAACGACTCTCTCTAGCGGGTCGTGAGAGATCTTGATGTCCTCTGTTGTCTCCAGGTCCTCGAGATGCTCGGGAGCCTTCGAGGCAGAGTCTTCCTCTGTGGTCATTTCAGTCACGATGTTCAGCTGAGGTCTTCCTTCGTCAACACCTCGACATTCGTCGGGAGCTTGGCGATGTTCCCCAGCTTAACACCTACGACCGTGCTGATATTCTTTTCCACTGCGATATCGAGTATCCTCTGCGTGATGATCCCGTCCAGG